>NZ_AP024861.1:2421345-2724013 GCF_024346755.1 Vibrio aerogenes | reverse complement strand
GACAGGTACAGACTTCCCCCTGATTGAAAAAGCCCAGTAATACGCCTTCAATACATTTATCAAGATAGTCATCTTCGTGATCAAAAATATCAGGAAAATAAACATTCGGAGACTTCCCGCCAAGCTCCACTGTCGACGGGATCAGGTTGTCGGCGGCACATTTAAGAATGTGTGTACCGACCTGTGTTGAACCGGTAAATGCGAGCTTGGCGATCCGGTTGCTGGTCGCCAGCGCTTGTCCGGCTTCCTGACCATAGCCGTTGACGATATTAATCACACCGGGTGGAAGTAAGTCACTGATTTTTTCCATTAAAACCAGAATAGACACGGGGGTCTGCTCTGCGGGTTTCATTACTACACAACATCCGGCAGCCAATGCTGGCGCCAGCTTCCAGGCGGCCATCAGCATCGGAAAATTCCACGGGATAATTTGTCCGACAACGCCGAGAGGCTCCGGAAAATGGTAACTGACCGTCGTGCTGTCGAGTTCTGCAGCACTACCTTCCTGTGCCCGGATACATCCGGCAAAGTATCTGAAATGATCGACCACCAGCGGCAGATCGGCCCCCAGTGTTTCACGCACCGGCTTACCATTTTCCCATGATTCCACGACCGCCAGCTGTTCCAGATTTTCCTCAATCCGTGAAGCAATCCTGAGTAGTATATTCGAGCGTTCGGTCACGCTGGTTGCTGCCCATTCGGCCCTGATGGCATGGGCTGCATCCAGTGCAAGCTCAATATCTTTTTCCCCTGATCGGGCGACTTTACAATAGCTTTTCCCGTTCACCGGGGACACATTATCAAAGTATTGACCATCGACGGGCTTGATCCATTCGCCGCCGATAAAGTTTTCGTAGTGCGATTTAAACTGAACAATGGCATCTTTCGTTCCGGGTTGGGCATAAATCATAATACGTTCCTCTTGATATGACCTTTGTTTCATTTTTTTAGAATTTTTGTGTATTGTGGTCCGCGGATTTATTTTCCCTGGCTCACAGACTGTGATACGCAAATCACAGGCCAGAAGCGAAAATCTTGTGTTGTTTAAATGTAAACATATGATTAAAGAATGGTTACAAGACGATTGAATGTCTGTCTGCGGTATGCAGTGCTGAGAAAAGTGAACTGTTCATGTGTTTCAATTTGACACATGGTTGGTGTTACAAAGTGACACAGTCGACGTAGAGAAGTGACATAGCTGATGCATATACAATATCCACACAATGACTGGCTGACCTTATCCTGGGATCGGTGTTCTCAGGCAGGCTTAAAACAACGCCGCCTTCCTGAGCATGTAACATTACCTTCAGCGGAATTAAAAGAGCGCCGCTGGATGGTTTCTCATTTGATACAGGCGATTGAAACGGATGCGCTGCCGCTGTTTAATCAGATGTTCGCTTCCAGTGACAGTCGTCTGGTGCTGACGGATAAAGAGGGTGTTATTCTTGCCACCTGGGGACAACCCCGGTTCCGGGAACGTTTGAATCAAATCGCCTTGAGTACCGGCGTTTGCTGGCAGGAAACCCTGAAGGGAACGAATGCCATCGGAACGGCGATTATTGAAGCCAAGCCTTTGACGATCAACGGAAAGCAACATTACATCCACCAGCATCAGTTTATCAGCTGCTCTGCCAGTCCGGTGATGAGCCCGGATGGCGAGCTCATCGGTATTCTGGACATTTCCAGTGAACAGCAACACCATGATATGCCAACTCAGATGCTGCTCCAGAGTATGGTGCAGATGATCGAAAACCATCTGTTATGCAGTCTGCCACGCAGCGAGGTCAAAATTCATCTGGCCTGTGAACAGAAGCTGTTACACAGTGGCTGGCAGGGCGTGTTAGTGACTGATAAACAGGGCCATATTCTGGCACATAATCAGATTGCTGCTCAGTTACTTCACCGGACAGACATGGTTGGCCTTTTGGCTGAGCCATTACTGCTTGAGGCGAATAATCTGGTCCATGAAAAAAACCGGCTGAAACAATTTTCTGCCAGACGACGTTACTCGCGCCCGGCTTCTGGCGGAGGTCATCTGCATTTGGGAGACACAAGCATTGAAAAAGCCTGGCAGCAGGCTATGAAAGTCATTCATCAGGATGTCCCCATGTTTATCAGCGGAGAGACCGGGGTCGGCAAAAATGAATTCGTCAAATTACTGCATCAGCAAAGTCACCGCAGTCAGCATCCGCTGGTGGTGGTGAACTGTGGTGCCATTCCCAAAGATTTAATTGAATCTGAGCTGTTTGGCTATGCGCCCGGTGCTTTTACCGGTGCGGGCGCGAAAGGTTATCAGGGCAAAATCCGTCAGGCCAGTGGCGGGATCTTATTCCTTGATGAAATTGCGGATATGCCGACAGAAGCACAATGTCGTTTACTACACGTATTGCAAGAGCGGGAAGTGATTCCCGTCGGCTCAAACCAAAGCCATCAGGTAGACATTCAGGTCATTGCTGCGACCCATAAGAATATTGCCCGGTTGGTTGAAACCGGCGCATTCCGGCAGGATCTGTATTACCGGCTCAACGGACTGGTCATTGAATTGCCGCCACTGCGTCAACGTCAGGATAAAGCTGCTCTGATCGAGCAAATACATCAAAAGTACAGCCGGAATCATCAGTCTCTCGAAGTGAATCTGAAGCGGATTCTGCAAGATTACCACTGGCCCGGCAATCTCAGAGAACTGGATAATGTGCTGAAAGTTTCCTGTTTACTGGCCGGTGATGAACAAATGTTGCAGCTTGGACATATACCTGATCATATCCTCCGCTCCCTGATTGCTAAACCGGTGTCTGTGCTCAAAGCGATATCTGAAAAATCTATGCCCGACAAAGATGTGTCCGACAAAGCGATGTCCGGCTCTGGCAAAAATCCGTCTGACCTCAAAACAATGCTGGATAATCAGCTGGTGCAAACGTATCAGGCCACACAGGGAAATATCAGCCAGACCTCAAGATTGCTGGGCATCAGCAGAAACACCGTGTACCGGAAACTCAAAGCATTGGGGGTGATGAACTGAGGTGATGTCATTGCACCTGAACTGATCCGTTTATGAAAAATCATGTTGTACGAGTGTGATATTGAGTGACGTTAAATCCTGAAAACTTTTTAACTCATTTTTTTCTCTGAAGTGTTTGTCAGAATGATCCAGATGACCTTGCTGGTTGCCTGAATATTGGTGTTTGCATCTTATTGATAATGAATGATGGCAAATATTGGACAATCTGAACTTATCATATAAGATAAGTTTTATGAGATAATCAAACTGATGAGTTGGAATATTGAGTTTTATGATGGCGTTGAGGAAACCATTCTGGGGATGCCACCAAAGCTTCAGGCCAGAATAATCAGGTTACTGGAGTTGATTGAGCAATATGGTGCACATCTTGGAGAGCCTCATACTAAAGCTATGGGTAATGGGTTGTTTGAAATTCGTGCAAAAGCCAGAGAAGGAATTGGGCGTGTACTGTTTTGCTATCTGAGGGGAACCAATATCATTGTGCTTCATACTTTTGTTAAGAAAAGTCAAAAAGTCCCCAAAAAAGAAATTCAACTGGCTTATCAACGGATGAGAGAGGTAACCCAATGAACCCGTTACGGTCGTTAAAAAACAAAGCGCTTTCAGATCCGGCGGTGAAGGCTGAATATGATGCTTTAGCGCCTGAATTCAGATTAATCAAAACTCTGCTTGCCATGCGTGAAACCGCTGGTCTGACTCAATTGCAGGTTGCAGAACGGATGGGTACGAAAGAAGCAAATATATCAAGGCTTGAGAAAGGTAATGGCAACCCGACCCTGAAGACGCTGGCGAAATACGCTCATGCCTGTGGATGTGAGCTGGAGTTTATGTTCAGGCGTCTCTGAAGCGAGACAGGTATTTTAATCGATGTATTCATGCCGGTACTTGGTACTTTTATGTCTGTATTCGTGCCGGTTTCCGTTTATTCTCACCGAACATGCAAAATTTCACCACAAATCAACTGTTCCTGAAATAGCCGACTACACTTATTTATATCAATTAAGTGCATATTTGTATGACTGGTATAAGGAATCGGTATGCGGGGTCTGGCTGAAAGCAATGCTCTGACTGAGAGTCATGTTCTGAATGAGAGTCATGTTGTCGCAGATTTGCGGCCGACGAGCGATCCGTCAGGCTGTTCCTCCGCAGAACAAAACATCCTGGCATTGTATCTGGAAACTGGGTGGCTGATGCAAGTGATCAGCCAGGTCATCTGCAGTTACCTGAAGCAGGAAGGACACGAACATCACTGGCTGGAGATTGAGCCGCCATCTCTTGAGCCCGGCAGCAGCCTGTATGCTGATTGTTTGATCGAGTGGCAGTTGAACACCTTTGAACGGCTGGCGCTGGCGCTTGTCATTGCCCCAACGATTCGGCCCGATGCGCTGGATTATTTCTTTGGTCTGAACGGGATGATTGACCGGCCATTTACCGAGTTTGGTGGTGTGACGGATAAAGCCTTTGGTGGTTTTCTTCCCACCGGACAAACCCTCAATTTTTTGCTCAGTGCCAATAATCCCGAATGGCATCTTCATACCCGTAATATTCTCTGTTCAAAACACCGTCTGATGGCTGAACAGGTGACCGAACTGCTGCCGGTGGAGGCTGGTTTGCCACGCTGGTCCGGCGTCTATCAGCTGAGTGATCAATGGCTGAATTACTTCATTACCGGCGAACGGAAAAGGCCGGAACACAGTACCAGCTTTCCAGCCCATTTGCTGGAAACGCCTTTGAGCTGGGAGGAGCTGGTGCTTGATTATCGTGTGATGGACAAAATCGAAGAGATCCGCGCCTGGCTGGCGCACGGCAAGACGCTGATGGAGGAGTGGCAGCTCAGTCACAAGGTGAAACCCGGCTATCGTGCGGTGTTTTCCGGCCCACCGGGGACAGGCAAGACGCTGACCGCCGCTCTGTTGGGAAAATCGACCGGACGCGACGTGTACCGGGTGGATCTATCGATGGTGGTCTCCAAATATATCGGGGAAACCGAGAAAAATCTCTCCCGGTTGTTTGATGCCGCCAGCTACAAGGAGTGGATTTTATTTTTTGATGAAGGCGATGCGCTATTCGGTAAGCGTACTGAAGCCAGCTCGTCGAATGATCGCCACGCCAATCAGCTGACCGGTTATTTATTGCAAAAAATCGAAGACTTTCCCGGCACCGTGATCATCGCGACTAACTTAAAAAGCAATATGGATGAAGCCTTCACCCGTCGGTTTCAAAGCATGGTGCAGTTCACCATACCCGGCCCGGAGGAGCGGTTACAACTGTGGCACAACGCATTCCGGGGTGTGTGTGAACTGGATGCGTCGGTAGATTTCACTGAGGTTGCGGAGAAGTTTGAAATGGCAGGCGGGCAGATCATTAATGTATTGCGCCAGTGTGCATTGACGGCGATTCGCCGGGGTGAACGTGTGGTGTATCAGGACGATATTCTGGACAGTATTCGTCAGGAATTTCGTAAAGAGAATAAGTTGATTGTCTGAAACCAGTGAGCAGGGTCAGGAGAAAAGATCATGTATGCGGACTTAAAAGATAAAACCAGCCACCGGCAGCAAGCCCCGGTGCAACGTCACACCGGACAAGGTGATGGCATGGTGCTTGAGGATAACCGCACGCCGGTCCAGCGGCAACCGAACAACACCGGCTTACCGGATAACCTCAAAAGCGGAATGGAAAACCTCAGCGGAATGAGCCTTGATCACGTCAAAGTGCATTATCACTCTGCTAAACCCGCCGCCGTGCAGGCCCACGCTTATGCGCAGGGCAGCGACATCCATCTTGCTTCCGGACAGGAAAAACATCTTCCCCATGAACTGGGTCATGTGGTGCAGCAAATGCAGGGAAGAGTGCAGCCAACGACATCTGTGAGCGGCATGGCGGTGAATGATAATCCGGCACTTGAAAGTGAGGCGACGGCGATGGGGGCAAGGGCGATGCAGATGAGATCGGATAGCTGATAAGAAAAAACTATTAGTGTAGCTTCAGGTTCAATTTGAAAAGGTTGGCACTATGTATACTCAAACAGAGAAATCAAAAGAGAATAAAAACCGGATGGCCATCAGTTCTGTTGTTCAGAAAAAAAGTAATAGGAAACAGGGTGTTGGTCTTGTGGATAATCGGAGGGAAATGGTTGAGCAGAGGAAATTGCAAAACAATATTTTCAATTGTGTTACACAGGGAGAACAGACTGATAGTCTTCTTCAAAGACAACCTGTAGTCCAATTTAACTTAGACCAAAACGGAAATAAATGTAAATCTCATGTCAAATGGATCCGAAAATTAATTCCTGAAATTCAGCTTCGTTTAAACGAACTAAGAGATATGGATGACTTCAGAAAGACATATCTGAATCTTCGTCACCAAACTAAAATTACTCAGGTAGGTATTCATATTGGTCGTTATCTGACAGAAACCAATCAAGATCATTTTTCTACAGATAATCATTTCAATAGCGGTAATGCAAGACGGTTGGAGTTTTTAGAGAATAGATTAATTGGTTACAAACTTGATATTAATGCGCTTTGGATGGAATTTGTAAACAGAGATGTGAATGACTTCTTACGTACGCAGGTAAGAAGAATGACAACCTTCACCACGAGAGTTTTAGCTGACTCGGATCTGGCGACAAGAGTGCTGAGTTTTAATAACCAGCCCATAGACAGAGACGATGTTGCACAACACGTGACAGACAGAATTCATTCTTTCAAACGCCCTGGCCTTAAAGGTTGGATGAAAGCCATTGATACTGAAGATTCCGGATCACATATTATTATTATTAGTGCGGGTAATCATGGCGGATTTCCAATTCACTTTACCAATCACAAAGATAACGTGAATGGAGTGGCTACTATAGATGAACATAATAATGCAGTAATTAACAAGTTGTTCCCTGATTCAGTTGGCTGGATGGGAGCTCATACCACTCTGGAACTCTTTGGTAAAAATGATCCCAAAAACCCTCATTTCTTTAAAGGTGAAGGCCTCAAAATGCCTTCTAATGCATCTAATGGTGATCAGCCGACTTTTAATCAACAATGCCGGGATAAACTTACTGAAGCCGGAATAACTGTGGCAAATACAGAGCTTGCTTTAAGTCATGCCCTTACCAATACCATAAATAATAAAATCGCTCCGCAAGTTACCAATTTAAAAGCAGAGCGAAACAATCAGATTCTATAAATGTAGAACAATAAAAAGAGAACTGAGAGGACAGGCGTATTGATAATAGACCAAGGACCAAAATAGACCAAGGACAGTCACGACCAAAAAGAAAGCCACAAATCTCCATCAACTCATCCTGATATTTATTTAATTGTTTGGAAAAATAACCAGAGAAGGGGAGATATTGAACTAAAAGAGAAGGGCTGACCGGGAAAAACCATTTTTCAGGCAAACGAATCCTGAGCTTTCAATCTAAACCCCATCAATGCGTGATTTGTTGAAATATTGTTTGACTACCGAGAGTGGTCCGGCGCGCCCAACCCACAGGTATCGCCTTCGCTCCAGATGTGTTACGAGCTTCAGGCATTCGGTTTGGTTCAGTGACAAGCGGGTAAGTATTTCGGGTTGGCGGTCATCGATAAATCCGCGTTTGCCAGCCCGGATTTGTCTGCCAACATAGTCGACCCACGCTATATAATCCATTAACCGGAATGGAATACCATCTGGCTGATATTGCTGCTCATAGCCGGTAAAAGGGAATAATTTGTGTGGCGTTGGCTGGCCTTGTTCCAATGCTTCCAGCCGTTTTTTGAGAGATGTATATGCCGAATCTTCCAGTGTTTTAGCCGTGTTGGCGCGTACAGGGTTGAGATCGGTATAGGCCATTGCGGCCAGCAGAGCAGCTTCATCCAGCAGTGCTTGTGACTTAAATCGGGACTCCCAGAAATGACCAGTGCAGCCATCTTCCCGATTGGCTTGAAGAGCGATATCGAAATTCAGCTCTTTCATCATCCAGCTTAAAGAGTAAAGTCGCTCCCGCCATTGCTGAATGATTAATTCGCAGCGTTTAAATTCAGCTTTGCAGGTCAGCTGACGTTTCATATATTGCTGAAGCAATAAAGGTAGTTGATGTTCTTTCTGCCAGCGTTCAATGACCTGAGCGTTAGTCAGACATTCGGCTTTCGGGCGGTTGATATGGACAACTAAATGATAGTGATTGGGCATGACTGCATAAGCGCAGATATCAATACAATATATACCAGCTAATTTGAGGATCCGTTTCTCCAGCCAGCCCCGCCGGTGTTCGTAAGAGCGCCCGGATATTTCATCCTCACCACACAAAAACGACCGTCTGACACAGCGGGAGACACAGTGATAATAAGGTGTGATCGCAAGATCGATTTGTTGGGCGCGTGGTATGGTCATAACAGTTAAGGCAAAGACTGAATAAGCAGAGAATGCAATAAATTTGGGAGGATGAAAAGTGCAGCTGTTTGATGTGCGGGTCAGGAAACATTTACCGTGAAATATGATGTTGATAAAAGACTAACGTTTATGAGGACAGACATTTGGGTGTTTGGGCGCAGTTTAGTTTATAAGGACAGTCATTTAAGTTATTTAAGTTTATAAGGACAGACAGTTTATAGATGCGAGGACATTCACCAGAAAGATGCGATTAATGCGATTAAGGACAGTCACCAGAAAAAGGGAGCTCTACAAAAGACAGTTTATAAGGACAAAGTACCAAGGACAGGCGAGAGACCAAAGAGACCTGGCCCATTCAGTCAGGCTTGCCTCAGGGCGCAATTTCTTTGCCATCCCACGCAAAGCACTTACCGCTGTCTTCCGGGGTAAGCCGGTCAATCACAGATAACAGATGTCCGGCCGACTGCTCAGGGCTAAACAACTGACCCGGAGGAACATTGTCCTGAAATGGCTTGGACAATTGACTGTCCACCGTACCCGGATGTAGCCCTGCGACGATAGCCTGTTGATGGGTTCTGCCGGTCTCTATCGCTGCATTTTTTATCACCATATTCAGGGCTGCTTTTGATGCCCGGTAAGCATACCAGCCCCCGAGCCGGTTATCGGTAATACTGCCGACACGGGCGGACAAGACAGCAAAAACTGCTGGTTTTTTTCTGTGTAAACGCGGCAAAAAATGTTTGGCGATCATTGCCGGAATAATCGTATTGACAGTAAATAGCTGATGAAATTTATCCGCAGAGACCTCGCGTAGTGATTTCTCCGGCCGGATGTGTTCATCATGAAGCATACCGGTTGCAATGACGATCAAATCAAAGTGAGTATCACCCGTTTGCTTTGCTGCCTGAGCGATATCGTCCTCATCATAACCTGCGAGTTGATAGCAGGTGACATTAGATAAAGACGCTTGCATCAGGGAAACCTGCGACGAACGCCGCGAGAAGCAATGAATGTGCACGTCCGGATGTGATTGAAGCAACTTCTTAATCAGCGCTTGACCGATGGCACCAGAGCTGCCAAACACCGCCACATGCTGAAAGGAATGAGGCCTGTGAAAATCCGGTGTCATCAATCACATTTCTCCTGTTGTGCAGCCACCTGACAGTGTGTCAGTTTCTGAAATCGCCAGTTGGCAAAAAACCGATAGGCGAGACCAGCTGCCTGACGAATGCCCGGTAATGCGATCAAAACGGCCAGCAGACGCCATCGTTTGAGTTGTCGCCAGATTAAAATAAATGCATCCACGCCCTGATGAATTGTGCCGGCGTCATCCCTTGCATGTAAGGCCAGTAACCCCTGAGCCACCGTGATGCCGTGTTGTTGCAGCTCCGTTTCTGAAGCCATCACATCCCGCCAGTGAAAAATACCTGCGGGTGCAATGCGACGGTAGTGATTGATTTCTCTGGAACATAACCCGCACTGTGCGTCATACCAAACGGTAATCATTCGGTTTCTCCTGATTTTTTTCAACTGAGATATTTACGGTGAAACTGCTGTTTTGGATCAGTGTGGCGGTGATTTTTATTTCAATGCGGCCTCCGGCTTTGCGTTACCTCATTGTCTGTGGTGTCTGGTCCGTTTTCCTGTTGTGTGAAACAGATTAAAACGGACCATATCCGAAGCTGAAAAGATCGGGAATTCAACCGGTTACTTTGACTCGAAAGCACCCAGATCGGGTGATGCGCCGTGATATTGATAGCCCACATAAGTTCCGGCATCGATTAAATCACTGCCGGATTTCAGATTCGCGTACTGAATGTGCGGTAAAGTGCCATCAGCCCGGCGTGTTGGATGAGTGCTAAGGCCGTCAGTTTACATCATTGACGACTATTGACCTTATAATGAACCAAAGAAAACCGGTCCCGGACAGTCTTGCTGAAAACGAGCAATCACCTGATCAGATGCGATCAAGAATCAGCACCCAGTCATTGCCCGGAGCTTCACTTCCCGGTGGCTGAAAAGCCTGCGTTCCGGATGTATCATACACACCTGCCGGACGACTGGTGCCGTTGCGCGGACTGTACCAGCTGGCTTTAACTTTTTCTCCCGGCATTTTGCTCAGATTGACGTCAAACGAACGGCCGGTATAGGTATAGAAAAAAGCATAGTTATTTCCGCGGGTCGCAATCACATAATTGTATTTCAGGCCATTGTCACCCGCCAGTAGTGACTGATCCGGCCGCCGTTCGAAGAAAGGCCGGGAAAGCATCAGCTGCTTGAGATATTTCATTTCCCCGGCACCTTCATCGTTCATCGCATGATCCCAGTAATCACGAACGCCGTAAGAACCTTCTCCAGAATCAGGCTTATGCATCTGCATCACGGCATTGTTACCATAAGTATGACCAAACGCGCCAGCGAATACAGACCAGTAAGCATAACGTCTGACATCGGCAGCTTTCCAGTAAGGCTGATTTGAGTCATGTAAACCCTGCGGAATATTTTCATAGGAGGGTTCACCGTCAAGCGTTGGTTTGACAGGTGTTCGCGCATAATCTTCCTCAACATAGCGCCAGTTGTCTTCCCCTTTCCATTCTGCGGCGGGCACATCATCCCGTTTTTGATCGTAGCGACGATGTCCGGACTGAAACATATTAAAATCCAGCCACGAAGCCTGATGGAACCAGGTCGAGGACTGAGTGCCGCCAAACGGATGAAAAGTAATCAGATTATCCGGGGTTTCTTTATCCAGCGCCTGTCCGATTTGTTGCCAGACCTGTGGCAGATATGTGCCTTTCTTATCCCCGCCATTCATCCAGATAATATTGCGGTTTTGCTGGTAGCGCCGTGCCAGCCAGGTGGCATAGGTCTTCGCCCAATTCCCCTGAGTTTTCACCTGCCCGGCGGCACTTCCCCATACCGGAACCATCGCCATATATATCCCTTTTTCCGCAGCCAGACTGACGATGTAATCAACATGATCCCAGTAGTCATAGGCTTGTGCATCATCCGGTGAATGACCCGGTGTGACTGCTGGCTGGGTCGGATCTTCGTTGGCAAACGGCGTATCACCGTAATAATTTTTTTCCGCCAGATCATGAACAACCATCACCTGTATGACATTAAATCCTTTGTCATGACGGTTCTGTAAATATTCTGCCGCTTCTTCCCGGCTGAGTTTACTGAACAATAACCAGCCGGTATCTGCCAGCCAGAAGAAGGGTTGTCCGTATTCATATTGTAAAAAACGATGGTTATCAGATATTTTCAGCCGCTGAGGTACACAACCTGATGCAAATGATGTAAGAGTACTGGTAAGCAGCCCGAGCGTGACTGTCAGCATGAAAGTGGTTTTGATTATTTTCATAAGAAATCCATGATGATTGATTTATATGCATCATCAATCATAAAGGTATGAGATTCTATGATCAAAGGCACATTGCGGATCAAAAGGACATCGCGGATCATCTGCCGGATTGCTCCGGTGATCAATATGAACTAAACCTTTAGATATAGATATAATTAAAATGAATGTTTTTGTTATTTTTGATCTGTTTTAATGATGAGTTACTGGTTGTAATGGAGAAGTCGCCATGGCGCTTTATGAGATGAGGAAATTTGTTGCTCCTGAATTTATCTTTGGCGTTGGCGCACGTCACCGGGTGGGTTTTTATGCCCGTAACATGGCTGCCCGGCGGGTGTTGATTGTCTCTGATGCCGGGGTGATGAATGCTGGCTGGACGCAGCAGGCTCGGGACGATTTAACCGAGTCCGGTATCGAATCCGTCGTTTTCCACGGTTTAACCTCAAATCCCAAAGATCATGAAGTGATGGCCGGTGTGACAGTTTACCGGGAAAATGAATGTGATGTGATTGTCGCCGTCGGTGGCGGCAGTGTGATGGACTGCGCGAAGGCGATAGGCATTGTGCATACCAATGGCCGGGATATCCGGGACTATGAAGGCGTGGACCGGATTGAAGTGCCGGGGCCTCCGCTGATCTGTATTCCGACCACCGCAGGTACTGCGGCTGATATTTCCCAGTTTTGTATCATTCTGAATTCACCGGAACGATACAAAATGGCGATTATCAGTAAAAGTGTGGTGCCGGATGTGGCGCTGGTTGATCCGGTGACCACCACCACGGTCGATCCGGGATTAACCGCCGCAACAGGTATCGATGCGCTCACGCATGCCATTGAAGCCTATGTGTCGACGGCAAGTTCTCCGATTGTCGATGTACATGCAATCACAGCCATGAAACTCATCTGGAACAATCTTGAACTGGCCGTGACGCATCCGGACCAAATCGAGGCCAGAGAAAATATGATGCTGGGATCGCTGCAGGCTGGTCTGGCTTTTTCTAATGCCAGTCTGGGGGCGGTACACGCGATGGCACACGCACTCGGTGGTTATCTGGATCTGCCCCATGGCGAGTGTAATGCCATGCTGCTTGACCATGTGATTCGCTTCAACATGAATAAGAGCAGTGATAAATATCAGCAAATCGCGGAGGCGATTGGTATCAGAACCAAAGGGATGACCCTGCAGGACTGTACGGAAAAAGTGGCGCTCTCGATCGGGGAAATGCGGGAACGCGTTCATATCATGAGCCAGCTGTCGCGGGTAGGGGTGCACTCATCAGATATCCCGGAGCTGGCGAAACATGCCTTTCATGACGCATGTATTATTACCAACCCGAGACAGGCATCCATTGCGGATATCAAGACGATTTATGGTGAAGCTATGTGATCAAGAAAACTGTGATCAAGAAAACCGTGATCAAGAAAACCATGATCAAGAAGCTATGTGACCAAGATGACAGATGACAAAGACGAGAGAAGTAAGCAGCGTGAGCAGATCATCGGGTTGGGTGAGCGCTCTTTCCGTAAAAGTTATTATCCGCAGTTTAAGCGCAATACCGAGCGTCTCGAACGATTTAAAACCCTGCTTGATCAGACGTCTGACTTTGTCATGCTAGTCTCCCTGCCGGATTTACTGATTACGGATGTAAATCGCGCGACAGAGCTGTTATTTGATGCCAGACCGGGCCGTTTGACAGGGCATTCACTGAATTCACTTCCCCTGGATGATATTGATGCCATGGTCACGACGTTAAAAAGTGATCTGTTGAGGGCAAAAAAGCAGGCCTCGATCGAAACACATTTCTCTGAGCTGAAGTTAATCCGGGAGCAGCGCCCGGTATGGTTAGATCTTTCCTATCGGGTTGCCCGGCTCGAAAGACAGTATTATGCCGTGATGGTGGGGCGTGATATTACCGAACGCAAGCATCAGCATGAGCTGCTGGAGCGTTTGCTGGCAGAGAAAGAAGCGATATTAGATAACGCGATTGTAGGTCTTGCCTGGGTTCGTGACCGGATGATCATTGCCTGCAACCGGCGTCTTGAAGAGATGCTGGGCTATGCGCCTGGGTCGATGGTGGGGAAATCGACCCGGATTCTGTATGAAAGCGATGAGACTTTCAGTGACTTCGGGACAGATGCTTACCGGGCGCTGTCAAGTGGCGAAGCCTTTACCGGTGCCACGCAGCTCTGTCGGGCTAACGGCAAACCTATCTGGTGTGAATTAACCGGCAATTCAATTGATGCCTGTCATCAGGAAAATGGCAGTGTGTGGATTATTTCAGATATTCACCAGCTGAGGCTGACTCAGGAGAAGGCGGTATTTCTTTCTCATCATGATGCGCTGACACAGCTGCCGAATCACCGTTTGCTGGAAGACCGGCTGAATCAGGCCGTCACTGCGGCTGCTCAGAAAGGGAAAGTTGTCGGGCTGATTAATTTAGATCTGGACAGATTCAAGCACATTAATGAACTGCTGGGCTATCATGACAGCAATCAGCTACTGGTTCAGGTGGCAAAGCGGCTGTCATCCTGTCTCGGGGGACAGGGCACGCTCTTCCGGCAGGGTGGGGATGAATTTTTGATACTGCTGCCTGAGTTATCTGACACGGATGGCTGTTTCCCGGTATTAAGCCAGATTTTTGTTGAATTTGAACAAGAATTTATCGTCAATGAACATGAGTTGTTATTAAGCTGTTCGCTGGGCGTCGCTTTTTACCCGCAGGATGGTGAGAGCTTTGAGGAGTTACTCAGTAAAGCGGATATGGCGATGTATCAGGCCAAAGATGCCGGCAGAAATACCTATCGGTTTTTCAGTGCAGAAATGAATGAGCTGGCCAGTCAGCAGCTGACCATTGCCTTTGACTTACGAAAAGCACTGGAGCTGGATCAGTTCGAGCTTTATTACCAGCCTCAGATTGATATCGCAACCGGGCGGCTGATTGGTGCTGAAGCGCTGATCCGCTGGCATCACCCGACGCTGGGTTTGGTTTCTCCGGGCCAGTTTATTCCGGTTGCTGAAGAAACCGGCCTGATTGTACCCATTGGTGAATGGGTCTTGCAGCAAGCCTGCCATGCAGCAGACAGCTGGCGTCAGCATGGTTTTGATCATTCTGTTGTTGCCGTCAACCTGTCCGCGGTTCAGTTTGCGCAGGGAAATATTGAAGACGCGGTTTACCGGGCGATCAAATCTTCCGGCATCTTCCCGGAAATGCTGGAACTGGAGCTGACGGAATCGATCATGCTGCGTGATACAGACAATGTGCTGGCGACGGTAAAACGCCTGAAACTGATGGGATGCAAACTGTCGATTGATGATTTCGGAACTGGTTATTCCAGCCTGGCTTACCTCAAACGTTTTGCAGTCGATAAATTAAAAATTGATCAGGTGTTTATTCAGGAACTGACACAGAACCCCGATGATGCGGTGATCGTGCGGACCGTGATTCACATGGCAAAAAGCCTGGGCCTGAAAACCATTGCCGAGGGAATTGAAACCGAAGAGGTTCTGGAACTGCTCAAAGTCTACCAGTGCGACGAAGCACAGGGGTATTTCACCGGTCGTCCGATGCCAGCCGCCGGGTTTCTGGCATATCTGAAGCAGTGTTTTGGTTCGTGACCATTCATGTTCATTTTTGCCGCAATTTGTTCGTGTTTATACCCATATATGGGTATATAGCCGGTTTATCAGGCTCAACAGACCCTTGAGAACGACATGCCTGCCTGATTTAAGGCTTTTCCCCCTCGCGGTTGACCAGCCAGGCGGTTGCCAGAATCAGCCCCGTCAGCAGCATAAATGCGAAAACAATTTCAATCTTATAATGCATGAAAAACGGATCGGCAATGAACACCAGCATCAGTGACAGGACGGCTGCACAACACACAGCAACAAACGGCAGACTGTTCAGGTGGCGACGCAGCGGATAAATCCACACACTGCTGACCAGCAGAACGATAAGAATGGTGAAAACACCGGCCAGTGCCACCCGCAGCAACCAGCGGTTTGGACAGACAACATTCATCAGCCGGGAGAATGATTGCCTGAGCTCGCTCATCAGTGGATAAACTGACGGCGTTTCAGGAAAAAAGGTCTCACTGACCAGAGTTTGGTTGGCTTCACTTAAAGGCACCGGCCAATATGCGGCACCAGCAAAATTCCAGCTTGATAACCGGACCAGCCGGTTAAGCGCGGTTTGCTGTTCCCGGCTGTCTGCCGTGACCAGTACCGGCACAATATCCGGAAATATTCTGGCGACCGTTTCCTGATCCGGCTGACCGCCAAGCCACGCCTGTAATTCTCTGATTTGACTGATTTCATCCAGCTCATACCCATTGTCAGATGCGGTGTTCTGCTTAGTTTTTTGAGAACTGGTTGTTTGAGAACCAGGTGTTTGAGAACTGGATGTTTGAGAATTGTCAGCAACATGTGACGGCGGGTTGCTGGCTGGATCGCCGGGCAGGGTAATGATCAGATTGGTCAGCCGGGCTAACTGCTTCAGGTTACCCAGCCGATAGATATTTTGCGGATCGCCATACGTGTGACTGGTGATGGTCCTGACCGGAATCACAAGGTTCAGAAAGTACCGGTCGCCGGGCGTTGCCGTGAGCTGTTCAGAGACAGGCACACCTTGCAGTGCGGCCTTCAGACGACGGATAAAATCAACAAAAACCTGCTGGCTGGCCTCATCGTTGAGCGGGGATAAATCCAGATACAATGTCACGCCATCCCCCATTGTCGGTACCGGGGACAGACCGAAAGAGAGGATGGGTTTCATCCGGTTGACGAAACGTTTATCGAGTGGTTGTTTGACCGCTGCCACCAGCATTGAGACCAGATCATCGGTTTTGCCTGTCCTTTTTGTCAGTATCTGAATCAGCTGTGACTTCGTCATATGTTTGGGGGTCGTGACCACCAAATCCACGGCACTGCGGTAACGTTCAGCCATTTGAATAAACCGGGTATATTCAGTCCGGTTTTGCCAGTTCGGGGGAAGTATCAGCGCAATATCGTCACCGTCTGGTTTGATGACGGCGGCTGTGTAACCAATCCGGTCCAGCTGACTGAAGCGAATCGTCTCATAAGCGGGTTGGTCTTTTTTCTTATGTTGGCCTGCCAAAGACCAGTAAGGCGCAAAACCATAAAATGTGCCATCACTCTGAATTGCTGGCTTACTGTCCTGACAGCCACAATTATCCGGTGCCTGCCACAACATCGGTGAATCACTTTGGGGCATGTCGCCGGTTTTTTTAGCCAGATTCAGAATACTTTCCACTGCTTCACCGGAGGTGGGCAGTCCGGCCAGTTTAAACGCCATGGCGATGAGTAAGTCACTGGCAAATACCTGATTTTGCAGTGGTGCCAGCTTTTTCAGCAGTGCTTTGTCGACCGGCACGAGATTTTCCTGATTCAGGGTATCCTGTAACGCGCCCGGCTTCATTTGCCAGCTGATTTGTTGCGGTGTGGCTGACTGAAATTTGATGGTGGTTTGTTGGTCGCTGTTTTTTGCCTGACCACTGTCAGCCTGACTCCTGGTGCTGTTGGCTGAATCACCGGATTGAATATTCAGGCTCTGGGCCGGTGCTGCGGGTAAGTTCAGAATTTGAGAGGTGATCAGGGCGTCGATATCGACGCTTTTTCCCAGTTTGGTAAACGCAGCCCGCAGTGAATTATACAATTCACTGCGTTGTTCAAACTGTTGTGACGCCAGTTTTTTGAGTGCGGCCAGCGTAGACTGACGCTGGCTGAGTTGTGTGAAATCGGCTGTCGTGAGCTGATAATAGTCCGTTGAATCTGGAGTATTGACCTCTGTCTGGAGGGCTGGTTGTGAGGTTTTCTCCACAATGCCGGCAATGATCTTATTGGCGATATCGCTGTTTTTCAGATGCAGCAAGTTTTTTGGCGCAATGTAGCCACGCCAGTTTGGATATAAGGCATTTAAGTAAGTTGCCCGGTCTAAATCAATCAGAATGGATTCCATAAATGCCTGATAAGCGGCTGGCTGAACAACATCAAATTCAGCACAGAAATAAGCCAGCCAGCGACGGGTGACCGGGCCCCAGCGACCATCATTGAGGTATTTATCATCCTGCGGGAACTGAGAATTATCCTGATACAGCGCATTGAGTTGATATTGAATGGTCCGGATATCACCAGGTGCTTTGCCGTCTCTTAACCGCAGATTGCATGTTTGATAGTTGCTGCTGCTCAGGACCGGGCCGGCTGCAGACTGGCTGGTGGGGGCTTCCTGAGCCGTCGCGGGTGTTGCAGGGACAGACAGGATAAATCCCCACACAATCAGGACGAAAAATAACAACCACGGAAGTAATGAAACCGGGCCTGAAGACCGGTTTTTCAGACATCGGAACAGGAATTGGATCATGATGTACCTTCCTTAACGCCAGGAGACAAACAAGGGTTTGTCCATCCATGGGTATTTGATGGTTTGAAAAGTCCAGGGCAGCTGGTCGAGTAACATATCAAACGGACCGGGAAATACTGCCAGTTGCCACTGTTTTTCTGTTTCAGTCAGGTTGCCGCCGCGCTGCAAAAAGGTGGTCTGTAATCCGGCGACCGAAGTCGCGCCCAATGCTTTCCAGTGATCGATGATGGCCTGAAGCAAACCTTCAGTCAGTGCGATTGCGCCTTGTGGCAGCGGTGTCTTGAAAGGCACCGGCTCATGCAGCGGCATACCACACAGCACTTTATTCAGGGGCAGCAAATATTCCGGCGCTTCATCGGTGCCATGGGTCAGCCATTGCAGACAAAAAACCGCCTGTTGACGGGTTTGGGGACTGATGAACTGTTGCCCGTCGGTCAGTTCAAGCCGTTGCAACAGCATGGGAATGTAGGTTGAAGCCAGCACCAGTCCGGCATTGATGATCTGAATGGGTTCTCCGGTGGCTTCATTCTCATCCTGAGCATCCTGTGCCTGCCATAACACAGGGTCGCTCGCCGGATGTTCAGCCTGAAGCGGGGCGTCTGTCCCTGTAAGATGGGCGTCTGTCCCTGTAAGATGTTTGGTAAGCGCAGCAGGGGCAGGGGTGCCTGTCCCCGCAAGATCACCCAGAGTGTCTGTCCTTTCTGTTTCTACGCTTTCTGTTTCTTTCTCTTTTCTTGTTTGAGCTTCATTGACTGCCTTATCCGGTTGGGTCTGCGCATCGCAAGCTTTGAATTGATCCGCCAGCGCTTTCAGCCATGCCGCTTCCACGGGCAGTTGTTGTGCCAGTTGCCGAATGAGGAGATGGTGTCTGTCCTCATTCGTCTCCTCCTGAGACCGCCTGTCTTTCTGTGGTTGCAGATTCAGACAGGATTGAATCCGGACGTCAGCCATCAGTTCGGCCAGTAGCTGGCTGAAAAGGGCGTTGAGGGGGCCTTGAACGTCAGTGATTAACCAACGGTGATAGATGATTTGCCAGAACGCCTGACGAACCGGCATCGCGCCGCCGGTAAGCAGCATCAGCGTGTGATAAAGCGTGATGAGATAAGGCTGCCGCTGCGGATACTGTGTCGCGAACAGTGCCATGTGAGACGCATCGTCCAGCCGGGTAATCCAGTGATTACATTGTTGCCGGGATTGCAATACCTGAGTGAGCTGCCGCCAGAGGGACGCATGCTGATGAGCAATGAGAGATCGGGCTGCACTATGGGTCAGCTGTTCAGGAATGGTTGCTGAGATGGCTTCAGGCCGTGAGCGTGTATCGCTGTTCAGCCATTGCGTCAGTCTGACGGGTTCCTGCAAAGCTGATAGCCACGCTGACTGTTGTGTGCGGGAAAACGTGTTTTTGCTGAACGCTTGTTTGAGCTGTTGTTGCAGATGTTCGCTGATCTCAGCCATCGATTGTGCGGTATTAATTTTTTGTAGTTCCCGAAGTAGTACATGGCTCCAGTCGGCGATCGTTTTGGGCGTTCCGGCGCTGAAGAGAAGCCGGTAAAACAAATATGCGGGCAGTGTGCTGACCTGAAACAGCACTGTCAGCACCGGTAATAGCGGGCCCACATCCTGCCACACTGACGGTGCCAGTGTTGTGATCAGTTGCTGCTGAGCATCCGGGGCAAACTGTCCGATCGCATAGTGTGCTGCATCGGTGGGGTTAAGGTGACAGAGAAACCGGCGAAAATGGCGCTGCTGTGATTCAGTGAGCATGATGTGCTGTGGATGCCCGTTCAGCTGATTCAGCCACTGGCTGGCGGTTAAACCGCCAGCGGGATCGAGTTGACTGAGCATCCAGGTCAAATCATCCTGAAACCGGACGGGTGCAGGGTCGAGACTTCGCAATGTCTCAATCAGCTGACGCAAATCCAGATTATGTCGTGCGGCTAACTGAGTCATCAGCGAGGACAGATAACTCCGGCGGTTAAATTCACTGCCTCGTTCCACCAGCAAATAGGTCAGGCTGATCGTCCAGAGGCTGGTTTGCAGCGGTTGTTCCTGAAGTGGTGGCGTGACTGCCAGCTTGCGTGACAGAGCCGGTATGGCGTGAACAAGCGTTGTTAGGACAGGCGCTGCCGCGGGATCGATGAGTGTAACCAGTGCCAGCCGGGACGGGAGATCGAACCGTTCCGCCCACTGCTGGCGCACAGCGGCACTGCTGCCCAGCTGATGTAATAGTGATTGTATCTGCGTCTGATGTGTGTCCAGCAATGCCGCCGGGAGAGTGCGCCACTGGTCCGGGGCCGGATGCAGCAATACCTGAATCAGCTGGCGGATATGCATGCGCGGGCCTGTGTCCCCGGCAAGTTCCGGCATGTCGGACGGGTGTTGCCACCAGCCGGCGATTTTCATCAGGGCATCCGTGGCCGCTTCACTGGCTGGTGCCGTCATTTGAGACGGCGGGTTATGTTGCAGGCTCAGTAACAGGGTCAGCAGCTCATGAGGTGGCTCACCAGTCAGAACGGCAATCATGGCCTGAATCAGCGCGCTCTGGCTGATATTCCGCCGGGCCGCCATCTGACGCACAAGAGATTGCAGATAGCTGCGACGGTTAAATTCACTGCCTCGTTCGGTCAGCAGATAACCCAGTGTAAATTGCCACAGGCTAATCCGCAGTGTTTCTCCGGTCATGACCGTTGACGTGGTGGAGGATGTGTCAGGGACAGACGCTTTTGTGGGGACAGGCACTTCAGATGCTTTCGTGGATTTTATGGGGACAGACGCTTTTATGGGGACAGACACTTCAGATGCATTCCCGGATTTTGCAGGGACAGGCGCAACAATCTTAGCAGGGACAAACGCCATAAAAATCCGCCGGTTTTCGATGACATGCCGGATAAATCCGCGGGCATCCGGCGCAATCAGTCCGGAGAAATCCAGCAGGGTCGGGTCGGTAAAATGTTCGGCCCAGTGCTGGCGGACGGCCGCCAGCTGTCCGGCCTGTCGCAGCAGTGCTGTCAGTATGTCCGGGTGATCCGGCCATAAGCGCTTCAGCGTGGCTTCACTGCCGTATTTCAGGGCTTCAAGCAAGGCATGGATATCATCAGCCGGGGTCTGGTTGACCTTTTCTGCCGGCGTCAGCGCACTGACTGTGTTCACCGGAATTTTTACCGGGGTTACTCCGGATTGACTTGCCGTTTGCGCGGATTGCCCGGCGACTTGCGCAGCAGCTTCAAGCCAGGAAACGGACATCGCTTGTGGCGCCGGTTGTTGCCATGCAGATGACCCGGATTTCGGCGGGTTCAGACCGGGTTGAGGCTGAAGCGTTTCTGGTTTTGCCCATTGTCGGGCGATGGTTGTCAGTAACTGACGCATCTGTGCCTGAAGTGTGGTGTCTGACGTTTGTGTGTTCAGGCCATCTTGCAGGCCACTTAACAGGTCGGCCGGTTTCTGGTTATTTGCGGCGGCCATCCGGACGATCAGCATCATCAGAAATTGCCGGCGGTTAAACTGGCTGCCGCGTTCTGTCAGCAGATAATGCAGAGTGAAGCACCAGAGCTGTTGTGACAGGTGGGGCACTGGCCGGGAAACCTGTGTGGGCTGAGGCCGGGGGGAAGAAGGTAATGTTTTTTCTGAAAATAAATCAGGGGACAAAGCTTTATTTTGTGTGGACTGATTTTGTAAGGACAGACGCGACAGATTTTGTGAGGAGAGACACCTTTCCCCTCTCTCTCCCCGGTGATGTAAGTGGCGGTTTTGCAGGGACAGACGCCGTTCCGCACGTTGTGAGGACAGATGCGTGATGTTCTGTGAGGACAGACGAGTGATGTTGTCTGTCTCTGTCTTCTCTGCGGCTGAAGGCATACTGTTCTGCCACAGGGATGGCGCTTTCAGTATCCGGCACAGGAACGGATATTCTGCCGGTTCCAGACACGCGAGCAGCGACAAACGGTGTGTTTCCCGGAGCGCACTGATCAGCACAAAAGGAAGCGCACTGTCCTGAGCATGGCGCCGGAGTGCCGTCAGAAGTGGCGTTTGATATGCCTGTGTTAACAGGTCCCAGTCTGGCAAAATCCCGTTAAGCTGATGGTGGCTGAAGGCCTCTGTCAGCCGGTTTTGCCAGAATTGATTCAGTGCGTTTTGCAGACGCGGATGATGGCGTTTGGGATGACGGGTTAATCTCTGCATCGCCCGGTGTTGTATCGCGGGTGGCAGAGTCGCCAGCAAATCAGCCAGAGATTCCTCCGGTGTTTGTTCGAGCAGACGATTCAGCAGCTGTGTTGACTCTGCACTATGGGTGAGCAGTTGAGTGAGCTGTGCCGGGTGCTGTTGCCATGTCCGGACCAGATGGTCCATTGTGGTGGGATCTTGCAAATCGGCTGACCAGTGTAACTGTCCTGTTTCGAGAAAGCAGCGTGCCTGCGCCCACGCATCCTCAGCGGATGTCCGGCGGGTCAGTCCCTTGAGTCCTGTGACTTCCGTGAATCCGTTTAATTTTTCTTGTTCCGGCCCGCTGTGTTGCACATGTGGCTGCTGTCTCCCGGCTGGTTGCAAATGAGGCCGGAGCTGGTCAATGAGTTGTGTTTCGATGGCGGCCAGCAGTGCCTCATACATGGTGTCCGCCGGGATGGTGCCGGTATCCAGCAGCAGCTGATCAATCGTGATCACTTCTCCGGGCGGGCAGAGCTGGTCAAACAGGTGTTCGATATGGGGTAATAACCGTTGCATGACCCATTGATGCGCCTGCTGTTCAAAAGCTTCGGCCACTGGCGCAGAATCAAAATTCAGGGCAAGCCGGGCATGGCGGATCTGATGAGGCCGGGATGCTGTCATAAGATCAGTCCTCCTTCCTCACTGTCCGGCTGATGAAGACATTCAAGCAAACGTTTTGCCAGCGCATCACAGTAAGATTGTTCTTGCTGCGCGGCGTCAGATTGAGGTGCCTGAGCAGACTGCCGTCCTTGAGGAGACTGTTGTCCTTGAGGAGACTGCTGTCCTTGAGGAAACGGATCGCCGCCCTGAGATTGACCGCTGCACCGGGCTTTGTGCGTCCGCCATTCGAGATACAGGGCTTCAAAGGCTTTAAAAGGATAAAATGACAGCCAGTGAACATGTATCAGCAAATGTGCCGGGCTGTTGCTGCGAATCAGAGCTTCGGCCTGTTGCCGGAAAAGGGGCTGCTGGTGACGGGCGGTGAAACCGGGCAGCACGACACTGATCTGATGGGCATAAGGGCCCGGATCTGTGGTGTCGGCGGGACGAAGTAACAGATGTTCCACGACATACAGGCCTTCACTTTCCCGGTTGAGGCGCATCAGCCACTGTTGCAGATAATGACAAAACTCAATCAGTTTGCTTTTCTTCCGCTGGCGGCCGATGTACAGCCATTGCGTCCCGGAAAAATGCAGGAACAGCTGATATTCGCCGTTCTGGGTGCGCTGCAAAATCCGGTATTCATGGTGCGTGATCCCTTTACGCAGCAAAGTCTCGGCAATCGTTTGATCACCAAATGCCATCACTGACGCGCGGATTTGCCGGGTTTGCTGTCCGGTTAGCCGGAGATTGTCCGGACGTTCCGGTAAAGGTGTCATGGCGGATAACAGCGGTTCCTGTAACTGAAACAGCATTTTTTTCCCTGCCGGGCTGTCTGCATAATGTTCATCACTGACGACGTTCAGTAAATACTGGGTAATGGTCCGGCTGTAAGTCTCTTTTTCATCGGCTCTCAGGCCCAGCAGCAGAGACAGCCGCCGGGCATAGCCGCCCGGATCGTGCGGTTGGTGCAGGTTTGGTCCCTGGCCGCGTCTGGCGGTCAGCGGGACTATCTGACAAAGAAACTTCTGTTTATGGTGAAGCAGCTGCCATTGAAGCGTTTTGGCTGAACCGTAAATATTGAACTGTTGATGAAATGCATCCGGATAAGATTCACCGTACAGCGCCAGCAGATAATCAAAAATCCGTCCTTTGCGTTCCGGATAGTCATCGAACTGGTCCTGTAACCGGCGCAGCCGCTGGCGGATATCGGTCGGGTAGTGCTGTGTGATATGGCTGAACTGCTGGTCGTTCAGCAATTGTGTCTGATAGCTGTGTGTGGTGTTGATTTGTGTGGAAAACAGGTCACGAATCTGGCTGAGATCGGCGCAGAAATTTGCCATCAGCTGATCGAATAACAGCAGATAACTGCGCAGCTGGTGCCGTTCTGCCTGTTGCCGGGGATGATAGCGAACCGGATGACCCGCAGACAGGTGATAAGTGCGCGGAAATAAATCTTGTACCGATTCATACTGTGCAAGGTCATAAAAAGTGCCCGCAGGCAGCGTTTGCATCGCATCATTTTGCGCCGCAGGGCGTGTTTTGTCCTCCAGTTGCTGGTAATACAGACGAATGTCGGCGGTATCAAGCATTACTGCATTACCGTGTTGCCGCAGGGTCAGTTTCAGGTCTGAGGGGTGCTCCGGAATGAACAGGCAGGCATGTTCAGGTAAGGTCTGGTTTTCATTCTCAGCGCTGTTGGGTTGAGCCGGGTGATTTTCTGCAGCAGACAGTGAAAAATCTGTGATGTGGTGAATGTCTGTCATCGCCAGTAAGCGGGCGCTCAGGGCCGTCAGGTGAGCTGCCTGAGCATCCTTGAGCAGCCATTGGCTGGCCTGATGATAAATCATTGCAGCCAGAGCGTTCGGATCATGAATCTCATCACTGATGTCGATGGTTGCATTCAGGGTCAGCGGGATGTCTGTGATGATCTGAATTTGTCCGAGATCTTCTCCGGTCTGCCTGACCTGCTGATAAGCCGCGGCAATGGCGGTTGCTGCCTGAGCCGCGCGCTCAGTGTCACTGAGGTTTTGCTGATGAACCGGATTGAGCCGCGCGTTGATATGCCAGATGCCGTTTTGTGCCGGATCGGGCTGTACCGAGATGTGTGCCAGCTCTGGCAGGGCAGCCAGCAGCCAGCGCCGGTAATCTTCGCCCTGTTGCGGCATGGCCGGTAAAATCTCCGCCGGGTGCGCCAGCCCTTGCCGGGGGTAATCAATGGTGCCATCCGGCCCGGTCAGATAGTCAGCGACCGTAAAGTCACTGCGGTAAATCAGGTCGGTCAGGGCGAAGCAGACCTGCTCCAGTATCGTCACGCCCGGATCGTGCGTGTTGTAGTCCGTCCAGATATGACCACTGAGCTGCTGAATATACGTCAGCCCCAACTGAAACAGTTGCTCAAAACTATCCGGATTGTCGCGGTTACCGCGTTTTGAGATAGTCACCGGCATCGTCAGCTGTCCTGTGTGGTCTGAGGTTTATTTTCACAACGTACCATGTACGCGTCATCCCAGAGTTGCGTGAGGTGATAGCGGATAAACTGATTGGCGCCATAACTGGTATTGGTACGGATTTGCAGTACATAGGGGCGAATTGCACCCTGTTCGGTGGTTTGCTTCCAGCGCAATGCCAGCCTGTCCGCCATCGACCCAAAATAAGCATGCTGGGTTTTGATCGGGTTTTTCCGCCGCCAGAACTGCCACCACCAGTGCACCGGTGCGCAGGTATTGGTCGCAATCGCATGCAGCAGAGCATAACGCCCGCTGTGACGGATCCCGATCCCGGCGACCACTTCAAACATCTGACATCCTTCCAGTCTGCCGGTAATATCGTGCCATTCGCCATCAGCCGGAATTGCATCAGATACGGGCTGATAGCCCTGACGGCTTCTGGATGCGATGGTGCCCCGGACATCCAGAGTATGCTGGGGTGTTTCGGTTTGAATACCGACCTGACCCGTGGCGGTGAAGGTGACATGCGGGCGAATGGTTTCGCCTTCTCCGGCGACGAACTGCAGCCCGGCCTGTGGGCTGACACCGGGTTGGTCCCCGTTATCTTTGGGGGGACTGAACGTATTCAGGGGGGGATTTAACGCCGGCCGGGATGGTTCGGCCGTATCATGAGCGGGCATGCTGAGATGAGGTGCGTGAGCGGTGGCAGACTGGTTGGTAAAGCGGACATGCCACAGCGGCGTGTTTGGCTGACTTTTCTGATAAAAGCTCAGCAGGTGTTGCTGGTCGAGCGCCGTCAGCTGGAGTCCGCTGGCCGGTGGTTTGGAAAAACCTTCATCGACTTCGTTAACACATGAATCGATTAGATCGCCAAAGTGCTCTGCAGACGGCATCATCCCCTGACGAAAATAATTTTTCAGTGTACTCCGGTTGCGTTTTGGCATAACTAGTCTGCTCCCTTCGTTGTTCCCCGGAATGGATGTACGGATGAATCAATAATCAGTTGCTCACCAATCACCAGTTCCCCGATACCTGCCGGTTGTGGTGCGTGTTGGGCCGGTTTGCTGATAATCTGCAGGGAATGATGGGCAGCAGGAATCAGCAGATTCCACGGATATCCGGCCGTCACCGGCTGCTGAGTCACCGCACTGTCCTGCAAGGTGTACCCGGTTTGTTGCTGTTGGCTGATTTTGAGTACAGAGACACCGCTGACACTGGCAACATCGGGTTGCTGACCGATAAAAGCGGCCAGTTTGTTCAGTGACAGCTGCCAGCCCAGTCCGGTGTTCATACTGTCTGTGTGCCATGGGCAAAGCGTATGGTTTAGCTTGTGATTGAGCTCGCGCTGTGCCAGTCCGTGATGAACACCAGAATGAAAACAGACAAAACAGCGGACCTGAATGGTTTCAAAACCGGGATTACGAACCTCAATCTGACAGCCAGGCCGGCTGACGGAACGCAGGTAATCGCGGATAGCCAGTAAAGTGGCTGCATCGAGTACTTTGGGCTGGCATGGCATATGGTCACACGCTGTTTTTGCCGGGCGGACAATCATCAGCACATGGCCTGCCTGCGGCTGGTGGCTGTCAAACCGGCTGTGGGGAAAACAGTCTGCTGCGCCGATGGTGTCAAATGCTTCCAGCACCAGATGTTCGTAATCCCATGGGGTGATGGCCTGTCCTTTATGGCGCAGTTGTTCGCTGACGCGGGTGATCCACTGCGGGCGGGTTTCCTGTGCCGGTAACTGTCCCATTGGGGTGAGCTGAATCAGAGGGCCTGTCCCGGACTGGCCGGGGAAGCGCTGCCAGTCACTGAACAGGTTTTCCCGCCGGGGCTCACAGGTACCGTCGACCGCGATCACGTGCGTGGCAATATGGCGGCAGCGGGGATACAAGCCAATCCCGTCGCTGGTACTGACGCGCAGCCAGAAATGGCCATCGGGCATCACCCGGTGTGTGGTATTGATTGCATCCGGAATATCCAGCGTGATCAGTCCGCTGGTCAGAAAGCCCTGCGTGGTATCTTCAATCATATGTTTGGCCGGGAGGGTGCGCCATTCATCTCCCACCAGATATTGCCAGTGGTAACAGGTGGACGCAAAGGGAGTCAGCAGCCCGGATTGATCACCAAGCAGAAAATACAGGTTCAGATAACCGGACAGCTCAGTGGCATCAATGCCGATAAACAGGTGACTGTCATGCTGATAATCCGGCAGCAGTCTGGGAGGTTGATAACGTTGCGGGTCGGCCGGCGGGTAAACCTGTTCCTGTCCGAAAGGATGCAGATGAATTACCTGCGCCGGATGGTGGCGGTGCAGGCTGGTCAGATCAACCCGGCTATGCGCACGGTAGTCAATACTCAGCTGGTTGACGACCGGTGTGTAAGGTGCATTGGGGACAGGCAATACTGTGTTTACCAATAAAGTGCCGGGCAGTACCTTGCCGGATAACGCTTTTTCGGGCAGCCATTTTTTCCGCCGGGCATTGTCAGTCAGAACCTGACTGAACAGCGGGCCATAGAGATGATGACCGAAAGCCGTCTGTGGTTGAATCAGCCGGATTTTAAACAGTCCGTTACGCAAACCGCTCTGGTGACTGAATGGTGCCTGTGGCCAGGCGTGAGTCACCGGCGTAAATGCCTGTTGCATGGTGGCAATGTGTAATTGCGTCGCTTTGTTTAGCTGGCCACGGGCTGGCCCGAACAGGGGCTGGCGATGCTGACCGAGAGGTTGCCAGCGTCCGTTGCTTAACACTTCGGTTGCAACCTGAAAACTATGGTTGTGGTAAGCAAACGGGTAACCGTGATAATGCTGTCTGAATCCATCGCTGCCGCGGGGCAGACCTGACCAGTTCAGATGAAAAGTGAGCGCCTGAAGCTGTTTGCGCGCCAGCTCTTCGCTGGCGATAACCAGCGCTGATTCATCAGTCGGCTGGACGCCGAACATGAAAAATGGCTGGCCGGGGTCGGCCTGACCGTCGGGATTAAATAATTTAAACCGGGCCACCCCCTGCACCTCGCTGGTGATGTTGACGGTTGCCAGTTCAAAATCCCGGAAGATCGAGTAGGGAAAACAGTTTGCCTGTGCTTTGAGGGTCAGTTTCAGTGCCGGATGCTTCAGGTGCCAGTGTGCACCATGCAATGCGGGTTCCGGCGGGATAGTGGCTGAAAAGCCGGGACTGAGATTGAAGGTCAACACGAATCCTTTCTGCCGGGACAGGCTGCTTTTGAGCGGGTGAATCTGAGTATCTTTGATAGTTTCCCAACCTTCGGTCGTGGTGATCTGAAAGTCAAAAATCTTGCTGAACAGCTGATAAAACACCGTGACTTTGGCATGGCGCAGCAGTCCCTGAAGTGTTTCAAGGGCAATGGTATCGATACGCGCAGTTCTGTGCAGTGTTTTGGCTTTTCTCCAGATGAGCCGTTTTTCCTGACGGCTCAGCCAGTGACGGCTGCTCAGGGTATGGCGGCAGATAAGCTGACCAAACAAGCGGAAGAACGTCTCCTGATCGCGGGTCTGGTAAAGCAGGGTAAGAAAAAAACAGCGGTAAACATCATCAAACTGCTCAGCAGGGGAATGCCGGTACAGGGCATTGATGTCATCATGGCTGAGCAGCGCCACCAGCCGGACAGGATCGATGTGCCTGCGTTCATCGCCCAGCAGGTGCCCGTGGGTGAGGAGCAACTGCTCAAAAATCAGGGTCAGGGTGTGGCGGATTACGGCTTCGTCTGGCGCTGTGTTGCCCGGTTCGTGACCAAGCATCTGTACCAGCTGAACAATCAGATTGCTGCGGATTTCGTGCAGGCGAAAGTGCAGCGTGACCTGTCGCTCTCCTTCGGCCATTAAAAACACCGGATCGGCAATCACCAGTCCCATGGTTTGCAGCCCGCTCTCATCCTGACTGAGCACAGCATTTTGACGGGGCGCATCCTGTTGGCTGGTCACCTCCTGATGAACGCCTGAATGCCGGGGCGCTTGTTGATCACTGCTAAACAACGGGAAAGCCTGTGTTTGGGGCAACGCCGCCCCTGTTGAAGCCGGATTGATGGTTGTCCGGCTTCCGTGAACCCCGCATACAAATCCGGTGACCCGTTCCGGGGACACCAGTGGATCGCGCCTGAACGTCAGATGAAAGGCCTGGGTGACTTCTGCATTTGTCACCAGCAGTGGCTGGGTTGCCTGATAATCAATCCGGTGGAACTGTGCATCCAGTCCCGGACTGAAAATATCTCCCGGTTCCACACCGATCGGTGTATGACGGTTGGAAGGCAGTGATAATTTAAGCCAGACCCGATCACCGGGTGCGGGTTTCGCTGCCTGTTTCAGGACATCCCGGTAATAGAAGGTCAGGTGGTTTTGCGTCAGTTGGTTAATTTTCTGCTGAGCGCGCTGAAACAGTTTGAGAAAACTGGCATAAAGCGCCAGCTGAGGCGGTGTTTCGCCATGTGTCTGAGCCCGTTTGAGTAAATCCCTGCACTCTTGTTGCAGCGCGGCAAGCGTCAGTATTACTCTGGAAAAGCAGTGTTGCAGGTGATCGGCCTGACCTGCGGTTGCAGCGACTTCTGTCAGCCCCCAGAGGGGATCAAACCGGCTTAAATCCGGGCAGGTTTCCGCTGGCAGGCTGCCGATCAGCTGCTGAAGCGGGGTTGTCAGCCGGGTCTGATAGCTGTGTAACAAGACTGATTTCAGTTCAAAAGCCAGCGCCGGAGCATCCGGCAGCCAGGTATACCATTGGTTCATTTGCTGGCAGAGATGAAGCAGATACGTCAGTGCCGGTTGTGCGCCCAGCTGTTTTGCCTGCCTGAAATGATGCTGACAGTCATGCAGGTCAATGCTGAGAATGGTGGCACAAACCACCAGTTCACTTTGTGCGAACATGCCTTCCCAGTTGCCTGCTTCCTGATCGTCTGAGTCACGATAGGGCAGCATCCGGGCAAACTGTCTGGCCCAGACTAACAACTGCTCAAAGCTGAGTTCATGCAGCTGAAAAAAGCCGGGGGACAGGGCTGGAATGGCTCTCTCCTGACGCGTTGTCATCTTTTAGCCGTCCTGAATCTCACAGGCGGGCAGCAGCGCCGGATCGACGAGCGTCCCTTCCTGCAGATAAAACGGGTAAACCATATTGCCACGGGTGTTGGTGGTGACAATCCGGTATTCCAGCTCGACCATCAGCTTGCCCTGCATCGGTTCCGGGATAAAGTTAACAGCCAGCAGATCAATGCGTGATTCAAAAAATAAGATCGCCTGACGGATTTCATACTCAACTTCGGTGAGCGTGGTTTGGGTCAGCTCGGCAAACATATACCGGTTGAGCCGGCAGCCATAGTGCGGATGCATGATACGTTCTCCGGGCGAGGTGGAGAGAAGAATCGTCAGGCTCTGGTGAATATCCTGCTCATCGCGGCTGAGTGTCACTGTCTGGCTGGCCGGGGCAAAATCCGGGGGGAAAGCCCAGCCGGTGCCGAGAAATGCGTTGTGTTCGCTCATGGTTGATTCCTTTTTATTTATTTTTGTTCACACCGGAACTATCGGTTTATGTTTGATCAACAGACCCTAACCACCGATCAATACGGTCGGGCAGCCGATGGCAACATTACCGCCGTGGTTGGTGGTGTCGCCCATTCTGGCTGCGGGTTTACCGCCGATCATGACCGTTGCCGAGCCCTGTACAATCGTGGAGGGCGGGCCGACGCAGGTACACATATCGCCGACAACAGCAGCCGGAATGCTGCCGATGAGCACTGTCGGGACGCCCGGACCAATCACCGGACCGCCCACATGCGGCACCGGTGGCAGACCGGGAGTGGTCATCGGGCAAACATGCATGTCTGTAATTCGTGCAGCAAATGGCATGGTTTTCTTTCCTTCTCTGTTGCCGGGTTAATTGATTTTGACCAGTCCGCCTTTAATCGTGGTCATGCCGGAGGCTGAAAGCTCTGCGGTGGCCGAACCTTTGGCTGTCAGTCCGGTTTGCGCTTGTACATCAACGTTCATGCCCTGAATCTTCACGTCCATCTGAGCCTTGATACTGGAGTTGTTGGTCGATTCGAGAGAGATTTCTCCTTTGGCTGAGAGCTTGATATCTTTCGGGCTTTCCAGCGAAATACCACTGTCGTTCAGTGTCACGGTATTGCTGTTCTGATCAGCGAGTGTGATTGATTTTTCCTTATCGCTGAGGGTAATGCTTTGACCGCCGGGAGTAAGAATTGTGGTGACTTTATCTTCTTCATTAAACTCAATTTTTAACTGGCTTTTGGTCACAATCGCCTTGGTATTATTTTCAGCAGTCAGTGAGTAGGGCGGCGTATGCTGGCTGCTGTAGAGACTGCCCAGAACAATCGGCTGGCCCGGATCCTGATTGATATAGCCCAGAACCACTTCGTCGCCGGCTTCCGGAATAAAAAAGTTGCCGCTGGTCTGGGTGGCGTAGTAACTGCTCAGCCGGGCCCACACCAGATTGTTGTCATCGCCGAGTGCCGGCATCTGAACCTGAATCCGGTTTTGTGATGCCGGGTCTTCATCCAGTTTGGTTACCAGCCCGATTTGCAGCCCGTCCACCGGTGGCAGCCAGCCAGCCGCCTGCGGTGCGCCCAGATCCCGGTGTTCTGCCGACCACATGGGAGAGAGCCCCAAATCAACGGTGGTCAGCCACTGTCCGTTTTCGATACGGTGATGCACGCCGCCGATATAGTGGCTGCCGTTAAAGCGTTCACCAACACCTGTCAGCTGAATTAATGTGTCGATTTTTGCATCGGCAGTGCCCTGAAAAGTCACTGAGCCGCGAACTTTTGCCAGCATGGATTTTACCCGCTGTCCTTTGGCCCAGCTGGTCAGCATGTCTTGCGTGAGTGTGGCGGAGGTTTGCAGGCGAAAATCCCCGATGCCGAGTACGCTGGCCAACTCGCTGTCGCTCAGATTGCCCTGATCGGCAATTGACTGGGCAGCGGTCTGGCCGGTCAGCATTTTTTGCTGGCCGGGATCCCAGCCGGTGCCGGTGACCTGTTTGAGCTGATGACGGGCATCGATGGCAGCCGAGAGATCGATTAAGTCGGTCCCGTAGGTGACTTCGAGCACTGGTGATTTATCGACGCCCGGCGGGGCGACAGAGATTTTTCCCGACTGATTACACACCACAAAGCCGTTGGCTTCTGCGCGGGTGAGCATAAAATCCCAGTCGCTGCAGTGAAACTGAACCAGTTCATCATGCTTTTCTGCAATACTTTCAACTTTTTCAGCACTCACACCGGCACAGTTGCCAATCAGGGTGCTGATAATGTCACTGTCCGATTGTTTCAGAAAACTCTGACTGCGCCGGGCAATCGTCATGCCGAGTGCCTGATCTTTACAGGTGACATGCAGACTGGACTGATTATTGCCCGTGATCCGGATGGCATGGGTTATCACAATGCCTTCAAAAATCGTTTCTTCGTCACCGGCATAACCGGCACTGATGGTGATTTTTGCGCCGGGTTTAAAGGCGTCACCCTGACTGACTTCAAAGGTCTGCTCAGCCACATTGCCGTCGCTGAGGGTCAGTTCGGCAGAAGCAACCTGATTGACCTGATAATAGATATGAACGGCGATGATACCGGTTGTACTGTCAATGGTGTTGCCATCGGCTTTGATGGTCAGGGATGTGACACCCGAACTGTTTTTTTCCGGAGATTCAGCCATATGCTTGCCTCACCTGACCAGTGGCGGAAAATACAGCCGGGTTCCCGGCCGGATATGGCGTACACTTGCCAGTTTATTGACCCGCGCCACGTCCGGGTAGTAGCGACTGTCCCGGTAAATTTTTTCGCACAGCTGCGGCAGCGTGTCTCCGGCCTTAAATTCAACCAGATGTGTCAGGTCCGGCGAGGATTTTTTCGCCTGTGCTTCTCTTTCTTCTTCTGAAAGATAGCCTTTAAAGCTTAAGTTTACTTTGGCCCGGAGCGGCGTGCCGGAGGTGTCAAACAGGGTGTAGCTGACACTCATTGAGGACAGACGCCCCTGAAAGGTCAGCGTTCCCCAGAAGATTTTGACTTTATTGGGTTCGTGCTGCTTGCCACTGTAATCGTAAGTCACCTTTTTGAGTGATTTGAGCTGGTCGCCAATGGATTTGGCTTTTTTCTGTTCAACGACGCCGGTGGCGTCCATGAGAATATCAAATTTAAGCGTTTCACTTTCATAGCCGCTTAATTCAACTTTTTTGCCATTGTTGCCCTGAGTCTGCTGATTCTTGCACGGGTCATCGGTATAGGTGATGCCGACTTCATGGGACAGCGACTCCGGATTGAGCAACGCCTGAAAGGTTGCAGATGCATTGCCCGATTCTGCAATCGATGAAATTTTGAGTTTATCGACCATACTCAGCGCTCCCGTCGGTCCTGTTCGAGCTTATGAAACATGGTTTTTATCGCCTGATAGTCTTCACCTTCATGGGGAGAAAGGTGAGAGAAACCATTGTTTTGACACGATGGTCTGGCAGCTTCCTGCTTCGGCTGGTCACTCTGTGCGGAGGTGACACTGGACTGAATGGTCATCTGTTTGACTTCTATTGGCATCGTTTTCTGCTCTGCGTTGTTGTGGTTGAATCTTGTTATTTTGTCTTTGAATCTTGTTGTTTTGTCATTGAATCTTATTGTTGTGTCTTTGAATATTGCTGTGATTGAATGTCTTTGAACGCCATGATTTCGTTATGTGGCCTATTTCGCCCGTCGTGCTCTGCTGTAACACAGCTCAACTTCTTCGATGGCGACTTCGTTTTTCGTGGCCTGAAAGCCATCCACTTTCCATTTGATCGGGTAGGCGTTATAAAACACCCACACACAACACGGTGCGCCCTTTTCGTTCAGCAGCCGGACAGAAACGGTTTTGGGCTGAACCGGTTTCGACAGCTGTGATTCCATGATGCCCTGACACCACTTCACCAAAGCTGAGTCAGCGCCGGCAATCCCGCGCTTGAGTGAAAGATTGCTGTGTTTAATCGCTTTAGGCAGGTAATACACCAGGTTATTCCCGCCTTCGCGATATTCCTCCGTTTCGATCTGAGATTCGATACCAGAGACCTCCTGAAAGGCTGAATCGTCGGTGTTGTTATCAATCACCACCGTGAAATAAAATGCCGGAAGCGGCCACTGTTCTGCCATATTGGTTCCGCCCTGTTTATACCATTCTGAGTAACTTTCTGATCTGGATATATCTGGCTCCGCAAACCGGGTTTGTGATTGATATCAGCCGGTATCAGTCATCCGCGGCGGGCGTTCCATCCACACCGCCGGTGTGTGGCTGATACCGGCAACGATCAGACTGAAATTTCCAGCCCTTCATGGGCCAGCTCAATCGTCTCGACAGCGACTTCATTGCCATCCGACTTCAGGTCGGTGCCGGTGACTTTGGTCGGCCAGGCATTTTTGAGTTTCCAGCTCATGACCGGCGCACCGGATTCGTCCAGTAAGTTGATGGTGACTGCCGTCCGGGCGATGGTATTCATCTTGATTTTTGAGTACCAGTCATAGAATTTGTTATCACTTTTGAAGATGCCTTTCTTCAGCGTGACGTTACTGGTTTTGACGATACCCGGCATTTTTATCGTCGAAAATACCGGGCTATTGCCCGCACGGTATTCAATCGGTTGTGCCTCGGTATCGAGCCCGGATATTTCCTGAAATGCAGCCACCATATCCGCACCGGCTCCACCATCCCACTTCACTTCGAAGTGGAACTTAGGCATAGGCCAGACGGTTTGGGATTGTGCTGAGCCATCATCTGCCATGGGATTCTCCTTTTCATAGTCTGTCTTGTTTTGCCTTTCTCAGCTGAGCAGGTCTGGCAAAATCTAGGATTCCTGCATTTTTTGCTGGAAGGTAATTTCGATAAACTCAGCCGGACGGCTGACCGCAACCAGAACGGTGATTCTCAGAATGCCTTCCAGAATATCTTCCGGTGTCATGGTTTTCCCCAGCCCGACGCTGACGCTGTAGGCTTCATCCGGTGATGAACCGGCCAGTCCGCCACGTTTCCAGATGCCATAGAGGAAGTTACCAATCATACTTTCCATCGAGACCCAGGTATTGGCGACATTGGGCTCAAACACATAGGCTTTGGAAGCCAGCCGGATGGATTCTTCCAGCATGATCATGGTGCGGCGCACGTTGACATAGCGCCAGTCAAGACTGTTGCCGTCCAGTGTCCGCGCACCCCAGACCAGCGTGCCTTCGCCGACAAAAGGCCGGATGGCGTTGATAGATTTCCCTTGTGTGGTGACGTTCAGGTCTTCCTGTTCGTCATCACTGATATTGACGGTCGGTGAAACCACGGCATTCAGGCTGACATTGGCCGGTGCTTTCCAGACGCCGCGGGCATTATCAACCATGGTATACACGCCAGCCATCGCAGCAGCCGGTGGTAAAATATTGTGCTGAAGTTTGATATCTTCCATGATGGCCTGATACAGCGGGCTCATGGTGAGCAGGACTTTATTGAGCAGGACCTGTTCCTGATCCGGCAGGTCACCGCCCAGCTTGGCGATTTCATCCAGCATCTGTTGTTTGCGGGTTGCCCTGAGTTTGTTGCTGCCGGTGTTCAGCTCGTCTTCAGATAAGCCTTCCAGATCTTTAAACGCACTGTTGACTTCGGCTGTCAGCAGTTCGGTCAGTTTGTCCGGGTTGCTGATGTTGTGGAAGTCGAGGTCACTGTCCTGAACAATCGATGTGTTCAGCCACGGATAATAGGCAGCAGAGAAGTCGAGGTAGTTGATACCCAGCTTGGAGCGGAAATTTTCAACGCAGTCGCCATCCGGGTGCTGGCGGTCTTTAAAACCTTCCCAGACGTCTAAAATAGCGACCCGGTTTTTCATCTTGCCGCCACAATGTTGCAGCATGGCCTGCTGAACGTTAATGCAGTCATCTTCTGCCAGCAGAACCACATCCGGAATCACCAGCATGGTGGGTTCCTGCTCTTTGATCAGCGGGGTAATACCGCCTTTCAGCTCACCCGCATCCGGCGCTTTTGTATAGTCCCCGACAGAGACGATATAGCAGGGTCCTCCGCCGTTCTGGAAGAAGAACATCATGCTGTAGTACAGCAGATGACGGATATCGGGCTGCTTGATTTGGTAGCTGGTCTCGCCCTGTTTGAAGACTGGCCGGGCGGCAGCGTCGTCACCGACCTCACTCAGCTCATACTGATGTTGTGGCGGGCCACCAAAATACTGGCGGAACTCGGACATCGATGTAATCCGCCACGGTTGGTTGAGAAGGGATTTCCCGCCATTGTCTGCTTTTTGTGTATACCCGATAAATGCGGGAACCGCAGTGGCAACCTCGACAACTGAATTGGGAAAGGCATTTTTTTCGACGATATACACGCCGGGGGTTTTCATGACACCCATAATAAAATCCTTTTGGTCTGAGATGAATTGCTGCCTCATGCCTTACATCGTGAGAAACGATATTCACGTCGTTCTCAAAGCAAGATAAATTGCATGAATAAAACTGGTTGCTATGCATTCATGCAGGTATTTAGTTAAGGTATAGTTGTTACTACTTTTTGTGTCAAGAAAGGCTGCCAGCGCCAAGTCCTTGTTTTTCATAGGTGATTAGGGAAGAAATCATGCACCGTCACGCATGCGCTGCCCATGGGGCACCATCACACCTTCTCTGGTGCGGTGCGGCAGCGGGAAGGCGATGAGTTTTCCCTGGGTGTGAATTGTATTCAGGAATGTGATTCAGGTCCGAAAAGCCGGTTCAGCTCACATACAGGTGACAAAGTCGCTGCGCTGTTTCCCCCTGATGGATGATTTCAAGCTGATGCGGATCTGCCGCAGGAAGCCGCCGGTAAATGGTCTGATGCTGGCTTTTCAGCTGAAAGGTAAACGGAGAATGTTGTAATACCGGCACCGGTGTCTGAGAGAGACACGTCATCACCGGGCGGTGATTGAGTTGTGTCGGGGCCGGTGCTTCAAACAGGAAGATCTGCTTCTGGTCGAAAACTTCCGGCTTTGCGCTGGATTGCAGCGACAGAAAATAGTATTTCCAGTACGCCTCACAATGCGTGAAGGTGAGGGTGACTTCTTTGCCCGGCTCAGCGAACTGTGCCGGTGGTATTTGCAGGCTGACCAGCCCGGTTAAGTGCTGGCTGAGATCCTGCTGGCTGACCCTGACCAGTGCTTCCGGTTGCTGCATTTGTTCCGGTGACAGCCACTGCTGTGGCGTGAGAAACAGCGGTTCCTGATCGGCGATCACTGCCTCAAACTGCGCGGCGGCAAGTGATAAGGACAACGGCATATCGGTGTAATGGCGAAAATAGGGATCGCTGCTGAACAGTTTGAACTGCAGTGGCACCGCTGCACGTGGTGGCGGTACATCGGCCAGCGTGCCTCTGTCTGCAAAGATATTCAGCCCGCCAGGCGCCGCTTTCAGACACATCTGATGTTGATCCAGCCATTTCAGTGTCGCTTCGGTGGGTGTGACCGTGACTGGCTGGGCAATCCCGGAGGCAAAATAACTGTGCGCGACCATGATGGATAAGTAAGGTTGATAGAAGGCCATTATCCGTCCTTTCTGTTGAGTGTCGGGTCTGTGGTGCCCAGACGACCGGTTTGAGTCAGAATGGTTTCGCTGTCCGGAACTACCAGCCGCACCCGGTAGACAGCGGAGGGCAGATACTTCGAGCCGAGCATGCTCCACATATGGCTGAGTTCGTTACCGGGAATGCTTTCCATTTCCATGGCAATTTGTTCGATGTGTGCCGGCAGATCGGGCGCATTCTGATGATTCAGGACCGGATTGCGGTGAAAGAAGGCAAACAAATGAGACAAAATCTTCAGCCCGTCCGTATAGCCTGCACCGGAAAAATTTGCGGCAATCACGACAGACAGCGTCAGATACAAGGGTTTATTGGTCAGGGCGACACGCTGTTGATGGCCGCCGCCCGGTATTCCCCCCGGTTTGGAAAACGGATCCCGCTCCAGATTACTGAGAAAGACCAGCACCCGGTTTTCCGTCGTGAGCTGGCCGTTGGTTTCCTTGTCTGCGGGGGGCGAGACCACCACCATATCTTCTGTCAGATCAAAGGCGGGTCTGAGTGATTGATTCATTCGTTCACAGAGGTAATTCAGGCAGTGATCAAGCATGCTTTCCTCCGGTCATGGTGAATGGGGTTTCAGGTGGGTTTCAACACCCTGTGATTATTAAAGATATATCCATACCTGAGCTATCTCAAGATTCACATGCAGTGCATCTGGTTTTGTATTGATTTGTGTGAGGAAGGGAAGTCAGGTTGTCCGGGATATAAATAGCCCGGAATTGGCCAGGAAAAGTGAAAGCCGGGCAGAACCCGGCTGATTTTTCATCCAGAATTCAGGACAATGAATTAATCGGGTAATGGATAAAAAGGGATCTGATATTTTGGAAGGGTTGCAAGCCTGTCGATCTCTTTCAGATTCACATGTTGTTGACGGAATAGTTCTAATCCACGGCTATCTGTCGTGTCCTTACCTTTCAGCATAATGTATTGATCCAGTGGTTCTTTTTCACCAATTGCGGCTAATTGAATCAGGGTGTTGACGTAATCCCGTTCTTCTTCGCGGGAACATTGGTTCATTGCGTGTTTATAGAGTTCACCAATCACAACGCGCTGAACCTGTTTTGTCTGCGCAAGCAACCATTTGTCCGTGATTTTGATTTGTCTTGACTGGTAGGTGCGGCATACTTTTATTTTTGCGTTTAAAATCCCATATTGCTGTTGTAACCGGGACTCTAAGCTCTCTTTTGTCTGAATAATATCAGCAAAAGATGTCCCGGAAACAGCCAGTAATATGAGTATTTTAAAGAGCGTTATAGACGCATTTCCAAAATTCATAGTCTTTACCCATTTGATACATAGATTCGTTTAAAGCAATGGTTTCAATCGTTCTTCTTTCGATATCAGGAATACCTGAGAGGGCATCACTGAAATCATTCCAGTTATAGTTGTATAAATTATAACCACTGGATATTGCACCTGCTTCTATAGGCCCACGGCCTGCAAAAATGGCAAATACAGGAGTAATAGAAATTACTCCAGCTAAATATTTAGACATTTTAACGGTATTATTTATTTCTTTGATTGCAGCAATCGTCCTTGTTGAAGGACGATAATCCCGAATCGCACAAAAGTCATACTTCATGTAACAACACTCATTTTAGTAAAATTAGTCTCATATATAATGCCATGATCAACTTATTGCTATCAAACTACACGTATTTTTTGGGATGAATGTCACTGATAGGTAAAAATTACCTGATAGCTTACTGAATCAGTCCATGACATTTTATGTTTGAATTACTCGAAAATATCTTGGTATATATTTCGGAAATTTCTTTTCATATAATTAAATTGTGATCAACCCCCAATGATTATTGCTTTCAGAAATGTGTAAGAATCAGTAACAGATATTTTTTCATCGGGTGGTAACCTGCGTAAAATCAGACAACTTAATCCTCACTGACACATACAAACCAGTGCGGATGATCTGCGGGTTCACAGAAATGGTAAATGCTTTTATCTTCCAGTTGTTCAATGGCTTGATCAATCGATGGAACCTGTGTTGCTTCGGTATAGTCGTTAGCGGAATAGACATAGTAACGGTTAGTAAAGTAGTAGTAGAAATAATCAGTGAAATATACGGCTGAGGCAGATGACAAAAGGATCCGATGAATATCAGCCTGATCAGCCAACTCAATCATTTTAAATTCAACATCTGTCAGCTTTCTTTTACGACTGAGATCATTGATCCAATAATCTTCATATGCTTTTGGTGAATTTGCTATTTTATTTAACAGTAGCTGATTGAGTTTGAGCAGTGGTTTTGGCAACTCTGGATTTGGTTCAGGAACCGGAAAAAAATAATAAGCCCACAGTATGAAAGCACCGGCAATCAGTAACAGCTTTTTTTTCTTCATATAAATCATCACTGAGGTGTATTAGTCTTGCCTGACACAAAGGAACCAATGCGGATGATCCGCGGGTTCACAGAAATGGTAAATACTTTTATCCTGTAATTGCTCTATTGCCTGTTTAATCGATGGGACCTGTGTTTCTTCGGTATAGTCATCGGCTGCATAAATATAGAACTTGTCGGTCAGAAAATAGTAGTAATCAGGATAATAAGAGAATCTAATCGGATCCCTGAAATCAAAAATGATCTGACGAACATTTGCATGATTGGCCAACTTAATTATTTGTCTTTCATTATTTGTCAGAGATTTCTTATTTCTAAGGTCATTGATCCAATAATCACCAAATGTTAAAGATGTATTTTCTGCCTGAACGAGCATTTGTTTATTTAAGTTCAGTAATGATTCAGGCAATTTCGTGCCCGGCTGAGGGGGAGCCGGAAAAAAGTAATAAACCCAAAGCAATCCGGTACAAAGAATCAGTAACAGATATTTTTTCATTATTGACCCTTACACTGGTGGGGTAGTTTTGAATATTTTCGAATTGGGTAAGGGGCTTTTTCAATATAGCTCATCAATATATCCGGTGTAATTTGGTTTGGGTCGGGGTAGTCATGAAATAACGCAATCCCGAGTCTGACTGAAATCGAGTCGGTGATGTCGTCAAATTTTCTGAATCCAAAACCGGGAATTGACGGGCTGTATTGAATAGATTTATTTTTTTTGACTGCATCATCGAGTAACTGAGCAAGCCCGGCGCCATCCAGTAATTCGGCATCAGAAAACCGGCAGGCTTTGCCGACATAGCCATAGTGAATATTGGACCAGATATCATAGAAGTATTCAAACTCTCTATACTTATGATGAAACTGTGTAGATTCACCATGTGTATCAAGATCATGATTACCAGAAATTTTATTCTTGTGATCCCATGGTTGGCCAGGACCGACACGCTCGGCCCATATAGCATAAGCTGCAATTTTTGCTGCTGGTAAAAATGTAGCTTCTATATTGCTCAATTTAATCGAGTAAGCCTGAGTACTTTTCACATTTCGCTGCATTTCTCCAATTATATATTTGGCAACATCAAGTGCGCGGTCCGGGTGTGAACAGGTTCCGAGGCTGGTATTCATTTTTTGAAAAAATGGAAAATTTTCCTGCATATTGGCAAATGGGTCGGACATGATTCCTCCTGACTGAAATCTTTCTGTGGAAACGGATTATTCGAGCCAGCCGGCCTGATCCCAGTTATCGTAGCCCATGGTGCCGGATACATTGTGATTCCAGATAATTTCTTTATAACTCAGTTCAAGTATTTCATTCATTTCCTGATCATGAGCCTGAACGGTGTGGGGCAGAGAAAAAGTCAGGCCGGAAATCAGCGCTTTTTTCAGTTCAATAGAATAAAATTTTTCGTTGTAGCCTTGTTCATTGGTACGGTAGAAATTGATGGTGCAGTCAAGGTGCTCTTGCTTCGCGAATGCTGTGGCAAGGAGTGGGCTGGCTTTGTCGATATTTTTGATAATCATGATTGGCTGATGACTTTTGCCATGCTGTGCAGGGCTCTTGGCCATATGGTGTTTACAGGCTAACACCGTGATTTCATCGGTGTGGGTTTCCTGAAATTTATTACCCATTGAATCCTTGGTATTACAACCACTTGAGATCATCCCTTGTTTCTCGCCGTTTATTGTTATATATGCCACATGTGCCATCTGATATCTTCCTTATCGCTCAAATGAGAATATTTTATTGCTCATTTGATTTGCTGTCTATTGCATAAAAATATATTGCGCATAAAACGGAGATTCAGCCAGAATAACGGTTGTTTTATTGTCAGACTGCATATTAGTTTGATGTGTTTCTGCCGGTGGTTTGATTGTCAGACGGAATATGAATGTGGCTGGTTTCTTTTGCTGAGAGCGCCCGCCCGTCAGGAGTGGCGGGCAGGCATGGTGGGCCTGCGGTTGCGCAGACCCGAGGGGGAGTTAATGCGCGGACGACAACTTCGCCCGCCGGAATGAGAGCAGATGTTTGACCAGCGGATAAAGCAGTGCAACGACAGCCAGAGAGATGATCGCCAGTGTTAACGGGCGTTCCCAGAGGAAGCTGACACCACCGTCGTGCAGTGATAAAGCCCGGCTGAGGTTTTTCTCCATAATATCTCCGAGTACAAAACCCAGCAGCATCGGCGCCATCGGGAAATTAAGTAACCGCAACAGCATCGCTACCGCCGTGATCAGGACCATCATCTGGATATCGAACGTATTGAAGCTGACCAGATAGACGCCGGTGATCGAGAAGAACAGGATCAGCGGAATCAGAATCGGTCTTGGAATGACCAGCAGTCTCGCAATATACGGAATCAGCGGGAGGTTCAGAATCAGCAGGACCAGATTGCCGAAATACATAGAGACAATCACTGACCAGAATACATCCGGGTTATCGGCAAACAGACGTGGCCCCGGCTGAATACCATATGCAATCAGGGCTCCCAGCATCACCGCAGTTGTACCTGAACCGGGGATACCCAGCGTCAGCAGCGGCACGAACGACCCGGTTGACGCGGCGTTATTCGCCGACTCCGGTGCTGCCAGACCGCGCAGTGAGCCATGACCAAATTTTTCTTTCTCTTTGTCTGAGGCGAAGTGTCTTTCCATACCGTAACTCAGGAAAGAGGCGATGGTTGCGCCCGCTCCGGGCAGAACACCGATTAAAAAGCCAAACACAGAAGAGCGGGAAATGGTCGGTATCACCTGTTTGATCTCATCTTTGGACAGCTTCATACTGCCCAGATCGCTCATTTTGATTTGCGTATCTTTCTGCCGGTGTTCACCGCGCATCACGGCTAAAATGACTTCAGTCAGTGCAAAAGTAGCCATCGCCAGCAGCAGGAAGCTGATGCCGTCAATCAGGTCTGTCTGGCCGAAGGTGAAGCGCGGAATGCCGGTCATCACATCGTTACCGACGGTTGAAATCATCAGACCAAACACCGTCATCATCAGGGCTTTGATCACCTGTCCTTTACCGGAAAATGCGGCGACTGCGGTCAGGCCCAGCACCATCAGGGCAAAATAGTCACTGGACTGAAAACTGAGAGACACCTGAGCCAGAGCCGGCGCAGCAAACAGCAAGACAATGGCACCGACAGTACCGCCGGTAAAAGACGAATAAGCCGCCAGTGCCAGTGCTTTACCCGCCTGATTGTTGCGGGTCATCGGATAGCCGTCAAAAGCAGTCACGACGGTACTCGCACAACCCGGTGCGTTGATCAGAATCGAAGAGGTGGAACCACCGAAAATGGCCCCGTAGTAAACACCAGCCATCAAAATGATGCCGGAAGAAGGTTCGAGGCCATATGTGATTGGCACCATCAGTGCGATGGCAGAGATTGGACCGAGCCCCGGTAACATACCGATGAAGGTTCCGGCAAAACATCCGATGACCACCATTAACAGATTAAATGGCATCACGGCCGTGGATAAACCAATGGATAATCCTTCAAACATCACACACCTCCCATGAATTGTTCAGCCAGCCATCCCGGTGCAAGATAAATATCCAGCAGCTGAGTCAGCAGGACCCAGAAGCCGAGTGCAAAGGGGACAGACGCGATCAGTAATATCCGGGGACGACGTTCGCCCAGTATCCGGTAACCGGCGATCAGAAAACCAATGGTGGCAATCAGGAAACCAACCCAGGGCAGTGCCAGTGAAAAGACCAGCATCAGGACCAGTAACTGTACCGCCTGGGTGTACTGAATACCTGCCCATGGATTCTGACCGGACTGAGGCTGACGCTTCACCGTGATGAGTTGTAAGAAAGAGAGCACGATGCCGAGTCCGGCAAGCACCGTCGGCATTGAACGTGCGGTAAAAGGTTCGAATTCATCGCCGGGAAAAAGCGCAATTTCACGGGTGTAGTATCCGTATAACAGGGAAAAGCAGAGAAACAACAGTCCGCCTGCATGATCTTTTGTGATTGTCATATGAGACTCCTCATCATGCCTGTCCGGGCGTCTCCGGACCAGACAGGCGGTAAAACAGGAAAAGTAAAACGGGGTGACCGGGGTTGTTTGACAACCGCCCCGGACACCTGGTCAGTGAAGGCCGGACTGCCTGTTAACGCAGGAAGCCCAGTGTTTTCATCAGCTGACCAATCTGAGTTTCCTGCTCATTGAGGAACGCCAGAAATTCCGGGCCGGGTTTGTACAGGTCTACCCAGCCATAACGATCACGGACGGTTTTCCATTCCGGGGTTTGAAACATCGCTGCAAGGGCATCATCATAATGTTTCACCTGAGCGTCACTGAGTCCCGGCGGACCAAAAACACCCCGCCAGTTGACAAAAGTGGCGTCGTAACCGAGTTCTTTCAGTGTTGGTACCTCTGAAGCGACGGCTGAACGCGTGTCACCGGTCATCGCCAGAATGCGGACTTCGCCTGCCTGAGCCAGATTGATTGCTTCGCTGAGGCCGGTTGAGAGCACCTGCGTTTCTCCGGACAGCAGGGCCGCCATCGCTTTACCACCGGCATCATACGGAATGTACTTCACCCGGCGCGGATCGCCGCCAGCCGCCTGAAATGCCATTGCCGCCACCAGATGGTCCATGCTGCCTTTGGCAGAACCGCCGCCAATCGTCACCGAACGGGGGTTTTTCAGGTAGGCTTCCACAACTTGCTGAAAGTTTTGATAGGGTGAATTTTTAGAAACAACAAATGCAGCGTAATCACCGACAACCGCAGCAACCGGGGTTAAATCATGAAAAGATTGCGGAAAAACTTTGGATAACGCGCGGATAATGATCGGTGTTGAGTTGATCATCAGGGTATCTTCTGCCTGCTTACCGGCTTTGATCAGGTGCGCAATGGCTTTACCACCGCCACCACCGGACATATTTTCGAAAGAGACGGTGTGGGCAATCTTCGATTTCATCAGGGCTTCACCCAGCCCGCGCGCGGTGCTGTCCCATCCGCCGCCAGCGCCGCCCGGGATCAGAAAGTGAACATCATCAATGGTGTGTGTCGCGGCATGCGCAGCAGACATTGCACCACAGCATAAAGCGGCCGTATACATCACGGCACGGGTCTTTCTCCGGAGTTGATTCAACATACATTCTTCCTTGTTCAGCTTTGTTTTAGTTTTCATCTGACAAGTTAGCTTGAGATTTGGAATGTGAATAGTTTGTAAATCTAAAGTGAATAAAAAAGATATTGCGTATTTTGTTCATATTGTTCACGGCACAGATTGAACCGTGAAAGAAAAGAGATAGTGAGGACAGGCACCGGAGATAAAGATACTGAGGACAGACACCGGAGAGAGTTGTCGGGACAGACGAGATAGTGTGGATGGATACTGAGGACAGACACCGAACGGGATAGTAGGGACAGGCACCACCCGGTATCAGTGGTTGAATGTGGCGGGATTGAGCAGAGTGTGTGATTGATCGGATTTTCCCCGGAAAAAGCAGGCGGAATCTTTCACTGGCTCACAGTGTGATGAAGCGGGTTTTTGTAATATTTGTGTTACATTTTTGATAATGGATTTTGCGTTGATGGTTTCGTTTTTTCGCGCCTTACCCCGCCATTTTTCTCTGCGTCAGCTCAGATTTAAAACCCGGATGATTATGATTCTCGGGGCGATTACTCTGATTCAGACGGTGGGACTTGGCTATTTTGCCCTGCATTATCTGGATCAGGCGCTTAATGAGCAGATGGGGCGTCAGGCGGTTCAGCTGGCGCAGACGATTGCGCATATGCCGCTGATTCGTGAGGCCGTTGCCGGAGGTGAACCAGACCAGTTGCAGCCGTTCAGCCTTGAACTGGCAGACGTTGCGAAGGTGAGTTTTGTGGTGATTGGGGACCAGCATGGGATTCGTTTAGCGCACCCGAACGCGGCCAAAGTCGGCCATCCAATGTGGGATGATGATGGTGAGACCGATGATCTGGTGTTGCAGCAGGGACAGCCGTCGGTTTCAAGGGTTGAAGGGAGCCTCGGTTTATCTGTACGCGGCAAAGCACCGGTGAAAAATGTACAGGGACAGGTGACCGGTATTGTTTCGGTTGGCTATTTACTCGATACCGTTCATCAGACTGTACAAACCTATCAGAGCAGCATGTTTGTGGCCATCGGGCTGTTTTTTATTTTCAGTGTGCTGACAGCACTTGGTTTCAGCCATCATTTCAAAAAAGCGATTTTTCATCTCGAACCCGAGCAAATTGGCCGGATGTTTCATGAGCAGAAAATCATTCTTGAAACCATGCGGGAAGGCATCGTTGCCGTGAATCAAAAAGGGGAAGTCTCGTTGATTAATTCTGCGGCTTTGCGGGCATTGCAGCTGGATGAAAATGTCAGTTATCAGGGCCGGCATATTCTGGATGTGATCCCGCACAGTGAGATGCTGGATGTGCTGCAATCCGGAGAGCCGCATTATGATGAAGAGATCTGGCTGGCCGATCATCACCTGATAGTCAACCGGATTCCGCTCCGCCAAAACGGGCAGGTCATGGGGGTGGTTTCCAGCTTTCGCCTGAAGAATGAAGTGGATTTGGTCAGCCGCAAGCTGACCCGGATCCGCCAGTACGCCGAAACGCTGAGAAGCCAGTCGCACGAATATAACAATAAGCTCAATACCATTGCCGGATTAATTCAGATTCAGTCTTACGACAAGGCATTAGCGCTGATTGGTCATGAAACCCAGCTGCACCAGAGTTTTATTCATCAGGTCATGGCACTGACGGATGACAAAATGCTGGCGGGCTGTCTGTTAGGAAAATTTAACCGGGCACGGGAACTGGGCCTGCGGCTGGTGATAGACCCGGACAGCCAGTGCCATGATATTCCGGCTGCGATTCCCCGTGGTCAGCTCATCAGTATTGTCAGTAATCTTATCGATAATGCTTTCGAAGCCACATTTCATCACCGGGGAGAGCAGGGAGAGGTGCGACTCAGTATGACAGATTTAGGGCACGAACTGATTCTGGAAGTGGAAGATGAAGGGCCGGGCATCAGTGATTCGCAGCAGCAACGTATTTTTGACCATGGTTACACCACGAAACATCAGCCCGGCCACGGGATTGGCCTGCATCTGGTGAAAACACTGGTCACCCGTTTTCAGGGACTGATTACGATTGAGTCTCCGGTCGGGGACGGCCAGGGCAGCCGGTTTACGGTTTATTTACCTAAAGACGGCGATGAATCAACCTGTCACGATTTTGCAGAAAAACCGTTATCCGGGAATCCCCGGCAACAGAATACATCCAGGGAGAACCCTCATGATTGAATTACTTATCGCAGATGATGATCAACAAAATGCGGAGATTCAGCGACGCTTTGTCGAGCGTGTCGATGGTTTTGAAACCCGTGGCGTGGCCCACAGTCTGGATGAATTACACGATTTAATGGACGTGTTTCAGCCGGATCTGGTTTTGCTGGACAATCACTTTCCGACAGGGACCGGGATAGAACTGCTGAAGTCCTGGCGGGCGCAGGATATCCGTACCGACATCATTATGATTACGGCGTCAACGGAAGTCAGTACCCTGAAGTCCGCGATGGCCTGTGGGGTGTTTGACTATATTCTCAAACCACTGGTATTTGAGCGGTTAAAACGAGCGCTGGAAGGTTATTCGGCTCACCATGACAAGCTGCAACAGATGACGGCTCTGATGCAAAGTGATGTCGATGGACTATTTCATCCGGCAAGCGGAAGCGCGCAGACCTCAGTGTCCCGTTTGCCGAAAGGCATTGACGGGTTGACGCTGGATAAAATCAGACAGGTGCTCACCTCGTGGGATCATCAGATTACGGCTGAAGCGCTGGGGCAGCGGATTGGTGCCAGCCGGACCACAGCAAGACGGTATCTGGAGCATCTGGTGTCGACCGGTGAAGTGCATGCAGAAGTCTCTTACGGCAGTGTCGGTCGACCCGAGCGTCAATACTTACGCAAGTTAAATGGGGCGTAAATTCCATGCAGCATAAGCTGAACTGGACAGAAGACACCATGGTATGACAGGCCGCCTTAACATTATGTTACTTGGCAACTATTGTTGGTATCCGTGCTTTTCGATATACTGCCGCGAGTTGATTTGTGTCCCGGTTAGTGTTGTATTGTCTAAAGTTTGTACAGTATTTTTGCGACATTCCTTCCATAATCTGATGGAGTCGCTTAATCTCAGAATGAACTTACGCCATGCTGTCTTCAAGTCTGCAATAACAGTAAATACAATGACTTCGAAGAGGGAATTTCACAGTTTGAAAAAGTGGAGTAATTAATAATGAGTGATCAGGAGTCTCAGCAGAAGAGAAAGTACTTTCGCCTGAGGTACGGTGTGAAAGAACTGATGCCGGATTTGTATATGTTTGGCAAAGTCTTCAGAGTGAGTGAACTCTCAGAAGGTGGTATTCGTGTGCTGATGGGAGAATCAGCGATTACAGCGCAGCGGACAATTACCGGCTATATCGAACTTCATACCACAGGTAAAATTTACATCAAAGGTCATATTCTTCGTCAGGAAAAGAACGAAATGGTTTTCGTGCTCAGTGAAGGGCCGACTTTCAAACAGATGATTGAAGAACAGCGCTTCCTGCGTCAGAATCATCCGGGTCTGTTCCCGAAAAAAACAAGCTTTGTGGAAGTTTAACCGGCCCGTCATCCGGCATTATTTATGTTCCGGAACCAAATGTTTGAAATCTTTCTTTTGGCGGGATGAATTCTGAAAGTATGTTTTTGAACTGGCCTGTTTTTGAATACCATTCTAAGTCATTTTCTGATCTGGATATATCTGGTTCCGCAAACCGCTCAAGCCATCCATGGACGTTTAAACAAGGGCATCCATGCCCTAATGCCGTTCACTTAACGTGAGCGGCCCTGCTTTTTCTGGGATATTTACATGGCTTGGGCTTAACAACTCTGGGGAAGGATCTCTGTCTTCGGGGCTCCAGGATTAAGCTTTCACATATTGAGTAGAAGTTTTTCAACTGCCCCGGGATAGCGCCTGGAGATGAATAAGGGAGCCCAACTAATAAGCGCATTATATGGGCTAAAGCGCCGTTGAAGCTCAACTGATAAGGTAAGTAGTCTCCTTTCAGATTCATGCACATTTGCACCATTTGGTATCTCACGAGATTGTAAGTCAGCAGAATACCCCATAGCTCTTGCCTAACGAGTTCGGGCAACCGACTGCGAAGCGTGAGTCTGTTACCCAGCATATATTGCTTTTGCTCCCGGTAGCCAAGCTCTATTTCCCATCGGTATTCATACAGACCAACAATATCTGATTTTGGGTATAACATTGGATCCGTCATGGAGGTTAAGACATCATATTGCTTACCGTCTTTTACTCTCGTGATTAAACGGACGGTGACCTCATGTGCAAGCTCAGGCCAGAGCTTACGGGATTTTGGGTTACTTTTCAGTTTAACCAGTTTATCGTGTCGGCCTAAAGACTGAGCAACTTGATACTTAAGCCCTTTTTTTAAAGGGATAAGCCAGTGCCTGTTTGTTCCTGTGGCATTCCATTGATGTAACAGACCAAGAGAGTGAAAGCCTTTATCGAAGAGCGTTAAGCTGTTGTCCGGTGTGCTTTCGATTAACTGCTCAGCCAGCTTCATTTCATTGACAGCATAAGAGTCGAAGGCACTCCCTGTAATCAGATGACTGCTGAGCTCCATCTGACAGACCATGCGAACCTGAGGATATTGCATTTCCTGTCCATCCCGGTAAGTCGGCTTGGCAAAAGCCTGAGCGTTTTCTTCAGAATCCTCCGTTCGCCATATTACACCGTCCACCCCTAAAAGGGTCAGACCATTCCAGTCAGGAAAGTTAGCGCAGTCAGTCCAGTGTTTTTGAGTACATTCAAACAGAGCTTTGGCGGCAGATTCTCCAAGATCTTTTCTTCTCCTCGTTAATGCACTGGGGGCAACAAAGGGTTTACCGGTTCGATCAACAATGTCGAGCATATTGACGATGTCAGCCATCGACTTATCATTATATATTGCCATCCCAACGAGCAGCCATGCCATTGACTCCAGAGTGAGTTTTCGTTTTCTGAGGGTAACTGTATCGGTGAGTTGGTAAGCCTCTTCAATGAGTTCTGTTGGCAGTAAGTCAGCCAGAGTTTCTACTTGGTTGGGTTTCCAGTGATTGATGATGTCGAGCGCTTGAGAAACGTGCATAAAAGAATCCGGTAAACAGTGTCTACCGGATTTTTACATACTGTCAGGATCATTCAACTGATCGACGATTAAAGTCTAAAGTGATCGGCATTAGCATCCATGCCCTTGTATGTTTGCTCCACCAGATACATCCAGATGATCAGTTTATTTTCCAGATTGGTATAAAGTCTGCTTTTGAATATTGAGAAAGGCCACTGAAAATCGGTGGCCTTTGCTTTTTTATCATCAGAAGTCAGTAAAATCATCAGAAGTCAGACAATCTGATTGCGGAAACATCAGAACTTATATCCGACAGAAACCATCAGGACCACGGGATCAATGCTGATATCAGTGGAATGACTTGTGGTGACACCGCCCGAAGTGAATTTATAAGTCGCGGTGGTATCAATATCTGCATACCAGAGTGACGCATTGACAGACCAGGTTTCATCCAGCTGGTAGTCGAAACCAATGTTTGCAGCCAGTCCCAGTGAATCATCCAGAGACAAATCAGATAACCCTGCCGCAGATCCCGTTCCGTTGAATTTTTCGTCAAAGAATACGGTATAATTCAGACCGAGGCCGGCGTAAGGACGAAATGTTGCATCAGGTTCGCCAAAATAGTATTCAGCCATCAGCGTGGGTGGCAGATGCTTGGTTTTGCCAATATCTCCCAGACCTGCAAGATTGGTGGACACATCATGGGAGAAAGGGGTTGCTGCAAGGAGTTCCACACTGATGTTATCCGTGACCATATAACCGAAGGTCAGACCCAGCTGAGTATTTGTATTGACCTGAAGTTCCTTATCTGACCCGAGAATTTTGTCACTGCTGTCATTGGGAATAACTGAAGCGAGTCCTGCTCGCATAAAGAAATCACCTTCCTGATGTGCCATGACATTTGCAGAGATGAGCGAGGCAAGGAGTGTAAGACCGTAAAGTGTTTTTTTCATTATAGATTTCCTTTTTTTGGGGCGAATAAGCTACTTTACTGGTCACGGAATGTAACACATAAAAACCCCATAGTTTTGATGGAAATCAATTTGAAAAAAATAGTTAAATAATTGATCTTAAACTTTAATTAGAATCATTATTTTTTGTAATTTGAATGTAATATGGTGTGGATGTATCAGAAAATATGTGAATTTTGTCACACCAGATGTCACTCAAGGGAAGCCAGATGACCTACGACGAATTCAATCAGTTTTGCAGTGAACTCCCGGCAACCACGCATGTGGTGCAATGGCGGGGTGCCCATGTCTGGAAAATCGGCGGGAAAGTCTTCGCCATTGGCGCTCAGGGGCCGGAAGGTTTACCTGCGGTAACCTTTAAAGCGTCCGGCTTAAATTTTGAGTTTTTAAGTGACCATGAAGGGTATCGCCCGGCTCCATATTTTGCCAGCCGGGGAATGAAGTGGATTCAGCAGCCTGACGGCAACGCAGCGTACGATGAAGAACTCCGCTATTATCTGCGCGAGTCTTACCGTATTGTTGCGTCCGGGTTGTCGAAAACAAAACAGCGGGCGCTGGGCGTATTTCAGGTGTCTGCTTCAGACGTTCGGGGATAATTTGTTTACCCTCCTGAACCCGGGCTCATCGTATTACATGTTGTGTGACGGATTGTACGGTGGATAATCAGTCAGACCATGTTCTCCGCCACCGAAGAGTGTCCCGGCATCGTGGGTAGCTAACGGAAAGTTGTGTTTAAGCCGGTCTGGTAAGTCCGGATTGGCAATAAACGGACGTCCGAAGCCAATCATATCGGCATGCCCTGCTTTGAGCGTCGCTTCTGCTTTTTCCGCAGTATAACGGCCCGCATAAATTAAAGTGCCTTCATAAGCGTCCCTGACAGCGATCCTGAATGACAATGGTGTTTCCGGTGCATCATCCCAATCAACTTCCGCAATATGAAGATAAGCAATCTGACAGGTGTTCATCAGTTTCGCAGCCTCTGTATATGTCAGCGCGGGATTACTGTCAATCGTGCCATTCAGAGAGGTAAACGGAGCCAGGCGAACACCAACCCTGTCAGCACCAATCGCACGGGTTACGGCGGTCACAACTTCCGCCAGAAAGCGCAGCCGGTTTTCCAGTGAGCCGCCATATTCATCATGACGCTGATTGGAACCTGAGTCGATGAACTGATTAATCAGATAGCCATTGGCGGCGTGCAATTCTATGCCATCAAAGCCTGCATCCACTGCATTAAGGGCGGCTTGCCTATACTCTTCAATGACTTGCTTTATATCATTTTTTTTCATTTCTCTCGGCGTCACGACGTCCACAAAACCGGGGGCTTGAGTGCCGTTGTCGACAAAGACCTGAACATTTTCTGCCTTGATAGCAGAAGCCGAAATGGGTTGTTCACCACCGGTATTATCCGGATGAGTAACGCGGCCAACATGCCAGAGCTGAGCGAAGATAACCCCACCTTTGTCATGAACGGCTTTGGTCACCTTTTTCCATCCCTCAATCTGTTGTGCAGTATAGATTCCGGGTGTCCACGCATACCCCTGACCAAGGGCGGAAATCTGAGTGCCTTCGGCAATAATTAATCCGGCGCTGGCTCGTTGTGCATAATATTTTGCCATCATGTCATTGGCTATATTTCCGGGTTGTGAGGCCCGCGACCGTGTCATCGGCGGCATGACTATCCGGTTTTTGAGTGTAACATGGCCCAGTTGAATGGGTTGAAAAAGCGCATGTGTCATAAGTTTTTCCTCTGAAAATCAGGCGCCATATGCACCGCTGGAATAATGAAGCTCGTAGCTGTGGCTGTATATCTCTATGATATTACCAAATGGGTCTTCCATATAAATCATACGGTATGGCTTTTCTCCGGGGTAATAATAGCGGGGGGCTTTCATCCGCTTTTTCCCGCCAGCGGCAACAATTTTTTCTGCCAGTTCTTCCAGATTCGGATCCTGAACAGAGAAGTGAAAGACGCCGGTTTTCCAGTATTCAAAATTATTTTCGGGTTGTTGCTGATTGTTGAACTCAAACAGTTCAATCCCGATCCGATCGCCGGTTGATAAATGGGCGATACGAAATTTTCTCCAGTTTACTCCGAATACATCGGAGCACATCTCGCCAATTGCTGAATTGTCTTCAGTGATTTCTGTCGCTGGCATAATTAAATACCAGCCAAGCACTTTCGTATAAAACTTAACAGCTGCATCAAGATCCGGAACCGAGATACCAATATGAGAAAAGGTTTTTGGGTATGTTTCAGATACAGTGACCATCATGGTTGTCCTTCTGGTTGAAATACATCTTTCTTCCGGGTCATAAAAGTCACATCAGACGGCAAGCCCGGAAACGGAGCTATCATAAGGGAGTCTTTGATGTGCTTGAAATTATCATTATTTCTCATTATGATAATTTTTTGTTATGAAAAGTATCATCTGCCATGTTGAATCCGCTCTGGCTCCATACATTCAAGACCTTGATAGAAACAGGTCACTTCACTCAAACTGCAAAAAAACTCCATATGACTCAGCCCGGTGTGAGTCAGCATGTGAAGAAACTGGAAAGTGCATGTGGTCATTCATTAATCCGTCGGGAAAATAAGAGCTTTGAACTGACTGAGCAGGGACGAATGGTCTACGAATATGCGTTAAAAACGGCCCGGGATGAGGCAGATTTGATTGAGTGTCTGAGTTTTGATAATCCTACAGCCGGAAAGTGTATTTTATCCTGTTCCGGCTCTCTGGTGCTGTCTCTGTATCCGCATCTCCTCGCAATGCAGCAGCATTCTCCGGAGTTACAGATCTATCTTGAAGCCGCACCAAACCATAAAATTTTGCACGATATTCAAGCCGGTATCACTGATCTGGGTGTGGTGACATATATGCCGAACAGCAGCTTTTTTCAAAGTGAGCTGATAGGCGAAGACGCTCTCTGTCTTGTTTTACCCAGATGTTATCAGGGGCAGCCGTTGACGGCTGAAATCTTATGCCGTTGTGGTTTGATTGATCACCCGGATGCCATGCATTATCTGACAGTTTTTCTTGATATGTGCGGAGAACCGGAACTGGCAGAGATTAACCCCGAAATGCTGCTGAAGTCGGGTTATATTAACCAACTGAATCAGATATTGTTGCCAGTGGCTAAAGGACTCGGGTTTACGGTTTTACCGCAAAGCGCGGTAGAAAATTTTCCGGGGAAAGATGAAATTTACGTGGTTTCAACCAGAAAACCAGTTCTGGAAACACTTTATCTGGTCCATCTGCGTAACCGGAATTTACCTCGCCGCTATCAAACAATCTATGAATTATTTTCCCGGATTCTGGCAACAGAAGAATAGACGCCAACAATCTTAAATCATGCCTCAACAGGTTGTTCAGTATCAATCTGTTGATGTTATAAAAATTAATTATCATCATAATAATAAATAATTATTTTAATATTTAAATTGTGTAATTTATTATTGTGCCGGTTACATTAAATAAAATTACTTAGCGTGAGATGATAATTATAAAAATCATCTGAGTTGTTTTATTTTTTAGTGGCTGAATTTTTTCATTTCTGGCTTCTTAAATTATCTGGATGTTATTCAGTTGTATTTTTCTGATTCTGAAATATGTTGATATTGACATGTCTGTAATATGTGTGGGGTCATTTTATCCAGAGAATATAGAAGTTTATCATTATTCTATATTTAATTAATATATTTAAAGGAAATTTACGAATGTTAAGGAATAAAATTTCTTTATTTTTTATGGCTATTTCATTTTCTTCTCTGAGTTTAGCTGATAGTCCTCATGAAAAATTAACGAATCATTCTTCTGGATATACAATTCATCAACCGGAGATTCATCAGTATTCGGCTTTCTCTGAATTAATTTCAGGATATATTACACATTATGATCAAAGTAATAAAATTATATCGATTCAAACTGAACAGGGGATAGTCTATAAAGTTTTAATTGATGAAAATGCGTATGCAGAAATAGTGCATAATCTCGGGGATAAATTTAATAATGCAACACCATATTTGGAAAAAATGTTGACAAATGGCCGGTTTATGTATGCTTACGGAATATGTTATCCACAAGGTAAGAGATATAATTTAGCAGCCAAACATATCGTTTTTTCAGCCGATCAAGATAATCAATATGTCTTTGAACGTCCGGACTGGTGGCAACATCAAATCAGTCAGTTGGCTGACTTCTATCTTGACGCTCAATTTGCTAACGGCGTCATTGATTACAGTAAGTACCGGACGAATCTATCTCTTGAAGGCAGAAAAAAAGGCGATGGTATTCAGGAAGCCGCGACATTATCCCGGTTAGTTTATGGTTTTGCTACCGCATATATGATGACAGGTCACGATAAATACTGGCAGGCGGCGAAGAAAGGAAGCCTCTATCTGAGGCAGCACTTTAAATCTGAAAAGAATGGCAATACCTTTTGGTATCATGCCATCGATGTGAACCAGCACCAAAAAATGGTGAGTTCAGCTTTTTCTGATGATTATGATGCCATTCCTGCATATGAACAGATTTATGATTTAGCCGGTTTAGTTCAGACATACCGTATTAGTGGCGATCCGGCTATTCTGCAGGATGTAAAAGAGACACTGGAATTATTTGATCAAAAATTCAAAGATCATAGCCAGAAAGGCGGTTATTTTTCTCATATTGATTCACAGACTTTCAGTCCGCATGCGAAGTCTCTTGGCGATAACCAAAATAAGAAAAACTGGAATTCAGTCGGTGATCATGCACCTGCATATCTGATTAACCTCTGGCTTGCTACCGGAGAGAAAAAATACGCGGATATGCTGGAAGATACGTTCGATACCATTGTTAAACATTTTCCATCGAATACCCAGAGTCCGTTTGTGAATGAACGGTTTGATGAAGACTGGCATGTTGATAAAACGTATAAATGGCAAAAAGACTCAGCTGTGGTCGGGCATAATTTAAAAATAGCCTGGAATTTAATGCGGATGAACTCTTTAAATGCTAAACCAGAATATAAACGTCTGGCTGAAAATATCGCAGACAAAATGCCGGTATATGGATTAGATAAACTACGGGGTGGCTGGTACGATGTGATTGACAGAGAACTGAAGGGGCAAGAAAAATTTCACCGTTTTGCATTTCATGACAGAAAAGCATGGTGGCAGCAAGAGCAGGGGATCCTGGCTTATTTAATTTTAGCCGGAACGACCGGAAGTTCTGATTATTTAAAATTAGCCCGTGAGTCCTTATCTTTTTATAATGCCTGGTTCCTGGATAAAGAAAATGGGGGTGTTTATTTTAATGTTCTGGCGGACGGAAACCCTTATCTTTTAGGTGCTGAGCGGAATAAAGGTAGCCATTCTATGTCTGGTTATCATGCCTTTGAATTGGCATATCTTTCTGCTGTATATAATAAATTACTGATATTAAAACAACCAATGGATTTATATTTTAAACCACAGTCTGATGGTTTAAATCATGCTCTGCTCCGTGTTCAGCCAGATATATTACCCAAGGATCGTGTGAAAATAGAAAATGTCTGGCTCAATGGTGTGCCTTATCATGATTTCAATCCAACCCAGCTAACGGTCAGCCTTCCTCAGGGACTGCATGATATTCAGGTCAAAGTAAGACTTGTTCCCACTAATATTTAAATCACAATAACTCAGAGTCTATATCATGAATAAATTATCGTTTTTATTATGTAGCTGTCTGCTGTTTGGTTTCTGTCTCACCCAGAGCCGTGCTATTGCTCAGAAATGTGTTGATCCGGCTGGTGAAATAACCGTCACGGAGAATGTTCCGGGCGTACAGGGTATGGTCAAAGGGAAAATCGGTGTATTGATCGAAGAACATTTCGATGAAGCTGAACTGGCCGGATTTCAGCAGTTTTTTCCTGAAAATGGTTATCAGGTTGAGTTTATTTCTTATTTATGGGGGCACGATAAACTCACATTTACCGGGAATGATCACCGGGCTCAGGTCATTGTGAGTACGGATATTACAAAAATTAATCTGGATGAATATGACGGAATTATCCTGATTGGTGGATATGCAATGGACCGGTTGAGATATGAAACTCATCTGGATGATGATGGCCGTTCAACGGCACCCGCAGTCCGGTTTTTACGACAGGTTGTGCAAACAGACAGAATTAAAATCGGTACCATTTGTCACTCTTTATGGCTGTTTACGGCCGCGCCAGATTTACTGAAAGGGAAAAAGGTGACATCAGCCTTGAATATTGTATCTGATGTCCGGAATGCCGGGGGGGTATTGCAGGTTCATGATCACCAGCCGGTAGATATTTATGTGGATGGCAATTTAATTTCTGCAAAACATCCGGCAGTGTTAAATTTGTTTATGACCACATTTTTGAATGAATTAAATCGTCGCCATTGATTCAGTCGTTGAAGCGGTAATTCACCATTGTATAAAGGTATCCTTTGCTGAGGATACCTGTGTCACAGCTTCTGCAGAAGTGTACAGCAACTGATTTATGCCTTCAGATGTTTGACCAAATATTGCCAGACACTTTCGACAGCCCGGCTGCGTTGTGATTTTCTGAAACCGATCAGATGAATCGGTGCACTATCCGGGTGCTGCCAGTCCGTCAGTACCTGAACCAAACGGCCCGATGCAATTTCTTCCCGGACAACCTGTGGCGTGATCATCATGATCCCTAAACCGGCACATGCCATATCCGTCAGAGCCCGGCTGTTATCCGTGGTAATTGCAGCTTTGACCTGAACTGAGTATGTCTCTTTTTCCGGTTGATAAAAGGCCCAGTGATGACCGGCTATGTGGCTGTTTTTAAAAGCCAGACATTGGTGCTGACTCAAATCATCCGGTGTTTTCGGCTGACCATAACGCGTCAGGTATTCCGGTGAGGCATACCAGCACCACGTAATTTGACCGATCTGTTTCGCGATCAGTGAGGAGTCAGGCAGAGTGCCTGTCCTTAATGCGATATCCACGCCTTCAGCCAGCATATCCACTGGTTCGTCATTGAAGCTGATGTCCAGTTCAATGGCTGGCATGCGCAGGCGAATTTCCGCCAGTAGTGGCACCAGGCAGGATTGTCCCAGCATGATGCCGGTGCTGATCCGGACTTTACCGGCGGGCTGGGCATGCACCTGTTCTTTCAGGCGGTCCACACGGGTTACGATGTCCGGCAGTGTGCGGGTCTGTTCTGCCAGTGCTAACCCGAATTCTGTGATGGTCAACCGGCGGGTCGAGCGCTTAAATAATGCCTGACCTAAGGTTTCTTCGAGTTGCTGAATTTTCTTGCTGACAGAGGATCTCGGCAGGTTGAGCTGACTGGCCGCTGCCTGAAAACTGCCTTTTTCAACCACAACCAGAAAAATCTGAATCTGTGGTAATGACTGATAAACCGGGTTCATTAATTGGTTCTCTTTTGGAAACAATAAATTCACTTATTGTAGACTAATTGAAAGTAAAAAATCGCGCTAATCTGTCTGTGTTCAAAAGAAACATGCATCAGAAACGGAGTATTAATCATGAATGCGTATACATTGGTGACAGGCGGAACCAGCGGTATTGGCTTTGCTGCCGCAGAAAAACTGATTGAGGAAGGCCGTCAGGTCATTATTACCGGACAGAATCGCGCCCGGCTGGAAGCCGCTGCTGAAAAGCTGGGTTGTATGGGAGTGGTGGCAAATAGTGGTGATACAGATTCAGTCAGAGCACTGGCAAAGCAGCTCCGTGACGACAATATTCGCTTAAACGGTTTGGTGTTAAATGCTGGCGTATTTATCCCGGCTGGTTTTGAAGAGACAACCGAAGCCAGTTATGACGAGACATTTGCAGTGAATACCAAGGGGCCATTTTTTACCTTGCAGGCGCTGCTTCCTTGTCTTGAAAATCCTTGTGCAGTGGTGTTTGTCTCGACGATTGCGGTGGATAAAGGATTTACGGGATGCGCCAGTTATGCGGCCAGCAAAGCCGCTGCCGAAGCATTTGTCCGGGTGGCGAATATTGAACTCGCTCCCCGTGGTATCCGGATAAATGTGTTGCGTCCGGGGGTGACGGCCACACCGATTCAGGACAAGGCCGGTATCAGTGATTCCGACAAACAAGCCTTATTTAATCACATGGAAACGATGGCATTAGGCCGGGTGCTGACGGCCAGCGACCATGCCGGTACGATTTCATATCTGCTTTCAGATGCATCCATTGCAATGCGTCATGCAGTGATTCAGGTCGATGGCGGATACGTTTTGTAAGATTCGCTTGTCGTAAAGGGTACGACACAGGACAGTCAATGAGAGAACAGCTGGCGCTATAACCCATCAATATCAGCGCGCGGTTCTCTCTTGTCTGGCTGATATTAATGGGTGTCCGATAATTCAGCTGTATTTTGCGTCTGCTCTGGCAATTCAGCTACATCTTGGTTTTTATACATATGTATGAGTTTTTGTTGATATTTTGACTTATCGTCAGAGACTTGAACGATAGGTTTTTGTCAGATTACTGTGGCGGGTAAGGAGTTGTGATGGCGTCAGAGCAGATTAAGAATGTTGTGTTTGATATCGGTAATGTTATTGTCCGCTGGTCTCCGGTTGAGATCATCCGGCTGACATTTGGGTCTGCCGTATCTCCTGAATCAATGGCTCAATCCATATTTCAAAGCCCTGTCTGGTTAAACCTGAACAAGGGGCTTATTTCTGAAACAGAAGCAAAACTTCAGTATCAGCAGGCGCATTACTTGTCGGCTGAAGAGTGTGAGCGGCTGTTTTACTATGTGAAGCATACCCAACTGCTGATCTACGGTTCCACAGACTTACTTAAACGTGTGAAAAATGCCGGATATGGCGTTTACGCACTGACCGATAATGTGAAAGAAATTGTCAGTTACCTGAAAATGACATATGACTTTTGGGAACTGTTTGACGGTACAACGGTGTCTGCCAGTGTCGGGCTTTTGAAGCCTCAGCCTGAAATCTATCAGTTGCTGCTGTCACAGTATGGCCTGGTTGCAGCTGAAACGGTATTTATTGATGATATGCCACACAACGTTGCCGGTGCCAGAGCTGCTGGAATTTCAGCAATTCAGTTTGAAAATGCTACTCAGTGTGAGCAAGACTTAAAGATGCTCGGGCTGTCTTTCTAGAACGTGTTTATTTTTCATCGCCGTTCCTGCTGGAGGCTATTTTTTACTCTGGCAAGGCGGCAAAGTCTTTGCCATTGATGCCAAAGGCGCGGATGAGCAACCTGCATTTTCTCTTTCAGCTGACTGGCATGCCCGTTCAAACCGCGATCCCGGTCATCTCTGGTTACGACAAATGCTGTTCTCAGCTGCCAGCGCTAAACCGCCAACGCCAAACTTGACGGAATCGCATCAAACGCTTCCTCAATCCGAATGATCAGCCTTTCCAGACCACCCTCACCACGGTCTGCATCTTTGCCTGCTCCTCTGCCTGCGACCCAGTTGCTGGCACCACACCGCCAGGCACTGAGGACCAACTCCCCCAGCATCCGGAAACGCACATCTTCCCGGCAGTCCCGGACCAGTTTTTCGCTCAGCGTTTCGAGCAGTTGACGCTGTGCTTTGAGTGATGCAGCTTCGGAATGATCGTACAATACAGAGCCGCCGGCATGTGCGACCACATAGCGGGTGAGCAGATACCTTGCTGTCCAGTCCGGCGGCATATGGTGCAGTGAAGTGATCAGTGTTTCCCGGAGAAAAGTCAGCAGATTGCCCTGAATATCCAGAGCTTCAACCTGTGCGATATAAGTCAGCCAAAGCTCTGTTTCGGCAGCAATCGCCACGTCCTCTTTCGAAGCGAAGTAGCGGAAAAATGTTCGTTTGGAAACCTCAACCTGATCGACTAGTTCATCCAGTGTCGTGGCTGAATAGCCCTTTTCAGAAAACAGTTGTAGTGCGGCATCCGCAAGGGCGCGCTGAGTTCTCTGTTTTTTTCTTTCTCTGAGTGGCAGCAAATCTGTGGATTGCTTATCTGTGGATTGCTTATCTGCGGAGTGTTTAGCTTCAGGCGACATATTTCATCACAAGTTCAGGATCAGAAGCGCAATGATAGCATTAAATATCCTGGAATGAAGTGACATCAGATGTAATGTGTCTTCACGTGGGACTTGCTCTTAAATGAAAACAACTCCAAGTGAAAATAGCCTCTAAATGAAAAATGCCACTAATTGACATTTTGTGAGCTATCCATATACACTGTTTCCCGTGTTTGTATTTCCGGGAGAGATGTCGTGTCAAAAATAATTGTTAATGAAACCAGCTGCGATAAAGGGCCGTTGCCTTATCGCACTGTGCTGGTATTGCTGTTACTCGCTTCCATGCTCACCGTTATGGCTGGCGCAATCATTACGCCAGTCGTGGAAGTGATGCGGGGTGATCTTAAAATCGACGGGACGGCTGCCGGGCTGATTCTGACGATGCATGGTTTGGTTATTGCGGTCAGCAGCCCACTGGCAGGCTGGCTGATTGATCGGTGGGGGAGGTGTGTTCCGCTGGCAGCCGGGTTGGTGATGTATGGTCTTGCCGGAGGGGCTGGGGTGTTTGCTGAAAGTTATCAGGCATTGATTGCCAGCCGGATCATCTTTGGCCTGGGTGCGGCACTGGTTTTCACCGGGACCACGGTCGCGATGCTGGCGCTTTACCGGGGGACACTGCGGGATCGTGTGATGGGATGGCGAACCACCGCAACCAGTATTGGCGGGGTGATTTTTCCGTTGATTGGCGGCGGGCTGGCGACCTTAATGTCATGGCATGCTGCCTTTGGTGTTTACCTGATCGGTTTGCCGATTGGGATTGCGGTGCTGGCGATGATGCCGGCTTCTCAGGAGAAAGCGCAGAAAAGTACCCGTCAACAGGGTGACGCCATGCTAACTCTGTTACGACAACCGGCATTGACCGGCATTTTCTTTTTGGTGATTGTTCAGGCTGTCATGTTGTATGCACTGGCCGTTTTTCTGCCGCAGCGTCTGGCAGAGCTCGGTTATCAGATGCCTGTTGTCGCTTCTCTTTATATGGCGCTGATGTCTGGCACGTCGAGTGTCATCGGTGCTTATTTTGGCAGGTTGCGGCAACGCTGGTCTTATCTGGCTTTATTGCGTTGGACTGCTGTCGCGTGGGTTGGGGCATTTCTGCTGCTGGGTTTATCCGGTGATTTATGGCTGCTTGCGGTGGGTAGTGCCATCACTGGGATCAGTAATGCACTGGCTTTTTCCACTACCTCGGTGATGGTCGCGGATTTCGTGCCGGAAAAAGTGTTGGGCCGGGCCATGGCGGTGTTCAGTACCTGCATGTTTCTCGGGCAGTTTCTTTCCCCCGTCCTTCTGGGGGCCCTGATTGAACAAACATCCCTCACCACGGGTTATCTCATGTTATCCGGTGGTGCTACCCTGATTCTGACTGTGTTGCTGCTGATGCGTCAGGAACGAAAATTGACGGAAAAGGCCCTTTGAATGGATCAAGAGCCTTCCCCGGAGAGAAAGAACCAAGCCGTTTTATTCAGCCAGACCACCGTGAGTCAGTTTTTCCGGATCCAGTAGTGCTTCGAGTGTCTCTCTTGGCAGATCGGTCTCTTCTTCCGCAACATCGAGAATCGCCCGGCCTTCCTGATAGGCTTTTTTCGCAATAGCAGCCGCTTTCAGATAACCAATCACCGGGTTCAGTGCGGTGACCAGTATCGGATTTTTTTTCAGAGGCGCTTCAACCTGTTCATGCCTGACCTGAAAAGTGGCAATCGCCTGATCTGCCAGCGCGATTGCACTCTGGCTTAACAAATGAATGCTCTCAGAAATATTGTACGCGATGACCGGCAGCATCACGTTCAGCTGAAAGTTTCCGGATTGTCCGGCGATGGTGACCGTGGTGTCATTGCCGATCACCTGTGCTGCCGCCATCGCAACAGCTTCAGGAATCACCGGGTTCACTTTCCCCGGCATGATGGAAGAGCCGGGCTGTAGAGCCTGCAACTCTATCTCTCCTAATCCGGCCAGTGGTCCGGAATTCATCCAGCGCAGATCGTTTGCGATTTTCATCATGGCAACAGCCGTGGTTTTTAATTGTCCGGACAGGGCGACTGTGGTGTCCTGACTACTGAGATTAAAAAAGTAGTTATTGCTGGTGGTAAAATCTGTGCCGGTGATTTGTGATAACTGGCTGGCAAACTGACCGGCAAATTCCGGATGGGCATTAATGCCGGTACCAACGGCAGTCCCCCCCTGAGCCAGCGCTTTGATAGCAGGTAATTGCTGACGGATAGCCTGTGCTGCGTGGTCAATTTGATGTTGCCATCCGCTGAGTTCCTGGGCAAAGCTGATAGGCATGGCATCCATCAGGTGTGTTCTGCCGGTTTTGATCACAGATGTGAGTGTTCGCTGTTTGGCTCCGATGATTTCACTCAGGTGTTGCAATGCCGGTAGTAACTGTTGTTCAACAGATAATGTTGCGCTGACCTGAATTGCCGTGGGGATGACATCATTACTGCTCTGTCCCATGTTGACATGATCATTGGGACTGACCGTGGCGCCTGATGCGCGGCTCGCGAGTGTAGCCAGTACTTCATTCATATTCATGTTTGAGCTGGTGCCTGAACCGGTCTGAAAAACACTGACCGGGAAATGACTCAGGTGCCTGCCATCGATAATTTCCTGTGCGGCGTCACAGATAGCGACGGCAATATCCCCCTCTAATAACCCAAGTTGTGTATTGGTTGTTGCTGCCGCCTGCTTAATCAGGGCCAATGCCTGTATAAAATCTTCGGGCATCACATGATGACTGAGATGAAAATTATCGGCTGCCCGTTGTGTTTGTGCCTGATACAGCGCGTCTTCAGGGACCTGAATGGTGCCCATACTATCGGTTTCGGTTCTGTATGATTGAGTCATGGTATTGTCCTTTTGTTTCTTATCAGCTGTTTTTGTTATTCAGGTAAAAAGTTGGATTTATGGAAGCTGGCAGGATTGCAGGATTCTTTTCAGGGCGAAATACTTATCCATGCCATGTTCAAACCCGATATAAAAGCGTTGTAAACCGGAAAGAGGAATATAGATGGTGTCAAGGCAGGCCTGACGAAAGACCGGGCTTCTGTCCGGGTCAGAAATCGCGCTGATCATGTGCAGATAGACCTGCTTTAAAAACAGTTCACATAACAGTGTGTTTTCTGCAAAGGAATCCTGATCATGATAATTTGCAAGCTGTTTTCCCCAATGCGCATAATCGCTCACGATATCGGCTTCGTAGCCCTCTGGACACCGCTGTTGCAAAAAGCGGGACTGCGACTTAAAGAAGGCATTGTAAAGTGAGGTTTGGTCAGACATGGCGCGCACTCTCTGTAAAATCCTGATTAGGATAATAATGAAAATCATTATCATTTACAATTTATTCAACTCGCATATTGCGAAATACCGCCTATCATCAATGTATCTGATTTCAACAGAGATGTGCTGATATGGTCAATCGATTGCAATGGAATCATCTCCCCAAAACGACCCCGTTATTCGCCATTTCTCTGGTTCTTTTGTTGATGTTGGTCTGCTTTTATACCTTGCATATATTGCGTGTTTCGCTGATTGAAGCCAGAAAACATGAAGTGAATACCGTGTTGTCAATGGCAAAACACTACAGTGCAGGGGTGATCAGTCAGGAGCAGGCCGGAGAGCTGACTCTTGAAGAAGCCGAACAACAGCTGGTTGATTTTTTATCCGGGCTCCGTGACGGAAAATCCAGATATGTGTGGGCAAATGACGGCAATGCGTTTGCCCGTGTGCATGTCAGGCCACATGTTTTGGGGCGGTTTCAAAAATCTTACACAAGGGATATGTCTTTACTACAGGAACAGGACCCGGTTTTTATTGTGACGACAAACGTTAAGCCGGGTGATGATGTGCGTGTGCTTAAAATTAACGGGGTCACCCGAATCCCTGTCTGGAACTGGACCGTGGGGTTTGGCATTTATATGGACGAATTCAACACCGGGTACTGGCATCATGCCGGACGGATTATTCTTGCATTTGCTGGTGTTATTTTTGCGTTAATTCTGATGTTCTGGTGGTTATTTCGTAAACGGGATGACAGTCTCACTGACTGAAATCTCTGACCAGTCATGATGGATTTTTTCAATTTTAATTTTATGTTCATTCAGCATGGTCAGTCACTTTGTAACTGCTAAGGTGATTTGATGATGCGACAATGCATACTGCGCTGTTTGTGCGCCGGACAAATCTCACTGAAAGTCGCATCTTTATGTTATTTCGGGAAATATTGACTTGTTCAGCCTTTAGCCAATATAGGAGAAATGATATATTAGTGTCCTCTTTCTTTTACATACCCATCGTTATATGAGTGTCAAAAATTGCACCAAGAGGGCACCTAAAGGCCGTCCGAGAGCGGATGAAGTTCAGGCCCGGGCAGAAAAATTGCTGGATGTTGCCACTGAAGTGTTTCTTGAGTCCGGATTTGAACGGGCAAAGGTTGCCGATATTGTCCGGCGGGCCGGGGCGTCGAAGAGTTCGATCTATTCCCGGTATCCAACCAAAAAAGCACTGTTTGAAGCCGTTATTTCAAGAAAAATCACACAGCTCGATCAGCAAATGGCCGACAGTTTATCTTCCAGTCAGTCTATTCCTGTTATGCTCAAAAGTTTTGGTCTGAGCTTGTTTGAAACCGTGTTTAGTCTGGAACTGCGATCCTTATTTAAGGTCGTGATTTCAGAAGCATCTTCTTTTCCGGAACTGGCAGAAAACTTTTGGCAGGCCGGACCTAAATATACGGTGTATGCACTTGCGGCTGTACTCAGTGACAATCAAGATTTTACCGCCGACAATTCCGTTCAGGCCGCTGACTTTTTTATCTCCATGTGTATCGGAACACCACTGCTTAAGGCAAATCTGAGACCGGATTTTATTTTCTCTGAGGAGGAAATTCACACCCGTTTAAATCATGCGATTGATATCTTCACCTCGGTTTATACCTCTGTTGGCTAGGGCGTGTTTATTTTTGCGGCGGTATATGGTTACAGAGGTATATAGGCTAAAAGGTGCGTTGGTATGTTGTGTTCACTTTGGGTGCCATCGATTTATAAAAGGTGAAATGGCTATAAAAGATGCACCGGATATAAAATGTTCACTGCAGGGAAAAGATTCACCGGCCTGCGTCATGTAAGAGTCAGGGCTGATTCAGTCATTATACCGGGGGGGATACAAAAGTTGAATCAGCCCTGAAAAGCAGGTGGCAGTATCGACCAACTGATCACGATCTCGGCGATACTTTTACCTCGAAGGGACTTTTACCTCAAACGCCGTAGTTATTTTGCTCGCCTGAGACGGTCCAGTGTTTGTGGATCAGCCGCTGGTTTTCCGTTTCATCGACGATTGCCAGTGCTAAATCTGGCAGGTCAATCCCGGACGGAATCCCGTTTTTGAAGATCATAAAATCGACACCGAGCTCATACTGACCGGTTCCCGGCCCCGGACGATACATCCATGGTGGTGAAAGAAAGCTCCACTGAAAACTGCTCTTATCTTCAAACAGTTCCAGAGCAATCCGGCAACCCTCCAGTAAGGGAACCTTGCGCCAGTCTTTGATACATTCTTCCAGAAACGGGTCACTTGCTCCGGGAGCAATACTTCCGTTTTCTTTTCTGTCTGCGGCTTCAAAGAAGAAAGTTTCACCGGTAATCTCGCCCAGCCAGCGTAAATGTGCTGGCGGCTGAACGCCGAAATACCAGGTCGGGAAACGGGGATCATCAAACATTTGTAAGCCCGGTTTGACATACAGGCTGGCTGCGCCGCCGACATAGATGAAGTAAGGCACTTCAGCGTCGCGCACGGCTTTAATCATCGAGCGCGTGCCTTCAATTTGCAGATAATAGACACTGAGATCAACGGCATGTCCGCCGGAAAAAACAGAGACCACGACATCGTGTCCCTGAAGTACATTGGTTAATTCTGACGTGTGTAAAATATCGAGCTGAACATTGCTCAGCCCAGACTGAGCCGGCACTTTATCTGCGTCGATTGAAATACCTGTGACAGCGTGACCACGTTGAAGTAACTGCTCAACGACTGCCTGTCCACCCATTCCGCTGTGTCCGATCACAGCGACTTTCATATTTTTTTTAGCCATCACTTACTGCCGTTTTTTATTGTCAGATCGAAGATGAAAGACTGAACTTTTTAAGCAACTATCTTTTTATTATGGATTTTGTTAATAATAGTACCAATGGGTATCATTATTTAAATTGTCAGGGATCAGCGGGTAAAAGTCAATAAAAAGTACCGGGGAGTTTGATTTGCAAAGCAAACTCATTTGTTGAGCGGGATAAACCGGGAAGTGATTTCAGAACCTGACGGGCGGGCAATGGAGAAGCGGTTGACATTGATTTTCAGGCAGTGACAGGGGCGTCACTGCCTGTTTTCTGTATTTCAATCAGGCGGAGAGCATTGTCTCCATGTCGGTTTGCACATCACCAATCAAGCGTAAATCAAACCGGTCCTGCAGTGCCTGCAGCAGGTTATCGGTTAAGAATGGCGGGGCGGTCGGACCGGCATAAATGCCGCGGATATCCAGCGAAAACAGCGTCAGCAGAATCGCAATCGCTTTCTGTTCAAACCACGACAGGACCAGTGTCAGTGGCAGATCGTTTACCCCACAGTCGAAAGTTTCTGCCAGTGCCAGTGCGAGCCGGATGGCTGAATAAGCGTCGTTACACTGACCCACATCCAGCAGGCGCGGAATACCGTGAATGTCACCGAAATCAAATTTATTAAAGCGATACTTCCCGCAGGCCAGCGTCAGAATCACGGAATCATCCGGTGCCTGACGGGCAAAATCGGTGCAGTAACTGCGCTCTGATTTGTCTCCGTCACAGCCGCCGATCAGGAAGAAATGACGGATATTACCCGCCTGAATCTGTTCAATCACTGCCGGGGCTGCCTGCATCAGTGCATCATGGCCGAAGCCGGTGGTGATCAGATGCTCCGGTTCATCCGCAGTAAAGCCCGGTTGTTGCAGCGCACATGCGATCACCGCACTGAAATCATCGCCCTCAATATGTTGGACACCCGGCCAGCCAACGATGCTGCGGGTAAAAAGACGGTCAGCATATTCGCCGGTATTTGGATCGAGCAGGCAATTGGATGTCATCACAATCGCACCGGGGAACTGTGCAAACTCTTCCTGCTGGTTTTGCCATGCACCGCCGTAATTCCCCGCCAGATGCGGGTATTTTTTCAGTTCGGGATAAGCATGTGCAGGCAGCATTTCACCATTGGTGTAAACGTGAATGCCGCTGCCCTGCGTCTGTTCGAGAATCTTTTGCAGGTCATGCAGGTCATGGCCTGACACCAGAATACATTTTCCGGCGATGGGGTTGACGTTCACCTGAGTCGGTTGTGGATGGCCGAACGTTTCAGTTTCTCCTTTATCCAGCAGTACCATAATTTTAAAGTTTAGCTGGCCGATCTGCATGGCCGTTTCAAACAGCCGGTCATTGTCTTTTGGATCTGTGCCGAGCCAGGCCATGATTTGATGATATTCATGATAGATTTCCCGATCGGTCTGGCCCAGTACACGGGCATGTTCCATATAAGCTGCAACCCCTTTGATACCATAAAGACACAGCAGGCGCAGGCCGATGGTGTCTTCACTGACGGTCTGCTTGCCCCGGTTGACCGCGGTTTGCTCTGCAATGCGCAAAATGTCCTGATAGTTATCCGGCAGACGGAACAGGGCGGCTTTGCTGACGGTTTCAATGAGCTCGCCACGGGCCGTTGCGGCTTTTTCAACCGCGCAGGCCAGCCGGTCACGATAAGCCTGAGTCTGACGGGCAAATTCAAGAATCCGGGCCGGATCAAAGTTGACATTGGTCAGGGTGGAGAAGAACGCCTTCGGTGCCCACTGGTCTATTTCATCATCAATTATCTGATAGCGACGGCCCTGAGTGGCCCAGAACGATAAACCTTCCAGTAAAAAGACCAATACATCCTGCAAATCAGAAACTTCAGCCGTTTTTCCGCACAGACCTGCGGCATAAGCACAGCCATTGGCATCTGGTCTGCGGATTGTTTGTTCACATTGTGCACAAAACATTGAGTACTCCCTGGTTTTTTGTTGAACGGTTGTCCGCTCATCGGCGGTTGTGACGACGGCGGTGTCGAATACATTGACATGCTGAGTTACAGGATTTGTGCCATTTTATATCTGACTGATTTATAATGGTTTTAATTCTGTTTGACCGATAGAGTGATGTCATTTGTACATCACTGTGATGTACAAATGACATCATTGAACCAAGGAGAAATCATGACACCAAAGGACATTGTGCTGGCGTTTTGGGACGCCATGAAAACCAATGATTTTGCAGCAGCGGCGCAGTGGCTGAGTCCTGACTTTGAAGGATTCTGGCCACAGTCAGGTGAACTGACGATCGGGCGGGATAACTTTACTGCTATCAATGCATTTTATCCGGCCCATGGCACATGGATATTTGATATCAATTCAATCGTTTGTGAGGGCTCAACGGTTGTGACCGATGTCTCTGTGACCGATGGCGTGCAAAAAGCGCGTGCAATCACCTTCCATACCGTAGAAAATGGCCTGATTCGCCGGCAAAAAGAGTTCTGGCCGGACGATTTTACAGCACCTGACTGGAGAGCCAAATGGGTGAAAGTTTGTCATGATTGAGCATTTGATGAAGGAAACCGTTGCATGAGCCAAGAGCAGCCGAATAACCCGTTACATGGCCTGACGCTTGAAAAAATTCTGACCCGTTTAGTAGAGCACTATAGCTGGTCCGGTTTATATGAGGAGATCCGGGTTAACTGCTTCGGGAATCATCCTTCGATTAAATCATCTTTAAAGTTCCTGCGCAGAACTCAATGGGCGCGGGATCAGGTTGAATCCCTGTATATTCAGACGTTTTGCTGAATACCGGATCCCGCTCAGCGTGGGTCTCGCTGCTTTAACCGCGAAAGGTTATATCAATAGCGAAAAGCTATATAAACAGCGAAAAGCTATATTAATAGTGAGACGCTATATAAACAGCGAACAGTTATATGAATAGTGAAAAATTATAACTGAAACACTGCCAGTTCCTGGCGCTGCTGACTTGCCATTGCAGACAAATCGGTCGCTGCCGCCAGTGTTTCTTTCATCGCATCCACATTTTCATTCACCGATATGAAGGTCGCTTCCGTCACATGTGAAATATCATTGGTCACACTGACCTGCTCCAGTGCGGCGGTGGCCATGATCGTATTAATATCTGACATGGAATGTACCACATCGGAAATATCACTGAATGATGCTTTGACCTGATCCACGATGTCGACCGACTTTTGAATCAGGGCAACATTTTGCGCCATATTCTGACAGGCCTGACCCGACTGATGCTGTAACTTCTCAATCAGGTGGCGGATATCATCTGTTGACGCCTGTGTCTTGGACGCAAGGTCTCTGACTTCATCGGCGACCACGGCAAATCCGCGGCCTTGTTCCCCTGCGCGGGCAGCTTCAATCGCCGCGTTTAGTGCCAGCAAATTCGTCTGTTCTGAAATTTTATTAATCACATCGGTAATCGAACCGATCTCACCGGCAAACTGCTTCAGTTCTTCCATCAGCTGCGCGGTTTCAGTCGCTGAGCGATTCACCTGATGATTCATTTCGATATTCTGTGCCAGCATTTTCTGCCCGTGGGCCACATAGCCGAGGGCTTTTTTCGCCTCAATTTCTGCAGCACTCGCTTGCTGGCTGACCTCCTGAGATGTGGATGACAGCTGATTAATGGCCGTGGAAATCTGCTCGACCTGAACCAGCTCAGCGCGGGCATTTTCCTGCGTGTTGGCAATCACCTGATTGAGTTGGGCAGAGGAGCTTGCCACCTGTTCAGAGATGACATATGAGTTTTGAATCAGGCTGCGGATATGCCGGGATAGATTGGTCAGCGAGCTGTAAATACCTGTGGCATGACTGGTGCCGGGAAACGCTTGTCTCAGATCCCCCTGCGCCATGATTTCCATATAAGCTGCAATATCTTTCGGTGCACCACCAACCGGATGAAGTACTGTTTTTTGCAGGGTATATAGCATCAGCATGATAGAAATGATCACAGCGCTCAGGCCGATAGTCATTGAACTGATCAACTGTCGGTTGGCATCTTTATAGATGTCTTCATCGTAGATAAAAGAAACGTAATTCCATTGTGCGATATGCAGCTTGCCCCAAAAGGCGGTAAAATCTACCGGTTGACCGCTGATATCGATGGTATAAGACATCTCCGGTTTATCCTGACTGAAGTTGCGGTAAAACGGGCGCACTTCGAACATATTTTTACCGGTATACTCAGGGTAAGGGGAAGCCAGAATGGTGCCGGTTTGTGTGTACACAAACTGATTCTCATTTTTTGAAATCTCTCCCAGTATGGCGTAAGCATAAACGGCGGTCAGCACCGCAATGTGTGGATTGAGCCGGTAGGCAACGGCAATCACCTGTTTACCGCTGCGGGATGAGCTAAACGGAGGACTGATAAAATAAGGCTGGCCGTCTTCATACAGTGCCTTGTAATACCCGCGCCCGAGCAATCTGACATTGGCCGGTATTTTTTTTCCGTTCTGCGCATAAAAAGAGCCATCTTCGGTAAACAGGCCAATGGTATCTGCTGTGCCATGTTGTTCGCGATAGAGTACATTCAGCTGCTCGGTTGCACGTGCAGAAAGCTGGCCGTCCCGGATATCATTCAGGTGAATATCGACTGCAGACAACTGACTTTTAATCTCTTCCAGCCTTGCCGTTAACCGGATATCAATCAGCTCATTTTGCTGTCTCAAAATGGCTTTATTCAGCCTGACACTGTTGGATTGGTAGTCCTGATAATTAAATACCGTTAAAAGGGCGACAACGATGACAATCACTGCGCTCATCATCCCGGCGACCTGAAATTTAAATTTGTTCATCTTACACCTTCCCGAAAAGTGGTTGAGTTTTTGATCCTGACGGGGAACTCAACTGGTTGTGACTATTGTTTGCTTAAGCTTTTCACTGATCGTTTTCCGGTAATAGGTGGGATCACTGCCGGAATCCCTTTATTTCGATGAAAAAGATCCGGACTTTGGAACTTATTCCCATGCTTCACATGGGAATAAACAGGACGTGGTTTTGTTTATACGGTTAAAAATGCTTTCAGTGTTTGGGACAGGCAACTAACCGCGCGGATTAGCGCTTCTTCAGTTGAATTGGTGAAATTCAGCCGCAGGCCCGGTTGGATCTGATCTGAATTCGCCGGATAAAACACCGGGCTTGGGACCACGGCGACACCATGGGCGAGCATTTGCGCTGCCAGCGCAAACGGGTCGCATGCCGGTAGCGTGACCCAGACGAACATGCCGCCATTGACGGGGCTGACCGTGCAGCCTGCCGGCAGTTGTTCCCGTAACTGTGTATATAAAACCTCATAGCGGGACTGATAGAGCTGACGCATCCGCGCCAGATGTTTCGCGAACCCCTCATGTTGCAACAGGCCAAGGAGCAATACCTGCATTGGTACACTGGTATGCAGGTCGGCCCCCTGTTTGACTTTGATCATCGGCTGGATGAATTGACTTTGACCGGTGACAACGCCAAGGCGCATGCCCGGCGAGGCGATTTTGGAAAAAGAACGCAGCACAATCGAGCAGTCCGGGCAGAACTGAGACACGTAAGGCTGTGTGTCCCCGCTGAAGCGGAGCTCGCGGTAAGGTGCGTCTTCAACCAGCGTGACCTGATATTGGAGACACAGCGCTGCAACTTTCTTCCGGGTTTCCAGAGACCAGCAAACCCCGGTTGGATTATGAAAATCCGGCACGGCGTAAAACAGTTTGGGTGATTGCGTGGCAAAGTGATGTTCGAGTGCTTCCAGATCCGGCCCGTTTTTTGTCTGGCTGACGGTCAGAATATTGGCCTGTACCAGCCCGAACACCTGCATGGCACCCAGATAGCCGGGTGATTCCATCACAATTGAATCGCCGGGGTTGATATACGCCCGTGCCAGTAGATCCAGCCCTTGCTGAGAGCCGGTGCAGACCAGTGCGTCATGATTTTCCGGAAGAGAAAAATAGCCGGATAAAAACGTCAGCAGCGGCGCATAACCGGCGGTTTGTTCATACTGAAATACTTCGGGCATCTCTGCCAGCTTGATCAGGGTCGGTTGCATTAAATCGATCGGAAAGGTTGCCTGATCAGGCAAACCACCCGCCAGTGAAATGACATTGCTGTCACTGGCAGCGCTGAGTATTTCCCGGATGTAAGAGGACTGCATTTGTTGAAGCGAAGTTGCGGTTTTCATGTTGTGCTCGTTTGTTTGATGTATTCATACGAGCATATCGCGGGTTGCATGAAAATGTTTGTCCGTTTATGCTGATAAAATTGTCCATTTATGCTTTTTCGCTCATGAACTCACAGCATACTTCACGGATTAACGATGTGATCTTTTATATCCATCAGGATATCAGCCGTGAGCTGCCCGCAGCAAAACTGGCTGAAATAGCCGCTTATTCTGAGCAGCATTTTCACCGGATTTTTAAACAGACGGTGGGGGAGTCCGTCCATCAGTATATTCGCCGTACACGGATGGAATATGCCGCTAACCAGCTGATGTTTGATATCACGTCCCCGGTGCTGGACATTGGGCACCAGTGTGGATTTAACTCTCTGTCTTCGTTCAGCCGTGCATTTAAGGCGACTTTTGGTATGTCGCCGGGAGCGTGGCGCAAACATGATATTCAGCACAATCAGAGGCCTTATCTGAAGAATGCCGAAATTGCGGAGGGTTATACCCGTGTGGCAAAACGGGGCATTCCGTCTCCCAAAGTGCTTGATCTTCAGCCGAGGCAGGTGGCTTATGTTCGCCATACCGGATATGACCGTTCAATAAAAAATGCCTGGCTGCTGCTCAAAACATGGGCGAATGCTGAGCAGCGGAGTTTTTCGGTGCAGTATGGCCTGCACCATTCCAACCCGGCCTGGGTGGCACTGGAGAAATGCCGCTACGTGGCCTGTATTGAAATCGACCGGCCGGTACAGTGCCGGAGTGTCGTGAACCAGCTGACCATTCCCGGTGGCCCCCATGCGGTGTTTCGTTTGCATGGCCGGTACGGAGAATTACTGCCACAAATCAGTTTGATTCTGGAACAGTGGCTGCCGGCATCCGGGCTGAAAATGGCCGCAACCCCGGCTTATGTGCATTATCTGCAAAACCATTTTCTGGCCGCAGATGAACTGTTTGAACTGGATTTTTGTCTGCCGTTGCAGTTTTGAATTCCGGTTGACCTGCTCAGGTCAGTCCCAGCTTTTTCCCCAGACGGTACAGATTGCCCCGGTCGACCTTGAGACTGCGGGCCGCTTGTGCCCAAACGCCCTGATTTTCCGCCAGTGCCTGCTGAATCAGCTGTTTCTGATAACGGTTCATCGCATCATTTAACGACGGTGAATCATCCGTGTGATTTTCAATCTGCACATGCAGGCTTTCATCCAGCTCAGACAGCGTAATCATACTTTGGCTCCGGCCGACAGTTTTGAGAGCTGCGCGGGTTAAAGTATGTTCCAGCTGGCGGATATTCCCCGGCCAGTGGTATTGGTTCAGTACCGCCAGTGCTTCTGCCGATAACTGCAGGGCCGGGCTGTGAAACTGCTGACTCAGGAGAGTAAGAAAGTGATGACATAGCAGTTCTGTATCGCCTTTTCTGTCCCGCAGGGGCGGAACATGCAGCGGGAATATGTTCAGCCGGTGGAATAAGTCGGCCCGGAACTGACCGGTTTCCACGGCTTGTTGCAGGTTTCGGTTGGTTGCTGCAATCAGGCGGACATTGACAATTTTACTGCGATCGCTGCCAACGCGTTGTAATTCTCCCTGCTGAATCACGCGCAGGAGTTTGGCTTGTAAACTGAGCGGCAGCTCGCCGATTTCATCTAAAAACAGCGTGCCCTGATCGGCCAGCTCAAATTTACCGCTGCGTTCTGATGTTGCCCCGGTAAATGCCCCTTTCACATGGCCGAACAGTTCACTCTCTGCCAGATGTTCCGGCAGGGCAGCACAGTTGACGCGAATCATCGGGTGATCATTACGCTGTGATTTTTCATGAATCCGGTTGGCGACCAGTTCTTTCCCGGTGCCGGTTTCACCGCTGATCAATACCGTGAGATCGCTCATCGCCACCAGATCGATATTGGCTTTGAGTTCACAGATAGCCGGACTTTGTCCAGTCATCCGCGGCGTTTGAGCCTGTGCTTCTTTGAGCAGCATTTTTGTCAGTTTGCGCTGATGTGAGTTGGCCTGTTGCAGCTGTTCCCATTGCTGGCGGTTACGCAGTGTTGCTGCGGCGAGCGCGGCAACGGTTTCAACAGTCACATCGCTGATGCCATCAAACCGGCCGGGTTCACTGGCATCCAGCGTCAGCGCACCGACCAGGGTTTGCTCCACATACAGGCTGCATCCCATGCAGGAGTGAACATGATCCTGCTGACCAGCGCTGAGCAATAAGCCATCAAACGGGTCCGGCAGTTCGCAGTCGGCTGCAAACCGCACACACTGGCGGCTGGCGAGAATCGCTTGCAAACGGGGATGTTCGGCCACGTTAAAGCGGCGGCTGGTGAGCTGTGGGGACAGTCCGCTGACCGCAACCGGCACCAGTGCTTGTTTTTCATTGAAGATAAACAGCGCGCAGGCATCACACGGAAAAACACGCTGGATAGATTCAATCAGCTTTTGGTGGTGGATATCGCTGGTCAGCGCCTGGCTGAGCATCAGTGATATTTCGAGCAGCAGGTGGTCAATTGCCTGAGACATGAAAAGTGAATCCCGGTACAGATACAAGATGATGTCATATTTACATCATCTGGTAAGCCGGGCAATCCGGGAGTCGGGTTTCATTGATTCAGGTCAGGTTTGGTATTTTTTATTTCTGTTCCTTAAGCCAGAACTCCGGATTTTTTGTCTGCCGTTACAGTTTTGAGTTGACAGGTGAACAGGCTTTGGTCTACAGGATGCTTATGCATTATAATGAGTGATTCAACATCATCAGCAGCAATGACAGTTGAAATTCACCAGTCATTCTGTGCGCGTGACATGGCTTGAATTTATCTGAGCAGCGATGATGTTATACACATAACTCATTGATTATAGGATATATATGGCAACAAAATATCAGCATTGGAAGGCACTGAAAGGTGATACATATCGTCAGCTCGGTTGTTTCAGTTTTTTGGGGTTAGTGAAAAGATCTATCCTGAGCAGAACTTTCAGGGTCGTTGTGACGATGAGACTTTGTCAGATGGTAGCCGGGAGCCGCACGCCGGTCAGATTGTTGTTGCCACTGTTTAAGGTGATGCACAAAATATCGACGGGTCTGGCCGGGGTTGATTGCCACTGGAAAACCGATGTTGGGGCCGGTTTTGCCATCACACATGGCTGGGGGATGGTGATCAATGAAGGCGCAAAGATTGGTAAGAATGTCACAATCATGCAGGGGGTGACGCTGGGCCGCCGGGATAAAATATCACCGGATAATGAACGAACATCGACTTATCCTACCATCGAAGATGAGGTGTGGATTGGGCCGAATTCTGTCATCGTTGGCGGGGTTTCCATTGGTAAAGGCAGTCGTATTGCCGGTGGTTCTCTGGTGCTTGATGATGTTCCTCCGTATTCAACGGTCATGGGAAATCCGGCCCGGATCGTCCGTGAAAATTGTATCCCGGATGTCTTTAACCCGGCACCTTAGAAGGAACACCGTTAAACAGCGGGCAGTTCCGCTGATATTCCGGGCGTAACCTCTGCGCCCGGCTATTTATACTTATACGAATTATACTTATACGAAATCAATTTTCTGCTGAGGGCTCAGATGGTTGAGCCTTATCGGGCTGAATCGTCTCCGGGGATATCTCTTGACGAACCGCCTGTGCTTGTTTCATTTGCTGTTGGTGCTCAATTTTTTCACGGGGATCCGCAACATTCAGCATCAGTTTTGCCATCACCACGACCGATGAAATCCCGGAAACAGCAAACAACACAATCAAGAATATTTTTATAAAGCGGCTCATTTTCACAGCTCCCTGAGATTATCTGGCCCGGACTCAAAGCGTCTATTCTATCACCGAATGCCGGTTTCAGTAAGATTTCAGGCAGGTAGTTAATCACCTGAAGTATAGCCTTGATTTGACAAGTGGCGTTGTTTACATTTCAGGTAACCAGGTCTGAGCTATTACGTTTGTCCTGATCCATCTGTTGCTCTTCAGGACGAAGAAGCCGGTGGCTACCAACAATTGACACCAACTTACGCCAACATTATGCTACCCGCTCACCGGTAAAATCCGGTGACGGGTTTGAGACCCCGTTCATGACACACGGCATATAGATGCCAGCTTTTGCTGGTTTTTTTATATGGCGCTCCTTCGCACCTGAATTTTGTGATTTTGTTGAATTTATAAACGAAACTGCATCAGTTCATGGTGAGCTGGATAAGGCTGACTTCGGTCAGGCCGTGTCCGTGTGTGCGGTAGTCTCAACCTTGTCCGGTTCACCACCCATTCCTGAGACCTCTGGGTGGTGGATTTTCTTTTTACTTTCACACGGAGGCACTTATGCCTGCAACAATCGTTTACGATCCAAATCTTTCACAACAATCCCGCGAATATCTGATTCAGCTTGAGGAGCATCTCGGTGAGATGAACCAAAACAATCAGGAGGTTCGTGATGTGTTACTTTACCTGAATAAGTTGATTACTATTCATGCTTCTATTAGTAAAGTAACTACGATGAAAGTTGATACTGCAAAATAAAACCTTTGTTCAAAATTAAGTCTGACCGGAGTCACTTTTGCGAAAGTGGCTCTTTTTTACCGGTAACTGAGGCGTTATTTTCCTTTTGAGTAAAAAATATACCTAATCTGAGAGTATTGTTGAGCAACTCTCAGAAGACAGCGTATTTCAGATCGCCTCAATTTTTAAAGTATGTAGAGAGCAATAACATGTTTGGCATTTTTAAGAAGAAAAACCAAAACAAGCCTGCTGAAAAAGATGAAGCAGAACAGGTCAGTGCTGAAGGTTTGAATGAACCACAATGGTATGAGGCTGGAGTCGGGAACCCCTTCAACGAACGTATATTGGATATTCGAACGATTACGCTAAATATGATGGCTACGACAAAGGAGAAGTGGATTTCTGAAAACTTTACCCAAAGCCGCAGTGATAATGGAGAAAAGTATACGGACAGCGAAATTGATGAAGCGACAGCGTTCCCCTGCGATATTCACTATCCGCATAATGGTGCTACGCTGGAAGGCGTTGTTTTTAAGTCAGATTCCATGGATGTGAAGTGGGATATCTATGCTTATGGGGCGTGGTTTTATTTTGTCAGAAGCTGGACATCTGAGCTGGTATATAAAGTCCATTATCAAAACATGGGCAATGAGTTAATCTTTGACCGCATTGTTACTGCCAATCCGGGGTCAGGCGAGTTGCATGCGCAAAATATCCATTCAATGATGTTAACACATGTCCTTGGCCGGGTGTGGCCTTACAGAATCCCTGATGAATTGAAGGGAAAGAATGAAACAGATATTGCACTTTATCTGTTTACTCAGTTTGGTTGTAAAGCCACACTCGCAACGGATGCAAATATACTCAAAATTCAGTTGGAGAAGCGTTAACTGAGGCTATATTTTTCAGATTCAAAAAAGCTTCAAAACACAGGTATCAATGTCCTTGTATGTTTGCTTCACCAGACATCAGTTAATTTTCCAGATTGATTTAACATTCACGACAATTGTCACTTCACTGATTTTCTGAGTGAAAGGTTTATGATAGTACTGTTTTTTAAATTCATCAGGTATCCATATGAATCATCGGAAAGTATGCTGGGGAATCGCTGGGTTGGGGAAAATTGCCCATCGGTTTGTAAAGGATCTAACGACGCAGGTTGACAATGGGGTGTTATACGCAGTCGCTGCAAGAGATCAGGCACGGGCTGATCTGTTTGCTGACACATACTGCTGTCGAAGTTATGGTTCATATCTGGCAATGGCACAAGATCCCAATGTTGACGCGGTCTATATTGCAACCATCCACCCTTTTCACAAAAGCATGGTGGAACTGTTTTTACAACACGGTAAACATGTTTTGGTTGAAAAGCCTGCTTTTACCAACACCAAAGACTGGGATGCCATGTCCTTGCTGGCTGAAGCGCAAGGGTTACTTTTGGCCGAGGCCATGAAGTCAGTCGCTTTTCCGGCTTATCAGGCATTAAGACGGTTTATTCAAGACAGCAATGTGAAAATTGACTCAGTGGAAGCGGCTTTTGGTAACTGGCATGAGTTTGACCCCAGCCAGCAAATCTTTAACCCTGATTTATGTGGTGGTGCGACTTTAGATGTCGGAGTCTACGGTTTATGGTTGTATGTTGACTTATGTCAGCTCACGAAAAGTATGGTCCCCAGGCCCTTGGTCACCTGTGTTAACGATCATGCTGAATCTGAAGTGGATGAAAATGTTGAATTTGTTTTTGAGGGAGAGATTTCCGGTACCATCCGCGCTTCTGTGACGCGTCATTTGGTACGTGAAGCGGTGATCAGAGGACCGGACCTTGAGATCATCATCCATGAAAAGTGGTGGAATCCGGCAGCCATCGATATTTTTTATCAGGGCGAAAACCATACCATCAACTCAACGGTGAAAGGCGGTGGATTTGAATACGAGATTGCACATGTTTCCGAATTGATTCTTAATCAGAAATCTCTGTCAGATGTCATTCCTGCCGGAACCAGCCGAAAAGTCATTTCAATCATGGAATCTTGTTTAGCAGAGAATGGCTTTGGGCATCTGACCCGTCCGGCGAGCTGAATTAAGATATCACCGATAATGCAAAAGTCAGCAACAACGGCAGGGTAAATACCGTGAAAAAGTTGCTGAACAAGACCATGGATGCGACTTTCTGTGGCTCTGTATTAAACCGCTCGGCAAACAGATAATTCATCACCGCCGGGGGCAACATAGTAAACAGCACCATCATTTGTAGCTGCATTGCGGGCAGTGGGATGAACAGATGGATCACGGTAAAGCAAATCGCACCGGTGAGCAGAGAAAGCAAGGTGCATAAAACACCGGTTTTCAGCCCGTCCAGCCGGATGTGACACATTTGGGCGCCCAGCGACAGTAACATCACCGGTACAGCCGGTTGACCGAGCAGACTGGTGGCATCCAGCAGTGGCTTCCAGACCGGGAGATGACACAGATTCATCATCAGTGCCAGCACGCTGGCCAAAAAGACCGGCATTCGCAGCATCACCTTGAGCGGATTGCCTTTACTGAGCATCGCCAGACCAATACTGACCTGTGCGCAGGATGAGAATACAAACAGCAACACGGCGGGAGCCATCGCTGTCTGGCCAAAGGTATACGTGAACAGCGGAATGGCGAGATTACCACTGTTACGGAACATGGTGGAAGGCGCCCAGGTCTGATAATTGAGCCTGAACAGGTAACAAACCGGCAGCATCAGTAAACCGGGCAGCAGGACGGCGATCGCCGCAGCGCCCAGCAAGGGTAATTGTGCGGTTCCCAGCGGCATGGTTGCCAGAGATGAAAAAACCAGTGCCGGCGCAAACACATCCATATTCAGGCGGTTCACCGGACGAAAATCGGTTTTAATCCAGCGGCCAACAATATAGCCCACCAGTGCAATGGCAAACATAGGGAAAAGAATCCCGACAACTTGTTCTGACATATTGAACCTTTATTGTGTCGCAACGATGTGGGCGACGAGTTGATCTATCTGGTTTTCACTGAAAACCCGGATGCCATGTGCCCGCAAGACTGCGGTTGTCTGGCCTTGTCCGGGAATCTTCTTCCCTTCAAACCGGCCATTATAAATCAGCTGACTACCGCAGGATGGGCTGCCTTCTTTCAGTAACGCCAGCTGAATCTGATGGTGTTGACATAATGCCAGCGCCTGAGCCGAGCCTGTCTCAAAAGCGGCTGTTACATCAGCTCCGGTACTGTCTGTGATGCGACCCTCCGGCTGAATTTCAGCAGGGGCGCGCGGTGTGGGTAAACCGGCACTGACTTCGGGACAGAAAACGATCAGCCGGTTTTGTGCCTGCCACTGTTTCAGAACCGGATGGGTGAGCTGGTTATGGTGCCCGTCATACCGGACTGCTTCACCATACAAACATGCACTGATCAATATTTTTTCCATTCAGGGCTGCTCCGGCTGTAAATCTTCCCGGGTTAGTCCCCGCTTTACATTGGCATAGTAAACCGTTTGCGGGGGAACTTCGTTTTCATTGTACTGGCGCTGATAGCGGGAGACAAAAGCACGGTAAATCCCATATTTAAAATAGACCTGCTGTGCGTCCATCGTTTGCCCGTGGTAATTCACTTTCTGTTGCCCGTTCACCCATACCTGAAAAAAGCCGCCGGGGTCTTTGCTCCATTTGGCATGCACTTCAATCCGGTGCCATTTTCCCCTCAGTGCAGCTTCGGAGATCAGCGGATAGTCGTGACGGCTTCTGCCAAAAACATGATCGTCAAGCACCAAACCGGCTTTGACGTGATGAAACATCCAGACCGGATGCGAGTTTTTCTGGTGGAATTGCCCCAGTGCAGTTTTAGTCGGGAAGACATTCGGATAATCCGCCGGAAGATACACAGACCAGCCATACCAGTATTCATCGCCGGGGTAATTGTCTTTGCCATATTCAGATAATTCACTCCGTTCCCGGTCATTTGCACAGTCGCTCCAGTGTGTGCTTTCACCACAATCACCGGGCCGGACCTCAAATTTTTCTGCCTGGCTGACCGGGGCGAGGCCCGTTGGATCGGGGATTACCTGATAACCATAGTCTGTGGTATTGAGAGAACGCTTAAAGTGGCCGAAGTTGCCGCGCTCAATGCCTGAGACGGCACAGGCGCTGATAATCAGCACACACGCAATGAACAGGATGGCATTTCGGGGATACAAAAACATGATTTTTAATCTTTTGTATAGAAAGCAGGATTATACCTCAACATGTGTGTTTTGTGGTCACTTTAAATACTTGTTCCTGATTGCAGTTCACTCAGACAGATACCGAACACAGACACGCTATACCCAAGCAACCTGAAGATGCTCTGTTCAGTGAGATTTGTTCGGGCTTGAAACAAGGCACTCCTTCTTTATAACGAAAGAGGGAAAACATAGTTATTCTACGTTGAAAATCAGTAACGGTAGGTTATCGGGACATGCACAACCAAATTATTTAAATTGATATTGTCTGAGAGGGCCGGGGACAGGTAAGAAAAAGGTTGACCTGCCAATGGTTATTAAATAAAAATGATAATGATTCGCATTATAAATTTAATAACGAGGAGAAAAGTCATGTCCCATCAATTCCCTGAATTACCTTATGCCTATGATGCATTAGAGCCCTATATCGACGCCAAAACGATGGAGGTGCATTACAGCAAGCACCACCGGACTTATTACGACAAATTCTGTGCGGCAATTGCCGGCAGTAAGCTTGAAGATGAATCACTTGAAGCCATCTTTGCCAGCATTTCAACACTGTCATCTGCGATCAGAAACAATGGTGGTGGCTATTACAATCATATCCTGTACTGGAATTGTATGGCGAAAGATGCACAGGCTGAGCCGGATGGTGCGCTTGCCGAAGCCATCGATGCCACATTTGGCAGCCTGGAAGCGTTTAAAGAGGAATTTTCTCAGGCGGCAGTGAACACTTTTGGCTCAGGGTTCGTCTGGCTGGTGGTGAAAGATGGCGGGTTGCAAATCACATCCACCAGCAATCAGGATAACCCGCTGATGGATGTTGCTGCGGTGCAGGGCCAGCCCATTCTGGCTTTGGATGTCTGGGAACATGCCTACTATATCAGTTACCAGAATCGTCGTCCGGACTATATTGAAGCCTGGTGGCATGTGGTCGACTGGAAAGCCGTCGGTGAGCATTTCGCAGCGGCTCAGTCAGCAAACTGATTGAATTGTGCAACGCACTGCCGCTGTTTCACCTGCGTTTGTCGCTGTTATCACAGGCCAATGTTGTCACATACAAACGCAGTAACAGGCTGATGTTGTGATAGACAGGTCGTTCCCGGTTGTTTATGGTGTTCTGAAATTCAGATGTTAATGAGATATCAGTCACTGACTCTCAACCGGGAATGGCTGTCAGGGAGAAAATATGAAAATCAGACCAGCGACTCAAGAGGATATTGATAGTTTAATCCGGTTGCTCAATCAAATCGGACAATTGCACCATGAACATGAGCCTTTGGTCTTTACGGCACCTTCAGGTGACCATAAAGCATTCTGGCTTAAAGCGTTGGAAGAGGAAGGCCGGCTATTTCGTGTTGCTGTGATTCAGGAACAGGGGAAAGAAAAAATAGCCGGGTTGATTACGGCAAGAATCGACGTCAATGAAACCATTCCTTTTATCACCCGTTCACCTCTTTGCCGGATAGGGACCATTGTGGTCGATGAAGCATGTCGCCAGATGGGGATTGGCCGGGCGCTGATCCTTGACTGTGAACAGTGGGCACAATCACACAATGCTTTTCAGATCCGCCTTGAAGTGATGAGCTTCAATGCGTCGGCTAAATCTTTCTATGACCGGCTCGGTTACCGGCCACAATCAGAAATCCGGGCAAAAAATCTGCTACTGACCTAAATTTGCCACTGACTTAAGCGGTTGAATGGGGCGTTATATCAATCACTCGCCCTAACAATCACGCGCCCTACTAATCACGCCCCCATACCTGCGTTGCTACGTCACAGACTAAGCGGATTTTTTGCCACTGTTCTGCTTCAGTCAGTTTATTGCCTTCTTCCGTGGAAGCAAATCCGCACTGCGGGCTGAGACACAGCAGCTCCAGCGGCACATATTCAGTTGCTTCCTGAATCCGTGCTTTGATCGCCTCCGGCGCTTCCGGCTCAGGGAATTTGGAGGTAATCAGGCCAAGTACAATTTTACTTTGAGGATTGCCATTGTTTTGCCAGTGACGCAGCGGGGAAAAATCTCCGGCCCGGTCATTATCGTATTCAAGGAAAAAACCATCAAAGCGGGTTGCGAACAGTGCTTCAGCCACCGGCTCGTAACCACCCGAGAATAACCATGAAGACGCATGATTACCGCGACAGATATGTGTTGTGATCACCATATCCTCCGGTTTTCCTTCCAGCGATGCGTTGAGAATCCGGGTACAGATTGCAGCAATTTCATCCGGATCAATGCCCCTCTCTCTGAGTTGCTCTCTTTTCCCTGAATCAATTAAAAACGCCCAGTTCGTATCATCAAACTGAAGATAGCGACACCCCGCTGCATAAAAGGCCTGAATCGCATCACGGTAGGTCCGCGACAGGTCGCGGTAAAAGTCATCCGGAGAAGGATAAATGGTGGCTAATCCGGAACTCCCGTTATCTGCCAGGATTTCCTGACGCAGGATCATCGTCGGGCTGGGAATCGTGGCTTTGGCAACACAGCCATCCCCGGTTTCAGCCAGATTTTTCAGAAAAACAAAGTGCTCAATGAATGGATGAGTGCTGTCAAAGGAAATATGGTCGATCACCCGGATATTGTATGCCGGTGCTGCTTTGCCGTGAAAGTGTTGATTGTAGCCGGTTTCCGGCACATAACCTTCCACACCATTGAGGTTTTCCAGAAAATCGAGATGCCAGAAGCCGCGGCGGAATTCACCATCGGTGATGACTTTGAGTCCGGCTGCTTTTTGCTGTCTGACCAGTTGAGTAATCGCCTGATTTTCAATTTCGGTTAACTCTGCCTGGGTCAGTTTTCCTGATGCAAATTCACGGCGGGCCTGATGAAGAAAAGCGGGACGAAGATAGCTGCCAACAATATCAGCATGAAATGGAGCATGAGTTGCCATGGAAAACCTCTTATGAACACATATAATATTAAGCGGTTATCTTATGGGATGTCCGGAGATCTGATAATAAGATTAATTTCATCTTGATCATGAAATTAATTCATGATTTCTGCACTATCATGTGTTGTGGCAAAATGATTTATGTTCACATTTATCCTGTGACTGTGATATCTGCCTAAAAGTAGCCATATTCAGGAACAACTATTTCGTCTCAAGCGTGTATTATTTTTGTCCCATTGAGATATGAATAAAGTTGTTATTAATGTATTTAACATCATATTATTTTGTTTTATATATAAAAATAAAACGCCGTTTCTGTTTACTTTGTTAAATTCATAAAAAAACGTTGTTTCATGCATAGGTTTTCTGATAAATTTGTCCCAGGAATGAACGCTGATTCAGCGTTTTTGACCCCCAAGGGGTAAACCGGTTCCGAAGTGCGCAAAACTATGATCTTCGGTTTACCCCTTAACTTTCTCTCTTGGCTGCCACAAGTTCTTCCTGAATCAACTTCTGATCTGAATATATCTGGTTCCTCAAACCGCTCGAGCCATCCATCCCTTATCTGTTTGCTCCACCAGACACATCCAGATGATCAGTGAATTTCCAGATGGGTATGAGTGCATTGAGCTGACTTTTTCAGTACAAATTTTGTTCAGATCTGTTGGGCAAAATCATTCATACGATGAATTTCGATGATTTTTATTGACATTTATTTACATTTTGTTTACATGTGTTAATTTGTTTTATATTTAACTAAATCTGTTTTTGTATTGTTTTTTTTTACCATAATCCTCTTTTTAATATTCATCATTCAGAAAATCCATTTAAAAAATGTTTAATTAATATTTTACACATCTTGAACTTGATGATAATTATAGATAGTGCATATGAAATAAAATGCACTTGTTCATTGATTATCGATTCCAAACAAAGGACGTTCAAATGCAACTGAATATAAAAAAAATTTCTGCCTGTCTTGCGTTATCCGCGATTGCCGCATATCCGCTTGCCAGCGCAGCTTCGTCAGATGTCTCTAAAATTATTAACGGAACTAAATCGCCACAGGGCCAGTGGCCTTTCATGACTGCTGTTGTATCTAAAGGCAGCAGTGCTTATTACGGCCAGTTCTGTGGTGCAAGTTATCTTGGTGGCGGGTATGTCTTAACCGCCGCACACTGTGTGGTTGATACAACGGCCAGCAGAATTGAAGTTGTGATTGGGCTGAACCATCTGAGTAAGGAAAGTAGTGAAGGGGTGCGGGTTGGCGTGAAGTCTATCGCAGTCCACAGTGGCTACAATTCAAGTACAATGCGTAATGATATGGCCATCCTGAAGCTGAAAAAAGATGTGGATGCCACACCGGTGAAACTGGCTTCGGCTTCTGAAGCTGCAGCATTGTCCGCGGGTGATAATATGATCGTGATGGGGTGGGGAAACCAGTCAACCAGCGGGAGCTCATTCCCTGATGCGCTTTATCAGGTGACTGTGCCGTTTGTTGAAATGGGGACCTGTCAAAGCCCGGGCGATGAATACGATAATGTCTCATATGACAACATCTGTGCAGGCCTGAAACAGGGTGGCAAAGACTCCTGTCAGGGTGACAGCGGCGGTCCGCTGGTTCGTAAAGTCGATGGTGTTTACAAACAGTTTGGTGTGGTCAGCTGGGGGATTGGTTGTGCACAGCCAAACGCTTATGGTGTTTACTCAAATGTCGGTTACTTTGATTCAACCGGCTGGATTGAAAAACATACACCGGGTTTAGATCTCTATTAATCCGGGGCACTTAAGATAAAAATGTGTCATACCAACCCCATTCCTTACCTGAACATCAGACAATGAGTGGAATTGGTACATTCGCAAACAAGAACTTAAGCAAGAAAAAGGCATCTGCGCTGGTGGATGCCTTTTTTCTGTTCTGTGATGAGGCGTGCCATTCATCCTGAAAAGATGAGGTGAATCAGGCGACCTTAAACTGAGCGACGAGCTGATGGAGCTGGTCGGCGAGACGGGCAATTTCATTGCTTGAGCTTTGCGTCTGATTGGACGCAACGGCGTTCTCTTCGGCAATTTGTTTTACATTGACGACATTCTCATTGATGCTTTCAGCGACCGAACTCTGCTCTTCTGCGGCACTGGCAATCTGAATGTTCATGTCATTAATCACACTGATAGCATGAATGATGGTATGAAGAGATTCTGTGGTTTCCGCGGCTTGTTCCACACAGAGTTTCGCTTGTTCTTTTCCCTGACTCATCGCTTCAACCGTCCCCTTGGTGCCGGATTGCAGTTCTTCAATAATATTTTGTATTTCACAGGTTGAGTCCTGCGTGCGCGAGGCCAGACTCCGGACTTCATCGGCTACGACGGCAAAGCCCCGGCCCTGTTCACCGGCACGGGCAGCTTCAATGGCAGCATTCAGAGCCAGCAGGTTGGTTTGATCGGCTATTTCACGAATCACATCGAGAATTTTGCTGATATTCAGCACTTCCTGCTCGACTTCATGAAGTTTCTGAGAAGAATGATTCACGTTTTCAGAAAGCGCATTAATTGATTCGATTGTTCTGCCAACCACGCTGGCACCGGATTTTGCCTCCTGATCTGCGTCTCTGGCCGCATCGGCCGCTTTGGCTGCATTATCCGCAACATCATGGACGGTGGCTGTCATTTCATTCATGGCTGTTGCAACCATCTCAGTTTCTGATTCCTGCTGGACGATGCCTTTAGACGTCTGTTCGGTCACGGCGGCCAGCTCTTCTGATGCGGAGGCCAGCTCTGCACTGGCTCCGGATATCGTCGACATCATCTGCTTCAGATGGTTGGCGGTATTCTGCACGGCATTCAGTAACAGGCCGGTTTCATCACGGCTGGTTTGACCAATCTGAATCGTTAAGTCGCCTTGCGCCAGCTGATTGGCTGCATCCACGGCCCGGTGAATCGGTTTGGTTATGGTCACTGTCAGCAGGTAAGCTGCGGCCACGCCAAGTACAACGGCAATCACGGATAAAAGCACGGTGATTCTGATACTTTTAGTGGTGTTATTTTTTAGTGCGGGCCCCAGTATTTCCTGCTCGCTCATGACAGATGACTTGATTTTCTCAGCATCAGCGGCAATGACCGGGCCGATTTTGTTCAGTGTGCCATGAATAATGTCGTTTCTCTGTCCGATAATCTGATAGATATTTTGCATATCCCGGAGATAATCTGTATGTGCAGTTTTAAACACAGAGAACAGACGCCGGGACTGGTCCGTTTGGATATAGCGGTCCATCAGCTCGATATCACTCATCAGGGATTGCCCCATATTCTTGAGGGCAATATTAAAATCTTTACTGCTGTTTGACTGAAGAAACTTGAGGACGAATAAACGACCTGTGAGCATCTTTTCCTGAACCTGACTGGCATAATAAATCAGAGTCTGCTGATTATCTTCACGGGCCCTGCTGATGATTTTAGAGATGGTTTCATCCATTTTTTGCCCGTTGGGTGTCAGCTGTTGTTCACCGACGGTTTCTCTTTTTTCCATCAGCCGGATGACCTGATCGAAAGCACTGCGATAGTTGGTTACTTCAGTATTAATCTGGTTCGCCAGCGATGCCCGTTCCGGATGGGAGATCTGCTGTCTTGACTGATTCAGTTCATCCATCATCGAGGATAAATATTGATTATAATCCGTCAGGTTTTGTGGATTTTTGTTGTTGATGTAGTCTTTCACATTCATCCTGACCATCAGCATATTTGCCTGTAATCTGCTGGCCAGAATGGTTTCTTTGGCAAGTTCCCGGTATTGGGCAATGCCGTCGTTTGTGTATCTGAGTGCGTAAATACCTGCACCCAGTGTGATTGACAGAAGAATCAGGATAATGCCGAATCCTGCGCCGATTTTTAATCCAAGTCTCATATCCTTTAACATAGTGTCACCTATCTGAGTTGACTGTCTGACAGGGGGAGATGAACCGTTTTCATAACCTGACTTGTGCCTGAGTTATCGGGCATGTGTTGTCCGCAGCATTTTCCCCGGTATATCTGAAGTCTCAGCCATTACACCAGCCTGGCTGTTGCATTGTCAGCTGTTTATTGCAACGTCAGCTATTTATTGCAACGTCCGGGGTTCATACATCAATGCACCCTGAGATAAGCAGGGTTATGTCTTCACCGGTATGTATCCTGACAATCCGGGTCATGCCATTTCAACCAGATTGTTTGGATATATCTGTAAATCTAGTCGATGTTGATGTGAAATTCCTGACATACAAATGGGTGAATATTCATCTAAACGGTTTCCCGTATGGTATAGTCTGGTTGTTTTATGAGCAGAAGTGGCTGAATTATAGTGATTTGTGTGCAAATTCCGGCTCATTTTCAAATAAAAACCATTAACCGCAAATAGGGTATAAAAAATATATTTTTTTATGATTTGAGACGGAATTTAACGGGTCAGAATCGTATTTAATCACTGTATCCCCTGACGATGTGAGTCATTCCTCTTCTGTTGTCCGGGGATAATGATTCCACAACACAGGTAATATCATGATAGTCAATAACGTTTCTGATGAACTTATCAGTGAGAAGTCCAAAAGAGAATGGCTTGCATACTGGATGCACTTTAGTACCAACAAGAATAAGTTTTGTAGTGAAGTGAACTGTATTGAAAACCATGAACATGGCGTCCTGATTAACAAATCTTCCAGCCCGGATAATACACAGATTTTTGTTGTGCCATTGTGCAAAGCGCACAGTGACAACTTCAAACGTCAACTGGAAATTGAAGATAGCACAGAAGTGATTCCGGCGAATCTGACGCTATAGTCCGAAGGAAAAGAACGCTTTCGGGAGGGATGACGAAGCGTTCTCAGTTTTTCCTGGCAGCAAACTTTCATCTGACAGCAGTGCAGAACCTGCCTGACCGCTGTTTTCTTTTTGCAAATTTAATTTTTCGAATCTCTTTCCTGCTTTTTATCGGTTTTAAATACGTATTACCGGCTTTAACTACGTTTATCCGTTTTAATTAAATTGAAGCTGTTTTAGCAGCATACGACAGCGGTTTAACCGCATTTCTTGTCATTCTCTGATTCATTCGTTGCGGTTTTTCCCGTCACTTTTGGCTACTTTTTCTGGTAAACACGTTCAGGTCTGCCGACCCGTCCATGCTGAATCACAGCATGTAAAAAGCCTTTCGCGGTGAGAAATTCCAGATAGCGGCGGGCGGTTGTTTTACTGATGCCGATCTCTTTGCCCAGTGTTTCTGCGGTATAAATAATTTCTTTCGTGCTAAAAGCAAACGTGACCTTATCCAGAGTCAGTTCATCAATGCCTTTTGGCAGTTGTTGCAAATGAGCAGACTTGGACTGAAAGTTAAACAGTTCATCGACATGCCGCTGACTGATGCTATCGTTCGCTTTCAATGAGCTGGTGTATTTCAGATAGCGTTCCAGAGAGTCGGACAGGCGATCATAGGAAATTGGCTTCAGCAAATAATCGAAAACACCGCATCGCATGCCTTCACGTACGGTTTCCATATCATTGGCTGCAGTGATAAAAATGACATCCGGTGCATTTTTGTTGGTAGCCATTTCTTTGAGCAAATCGATGCCTTTACCATCCGGAAGATAGTTGTCCAGCAAAATAAGTCTGGGCTTCAGCAGTTGAATCATCTTCCGTGTTTCAGCCAGTGTTCTTGCAATACCGATTGGCCTGAATCGTTGTGTTTGCTGAAGATAATCTGTATGAAACTCAGCAATATTCGCTTCATCTTCAACAATCAGTACATCATAATTTTCCATGGTTCAAACCCTTGTCTGGAATAACTTATTTGGAATCTCTTATTCGGAATCTTCTGTTTGGAATCTCTTATTCGGAATAAACAGCGAAAAAATAGTGCCGGCCGGTTCCGCTTCATCGATGAGTATTTCTCCACCGATACGGGTGACAAACTGATGCACCAGCCACAGGCCGATACCATGTCCTGGCTGTGTTTTACTACTGCTCCCTTTATGGAACAGAGAGTCCGCTATTTCCGGAGGAATCCCGTTACCATTATCGGCAACTTCAACGACGAGCTCTTCCGGATTATCATCTGAAATGAGAATTGAGACCGATTTATTACTGTCAGGATTTTTCAGCGTCGCTTCATAGGCATTATCAAGCAGGTTGCCGAGAATCGCGGCCAGTTCATCTTCTGAAAGCTGCACGGGCGGCTGGTGCAAACAGCAATAAGGGTCAAATACCAGTGTCAGCCCGAGTTCTCTGGCGCGGCTGTATTTTCCCAGTAATAAACCGGCGATCACCCTTGAATTGAATGTTCGGGAGATAAAATCGATCAGCTTCTGGTGTGTTTCTGTCTCTTTACGAATGGCTTGTAGTGCCTGATCGTACGCGCCAATCTGAATCAGTCCGCTGACTGTTGAAAGCTTATTGGCATATTCGTGACTCAGTACCCGCAGGTTATCGGTTTGATAGCGCTCCTGAGCCAGTTGTGAGGTCAGCGTATTGAGATCGTTACGTCGCCGGAAACTGACCACCCAACCTGCGTGTTCGGTATTTTCCCAGATTTGCACACGGGTCGCGACCAGCGTTTCACCATTACAGGTAATCACTTCATGACGCCGCTCTTCCGGGTCTGCATCGCCATTCACCTTACGGCCGACAAAAAAACCGGATGGGGTGATGTACTGATTGATCAGCTGACCCCGCAGGTTGTCAACATGACGGGCAATGCCGAGAATTTTCAGTGCCTGCTGGTTGGCAGACAAAATGCGTCCACGCTTATCCACGGCAAGGATGCCCTCATACACCGCTTCAAATACAGAATTTTGCACCCGGAGTGACAGGGCGATTTCTTCTGGTTCCATCCCATACATCTGACTTTTGATATGACGGGAAAAGACCCAGGCACCGAGTGATGAAAAACAAAAAATAATCAGCAGCGCAAAAAAGAAGGGGTAAGAATACAACAGCAGCCAGTTACTGACGGTTTCCAGCAGATAACCGACGGAAATGACCCCGATAATATCTCCGTTAGCGGCAAAGACCGGCGATTTACCCCGGATAGAGAAGCCAAGGCTGCCTTTTTGAATCGAATAATAATGTAATCCCTGCTTCAGGGCTTTGGCACTGTCACCGCCCTGCATCGGAAGACCGATTTTGGATGCATCCGGGTGGGCGAGGCGAATGCCTTTTTTGTCTCCGACGACAATAAAACTGGCATCAGAGATTTTTTGCAGGCGTTTAATTTCCCGTTGAATTGACGGAATATCATGTTTGCTGATGGATTCAATCAATTGTGGATCACTGGCAATTTCCCTGGCCTGAATCACGGCCCGGGTGCTGACCTGATGATTCAGTGTGTCAGAGAGAATAAAGTGGAAAAAACCGGCAATCAGAAGAAGTTGAAAAGTAACGACGATAAAAAGCAACGCCCAGACACGCTGGCGGAAGGAGAGGTTATGACAGATTCGATGGATTACTAATGACATTGGATAAAACACGACGTCCCTGAGTTTTCTTAAATATTACACATTGCCTGATAAAACTATCAAAAATATGAAGGAAGAACACTGATCCGGATCTATTCCGTTTGCCGTTTTCAGTTTCTTCCTTCATTTTCATTAGCCGAGTACGTATTTAATCATAACACCGGCTGCGACAGCTGAACCGATAACACCGGCAACATTTGGTCCCATCGCATGCATCAGCAGGAAGTTTTGTGAGTTTGCTTCCAGACCGATCTTATTCGAGACCCGTGCCGCCATGGGTACGGCTGATACACCCGCCGAACCAATCAGCGGATTCACTTTCTGTGTACTGAAGCGGTTCATCAGTTTGGCCATCAATACACCAGCCGCTGTACCGATACAGAATGCGACAATGCCCAGTGCCAGAATTCCGATGGTTTGTGGTTGCAGGAATTTATCTGCGACCAGCTTGGAGCCAACCGACATGCCGAGGAAAATTGTCACAATGTTGATCAATCCATTCTGTGCTGTGTCAGAAAGACGCTCAACCACACCACATTCACGCATCAGGTTACCGAAGCAGAACATGCCCAGCAATGGTGTTGCTGAAGGCAGTAACATCGCGATCAACAGCAAGAGCATCAACGGGAAGCAGACCTTTTCCAGTTTGCTGACTTTACGCAGTTGCTGCATGGTAATCTGACGTTCACTTTCAGTGGTTAACGCACGCATAATCGGTGGCTGAATCAACGGAACCAGCGCCATGTAAGAGTATGCTGCAACAGCGATTGCGCCCAGCAATTCAGGTGCCAGCAGGCTGGACACGTAAATTGCAGTCGGGCCGTCAGCACCCCCGATGATACCTACGGCAGCAGCCTGAGCCACGCTGAAGTCCATCAAACCCATGGAGCTCAGGCCGAGCGCACCCAGAACGGTTGCAAAGATACCAAACTGAGCCGCTGCACCCAACAGCAGGGTTTTCGGGTTTGCCAGCAACGGTCCGAAGTCCGTCATTGCGCCAACACCCATAAAGATCACCAGCGGACCCGCACCCGATGCAATAACCACGCTGTAGAACTGATACATCATGCCATCAGTGTACTGATACTGTTCAGCCAGCAGGTGAATATTGGCCAGCTGCGTTGGCGTCGCCAGTGCAAGTGCATGTTTGATATCCAGTGCCGATGTGGTGTCAATTTGCAGCACATTTGCAAAAGCACTCATCACTTCCGGTTTTGCAGCATGCAGGGCACTTTCGACCGCAGACAGTGCCAGTCCTGCATCCGGCAGGTTCGCAAGAATACCACCAAAACCAATTGGCACAAGCAGCAAAGGTTCGAATTGTTTGACAATGGCCAGATACAGCAGAATCAGGCCGACAATGAGCATAATCGCTTGTCCCCACTGGAGGTGGAACAAGCCAAAGTCATTGATTAATGCAGTAATTTTATCCATGTCCCATGTGTTCCTTATGCCAGTTGAAGTAATGGTGCGCCAACTTCAACCGCATCGCCTTCAGAGACATCAATACCTGCAATAGTTCCTGCACGTGGTGCACGGATTTCAGTTTCCATTTTCATCGCTTCCAGAATCAGAAGCACATCGCCTTCTTCAACGGCTTCGCCTGGTTTTGCATGGACTTTCCAGATGTTACCGGCCAGTGGCGCACTCATAGTTTCAGCATCAGCTGCAGCTGGCGCAGGGGTAGGCGCTGCCGGCAGAGAGGAGGAGCCGGCAGCAGCCTGTGGAGCAACCTGTGTGACGTCACCGCCTTCGCTGACCTGAACAACATAGCTCTGGTTATTGACTGTGATGGTGTAAGTTGCGTTTTCTGTATTCATCTGTTTTTTCTCTGATTTCTTGTTAGTTTTTGACTGTGAATTTGCTGATTCAGCTTGCGGTACCGGCTCAAATGCATCCGGGTTGCCACGATTTTCAAGGAACTTCCAGCCGACCTGTGGGAACAGGGCAACGGTCAGCACGTCATCAATTTGATCTTTAGCCAGTTTGACCTGCTTCTGAGCCGCTTCTTCAGTCACCTGAGTGATTAATTGTTCCATTTCCGGCGCAATCAGATCTGCCGGACGACAGGTAATGGCTTCTGCACCTTCCAGAACGCGTTCCTGCAATGCCTGATTGACCGGCGCAGGTGTGCGGCCGTATTCACCTTTCAGAACACCCGCGGTTTCTTTGGTGATGGTCTTGTAACGCTCACCCATCAGCACGTTCACAACGGCCTGAGTGCCGACAATTTGTGAGGTGGGTGTGACCAGAGGTAAGTTCCCCAGTTCTTCACGCACCCGTGGGATTTCCAGTAAAACTTCGTCCAGTTTATCGGCTGCATTTTGCTGCTTCAGCTGGCTTTCCATATTGGTCAGCATGCCACCCGGAACCTGAGCGACGATAATGCGGGAATCGGAACCTTTGAGCTGACCTTCGAAAGCAGCGTATTTTTTACGGACTTCACGGAAATAAGCTGCAATTGATTCCAGCGCAGTGATATTTAATCCGGTGTCATAAGGTGTTTCTTTCAGCGTTGCAACAATCGATTCAGTCGCCGGGTGACCGTAAGTGCCACTCATGGAAGAAATCGCTGTGTCGACCCGGTCAACACCGGCTTCAATCGCTTTCAGAATTGTCATATCTGCCATGCCAGCTGTTGAGTGGCAGTGCAGGTGCAGGTCAACATCGACTTGTTTCTTCAGGGTAGAAACCAGTTCAGAGGCTTGATACGGCGTCAGGATTCCGGCCATATCTTTTATTGCAATAGAGTCAACGCCCAGTTCAGCCAGTTGCTGAGCCACGTCAATCCAGGTGTTCAGGTCGTGTACCGGGCTGGTGGTGTAACACAGGGTTCCCTGTGCATGTGCGCCCTGTTTTTTCACTGCGGCAATTGCCTGTTGCATGTTGCGGGGGTCGTTCATCGCATCGAATACCCGGAATACATCCATTCCGTTTGCGACGGCACGCTCTACAAAACTATCGACCACATCGTCAGCATAGTGACGGTAACCCAGCAGGTTCTGACCACGTAATAACATTTGCAGTGGTGTTTTTGGCATCGCTTGTTTCAGCAGACGCAGTCTTTCCCATGGGTCTTCACCCAAAAAGCGGATGCAGCTGTCAAATGTTGCGCCACCCCAACATTCCAGCGACCAGTAACCGATGTTATCCAGTTGTTCTGCGATTGGCAGCATATCGTCGATGCGCAAACGGGTGGCAAATAAAGATTGGTGTGCATCACGTAATACGACGTCGGTAATGCCAATTTTTTTTACTGATTCAGACATGAATTCTTTTTCCTTTTACAGCAAATTTTTCGAATTTCTTATGAAGTCATTTTTTTGTGATGGACCGCAGCAGCAATCACAGCAACCAGCTGTTCATCGTTGGCTTTAGGTTGTGCTTTTTGCCGGGAGCCAGCAGATGCAGGCGGCGGTGTCGGAGCAGGCTCAAACCTGGCCAGCACGCCAGACATCCCTCTCATAGCAAAAACCAGAAAGACCAGAAAAGTAAAAACAAACCCCATCCCAAGTACGAGCAGGTTCAGTCCTTCAGCGAATAAATTGGTATTCATTGAATTCTCCCGTAGATAAAAGCCAAAAGAGAGCAGCCCCCAGAGGTTCTGCTCTCCGTCAAATAAAAGTGGTTTAACCGCCTAACATACCGAATACGATACTTGCGATAACCAAAACAATACCGCCACCCAAACGGGATGAGATTTGTGCATAAGACAGCAGGCTCATCCGGTTTGAAGCAGCCAGTACTTCAAGGTCACCAGAACCGCCACGGTTTGCCATACACAGACCCGCGGTGATTGAAGATTCAATCGGGTAGAAGCCCATCACCCAGCCACCAAGTGCCGCACCGAAAATTGCACCACAAACAATCAGAGACGCAATGATCAGGTTGGTGAAATTCAGTGCATTAATGATTTCACCCAAATCGGTATAAGCAATCCCTACACCCACCATCAGCATCCACAACATCTGTTTAGAGAAGAAGTTTGCCAGACGTTTTGCGCCTTCTTTCATTTCTTCAGTACAGATGCCACTTGCGTTGATGATAGCAATCAGAATCACCATGTAAGCGAATGTGTGAATCTTCACGTTGCCGAAGCCAGGCAGAATGTGTTTTGACAGTGCGTAAGCCAGGCTATAGACAGAAGCTGTCAGCATCAGGCCAATTGCAATTTCACGAGGCGTGATTTTAGGCGTTTCATGCTCTTCCACATCAAAAGATGATTTACGCAGAAGCTCACCGTTACCTGTCAGTGCAGGCATCTTATCGCCGATACCGTTCAGAACGGCAGCTGCAACAATCGCGACAATGTTAGCAATGGTCAGAATTGCAATAGCAATTGAGTAATACTGTTCTTTCGAACCGCCTGTCACCGCTTCGTAGATTTCAGACAGTGGAATTGCACCGGCACCGTTACCGCCACCCATAATAGGCAGTACATACAGCATCATGATGCGATCCAACGGAATGCCGAAAATCATGCCGCCGATAATCCCCAGAATTGACGCACCTGCAACAGCGGCCAGAATCGTTGGAATATAACCAACCAGAGATTTCAGCAGTAATTTACGGTTGACCGCCAGTATAGAACCTGTAATCAGAACCGCAATGAAAAGATCCAGAAAATCTGTTTTCTTCATCACAGAACTTACGGTAGATATTTCTCGTTGTGTCAATAAGCCTGCGTGAACAAACCAGGCAGCGACTAAAAAGATCATCACAGGTGCACCACCGATATATTTATTAAATATCGGTAAACGTTTTCCTATTTCACCAAACAGAGCACCAATTACAAACATAAAACCAAAACCACCGACAATATTTTTAGGCAGGGTGTCAGTAATATGTACAATAAATGTGATTAAAAGCAGGAAGAAAAATACAGGTAATGAAAGTCCGAATATTTTAATATTTAACAGACTATTAGAACCGGCATTTTGACCTTCGTTCATCGTTAGCGTTTTTTGATTCATCGTATTTATTTCCAAGTTGATGTAACCAGACCTAATTTATAATTTTAAAAATATCCCTACTGTGAGTGTGATCATCGAAATTTGTGGAATAAAAATAGATTTATGAACTTAATGAATTTAATTGTCCAGAGTTAAAAACATTAAATTCATAAAGGTTTTTTAGTGAGAAAAAATAGTTGACATTGATCATTACATTTCATCCTTGTTTGACTCATTATGCACTCATTGAGAGACGGAGATAGTTTGATGCCTGACTTACTTCTTAGTAGGGTCAACAACAGACAACAGGATAAGTTGTCGGAGATAGCCGACTTTCTGGATGGCTTTGATCTCCTTATCGACAAGGATGTTGAGTTTTTTGTTGTTGCTTATTCCAGAGACACTACATATGCCGGAGAATCTGCTGGTTCAAAGGATAAAATTGTCGCTTGTGGTGGTATTGCCGGTAATATTCTGAAATCCATTGCCATCTCCCCCGAATTGCATGGCACGGGTTTTTCACTGACGTTAATGACTGAGCTGACGAGTCTTGCTTATGAGATGGGACGTTACCATTTGTTCCTGTTTACCAAGCCTCAGAATGTGAAGTTGTTTCGTCAGTCCGGCTTTTTTCCTGTTGAGCAAGCTGATGATAAACTGGTTTTATTAGAAAACAGTCAATGTAGTCTGAAAAATTACTGTCGAAAATTAAATCAGAAAAAAGTAAGTGGGAATAAAATAGGCAGCATTGTGATGAATGCCAATCCATTTACATTGGGCCATCAATATTTAATTGAACAGGCTGCAGGTGATTGTGACTGGTTGCATTTATTCGTTGTAAAAGAAGATTGTGAATTTTCCTATTCAGATCGTTTAGAAATGATTAAACAGGGAACAGCACATATTCCAAATATTACGATTCATCCTGGTTCGAATTATATTATTTCAAAAGCAACATTCCCGACTTACTTTATTAAGTCTCAGGGTTTGATTGATTTTTGTTATACAGCTATCGATTTACAAATATTCCGGAAATATATCGCACCTGCACTGGGTATTACACATCGCTATGTGGGTACGGAACCTGAATGTGTGGTGACCCGTCATTACAATCAGCAGATGAAACACTGGTTATTCTGCACTGAGATCAGCGCGCCGCAGATTGATGTGGTTGAAATTTTGCGCCGTTCTGTCAACGACCAGCCGATCTCTGCTTCCACCGTGCGCAAATTATTGGATAAGGGGGATAATGATGGTCTTGCCTCATTTTTACCCCGGACGTCGATTGATTACATCCGCGAAAATCTTCCTCAGAAGATACATCGTCGTGGTGCAATTGTAGCAGCCTGAGGCCGGATAACCCCGGGCTGTTCTGAAACAAGTTCAGTTTGTTCTGAAACAAATGAGTGAAGAAAAGGTTTTTCAATGAAGATAATACGACCCGCCTATGCCGGGACACTGGAGTCCAGTGATTTACAGGTCCGGATTACGCCGAACCCTGAAGGAGATATTGAGATCTCTTTAGACAGCACAGTACAGAAGCAGTTTGGTGCAGAAATCGAACGTGTTATCCGTGAAGTGCTGAGCCATATGGGTGTCAGTGCTGCGACTCTGGAAGTAGAAGATAAAGGTGCTTTGGATTGTGTGATCAAAGCCAGGGTGCAGGCTGCCATTATGCGTGCAGCAGACAGCAATGATATTCAGTGGAGTACATTATCATGAGTCAATTACGTCGTAGCATGCTGTTTGTTCCGGGCGCGAATGCAGCGATGCTCAGCAACACTTTTATCTACAAACCTGATGCAATTATGTTTGACCTTGAAGACTCGGTATCTTTGCGTGAAAAAGATACGGCCCGTCTTTTAGTTTTTCATGCTCTTCAGCATCCGCTTTATCAGTCTGTTGAAACCGTTGTCCGGGTGAACCCGCTGGAATCTGAATTTGGTTTGCATGATTTACGCGCAGTCGTTCGTGCCGGGGTAGACGTTGTACGTTTGCCAAAAACCGATACGGCAGAAGACGTGCTGGAAATGGAACGTCATATCCGTGATATCGAGCGTGCCTGTGGCCGTGAAGTGGGCAGTACCAAAATGATGGCTGCGATTGAAAGTGCAATGGGTGTGAACAACGCCGTTGAGATTGCTGGCTGTTGTCCGCGTCTGATCGGGATTGCTCTGGGTGCAGAAGATTACGTACGTAACCTGCGCACACAGCGCTCACCGGAAGGCACTGAATTACTCTTTGCCCGCTGCACAATTCTTCAGGCAGCCCGTGGTGCTGGCATTATGGCATTTGATACCGTTTATTCTGATGCAAATAATGAAGAAGGCTTCCTGCGTGAAGCTGAGCATATCAAGCAACTTGGTTTTGATGGTAAATCACTGATTAACCCGCGCCAGATTGAAATGATTCATAACGTTTTTGCACCGACTCAAAAAGAAGTTGATTTTGCCAAACGCGTGATTGAAGCGGCTGACGAAGCACTGGAACAGGGGCTTGGTGTGGCTTCGCTGAACGGTAAGATGATTGATACACCGGTCATTGAACGGGCACGCTGGACACTTGAGAAAGCAAAAACTGGAATTAAGCAATAAGGCAGTCTCTCACATGAAAGAATTTGAATCAGAGCAAAAAACAGGTCATGCAGCGCATCTTCATTGTGTGCTTCCTGCATCATTACGTCCTTTCAGCGATGCGAATGCCATGACACCTCACTTAGCTGATGCAGAGCAAAAGCTTCAGCGTAAACTGAAACCAACCCTGAAGCAGGCCATCATCGATGCGGGTCTGAAAGATGGGATGACGGTCTCTTTCCACCACTCGTTCCGTGGCGGTGATAAAGTGATCAACATGGTCATGGATGTGATTGCAGAGATGGGGATTAAAAACCTGACGCTGGCATCCAGTTCGCTGACTTCAATCCACTCGCCCATCGTCGGTCATATTAAAAATGGTGTGGTTGGTAAAATTTATACTTCTGGTATTCGTGGCGAACTGGGTGAAGCCATTTCAGCCGGTTTACTGAAAGAGCCGGCTCATATTCACTCTCACGGTGGCCGGGTTCATCTGGTCCAAAGTGGTGAACTGAGCATTGATGTTGCGTTTATCGGTGTGCCTTGCTGCGATGAGTTCGGTAATGCGAATGGCACTCAGGGTAAATCACGTTGTGGTTCTCTGGGTTATGCCAAAGTCGATGCACAGCACGCGAAGCACGTTGTGATGCTGACTGAATCACTGGCGGCTTATCCGAATCATCCTGCGTCGATTACTCAGGATTATGTGGATGCAGTTGTTCAGGTTGAAGAAGTGGGTGATCCGGCGAAGATTGGTGGCGGTGAAACTCGTCTGACATCTAATCCGCGTGAACTGCTGATTGCCAGAAGAGCAGCGGATGTGATTATCAACTCCGGTTTCTTCAAACAGGATTTCACACTGCAGACCGGTTCAGGCGGTGCGTCTCTTGCCGTGACCCGTTTCCTTGAAGATGAAATGGTACGTCAGGGCATTACAGCAGAATTTGGCCTGGGCGGTATCACTTCAACCATGGTTGCACTTCACGAAAAAGGGTTAATTAAAAATCTGCTTGATGTGCAGTGTTTTGATGGCGGCGCAGTGGATTCACTGTCACGCAATCCGAATCATATTGAAATTTCTGCCAATGAATATGCGAACCCATCGTCAAAAGGTGTGGCCGTTGATCGTCTGGATGTGGTCATCCTCAGTGCACTGGAAATTGATACCCAGTTTAACGTCAACGTTATCACCGGCTCTGACGGTGTGATTCGTGGTGCTTCTGGCGGCCACTGTGACACAGCTGCTGGTGCAAACCTGGCAATCATTGTTGCACCACTGGTTCGCGGACGGATTCCGACGGTCGTTGACAAAGTCCTGAATGTTGTGACTCCGGGCCAGTCCGTTGATGTACTGGTTACAGACCATGGCATTGCTGTGAACCCGAATCGTCCTGAAGTGAAAGCGCTTCTGGAAAAAGCGGGTCTGCCTGTCTTTGATATCGAAGCTCTGGCAGAGCGTGCAACGATGCTGACCGGAAAACCAGCGCCGATTGAATTTGATGATCAGATTGTCGCCTATGTACGTTACCGCGATGGCTCGGTCATTGATGTGATTAAAAAGGTGAAAGAATGACAGATGCTCGCAATGAACAGACCGTCAGCCTGAAGGCTGACGATCATGCCACTGCCAGCCTCGCTACACCGGCCCGTGATCACGGGCCGGTCGTCGGGCTTGAAGCAGTGCTGGCGAATAAAGAAGCCAGAGTGAAACGACAACGGGACTGGCTGAAACGTCATGGTCTGCCGTTGGTTTCATTTTCTGTGAATATGCCGGGTCCGGAAAAGATGACCGGTATTTCCAAACAGGTTTTTCAGCAAGGTGTCAAAGCGATTGAATCATCCTGTAAAGAACAGGGTTGGCTGGTTGCCGGTGAACAGATTCTGTTGCAGGAAACAGGGCCGGAAGGCATTTTTGCGATTGATTGCCGCAGCGCCATGATGCTGAAGAAGCTGATGATCACGATTGAAAGAAGTCACCCGCTGGGCCGCCTGATGGATCTGGATGTACTGGATGAATCCGGCAAAATTATTTCCCGTAAAGGGCAACAGATGCCACGACGTAAGTGCCTGATCTGTGATGACGATGCGGTTGTTTGCGCCCGCTCCCGAAAACACCCGCTGGATGAGTTAATGCTGCGGATTAAAGAGATAGTCAATGATGAGCAGTGTTGCGGTTAATCTGTTAACAAATCCGGCTGTATCCGGACAGTCTGTACCGGTGGATGCTGCGGGTGACAGATACTTTTCACTGGTTGCTGAGCTGGCTTATCATGCCATGTTCGTTGAAGTTCATCTGACACCCAAGCCGGGGTTAGTTGATCTGTTGACCAATGGCGCACATAACGATATGGACGTGCCGTTGTTTGAAGCCAGCGCAACAGCTATCCGGCCTTATCTGATGAGGTTTCTGGATGCCGGTTTACAATTTTCCTCTCAGGCAGCAGATGGTTTGCTGAGCGTGCTTCGTCCTGTCGGACTTGAGGCTGAACAGGCGATGTTTGCTGCGACAAATGGCGTGAATACACACAAAGGCATGATTTTTGGTCTCGGCCTGATTTGTGGTGCTATTGGCTGGTTACGGGGCAAAGGGTTAACGGTGAATGCGCTTTATATCAGCCGCACCATCAAGCGTTGTTGCGACTGTCTGGTGATGGACGAGTTGAAACGTCGTTGTCATCAATCCACAAACAAGCCTGCCGCTGCGGAAACGCATGGCGAATTTCTTTACCGCGAATATGGCCTGACCGGTGCCCGTGGTGAAGCTGCATCCGGTTATCATACCATTATCAGTCACAGCCTCCCGGCTTATGAACAGGCGATTGCTGACGGTTATTCCGTTGAGCAGGCATTGTGGCAAACAATGCTGGTCCTGATGGCAAACAATGAAGATACCAATGTGGTCTCGCGTGGCGGGATGCACGGGTTGCGGTTTGTCAGAACGGCAGCGCAATCCCTGTTGTCTCAGGGCGGGTGTGCTTCCCCGGACTTGGAAGCTTCACTCATTCAGTTAGATAAAATCTTTACTGAGAAGCGATTAAGTCCCGGCGGCAGCGCGGACTTACTGGCCATGACCTGGTTATTGTCACAGATCGATATTCTGGACAGAACCGGTACATATTAATCCGTATTGACTGGCGTTTTTCTGTTCCGTTTTCTCATAAGGTGAGAATCGTTCCATTTCTGATCATGACGTTTTGTGTAAATGATTGCTCTGTCAGCACAAAAAGCGTATAAAACACGGCGTATATTCATTTAAGTGAATAAAAATGATAGCAAATTTTGGTTTGACCAAATATTAGTCTGGAAAACGGCTTTGTAAGTATGGGCTGAAAGAGGGCTGTAGCAAATACAGACCTGTAAAAGGAGTGCATTTTAGTGATGAATAACCTGACGTTAAGAACCCGGCTGATTATTGCCGTTTTAGTGCCATGTCTTGCCCTGATTATCATTGGTATCTCCAGCCTGGTAAGTATGTCTTTCATGCAGGATCAGGCGACTCGTTTATATGTCAATACGGCTGCACCAATGCGGTCTGTGGCCGAGGTATTATCCCGTATTCCCCGCATGCGGGTCGGTATCGACATGATGCTGCTTCAGGAAACCTCATTACGGGATGAAAAAGGGGTCCAAACCCGCGTCCGGGAAGCCAGAAAAGAAGATATTCCGGAAATGCGTAAAGCGATGCAGGCCGTGGTCTCGGCACAAACAAATCCGGCACTCCGGCAGCGTGCTACCCGTCTGCAGGATGATTTTGAGCGTATGGTCAGTGAAGAGCTGACCCCGATGCTGCGTGCTTTTGAGCAGAACGATATTGATACGGCGAAACAAATCTATCGTCAGCACTACGCAAAAACCTATGGCAGGATGCGTAAAGAAGCGAACAGTATGATGGATGATTTGTTACGCCAGGCCAGTGAGCATTATCAGCACAGTCAGGAAAATTACCAGTCGGGCTGGCGTAATCAGTGGCTGATGATTGTTCTGGCGCTCGTCATTTGCACGGCCATTTCCTGGTTAATTATTGCCCGCCTGCGTCAGCGTGTGAATGTTCTTCAGTCAACAATGCAGGAGGCGGCACAGTCAAAATCGCTGTTCCTGAGAGTCCGTCTTGAAGGAAAAGATGAGCTGACCCAAATCGGGGAAAGCTTCAATCAGTTTATCGGCAGTGTGCATGAATCTATTCAGCAGGTGACACAGGATGCTCAGGAGCTGGCTGTCGTTGCAGCTGAAACCGCACAACGGGCACAACAGACACAAACGAATTGTACCGAGCAGCAGGACCGGACAGTACAGGTCGCAACAGCGATCAACCAGCTGGGAGCAACCGTGGGCGAGATTGCATCGAATGCAGCCAGAGCTGCTGATGTCGCTAAAGAAGCTGCCAGTTTGTCAGGCAATGGCCGGCAGATCGTCAGTGCAGCTCAGGTACATGTCGGCGAGTTATCGGATGAGCTGACCAAAAGCTCAGATGTGGTCTCTTCGCTGGCGACTCAGGTTGACGAAATCAGTTCAACGCTGGATACCATTCGTAGTATTTCAGAGCAGACAAATCTGCTGGCACTGAATGCGGCAATTGAAGCGGCACGGGCCGGTAATCAGGGCCGCGGATTTGCTGTGGTTGCCGATGAAGTCCGCCAGCTGGCGAATCATTCATCGACTTCAACCGAAGAAATTCAGGTGGTGATTGACCGGTTACAGGCTGAGTCGCGCAAAGCGGTATCGAGCATGGCATCCGGCCAGGCTCTGAATGCGCAGGTGGTGAGTCATGCCGGCAGCACCAATGACGCTCTGGTTCAGATGAATGAGCATATTGATTATCTCAGTGAACAGAGCGTTCAGATTGCTGTGGCTACTGAAGAACAGTCAACCGTGGTTGAGGATATCAACCGCAATGCGACAGAAATTAACCACTTTACCGCGCAAACCACACAAATCGCCAAACTGCTGAATGAAGACAGTGTGCGCCTGCAGGCGTTATCCGCTGAGCTCAAAATGCTGGTGGGCGTGTTCCGGTTGTAGTGATTTTTGACGGTTGATTTTAAAAAGTTTGATTACCCTTTTCTTTGATAATAAAGAACCCCGGTTTGACCGGGGATTTTTTTATCCGGCCGTGATGACTTTTCGGGTGCAAATTTTGTCCAGCCCCGAAGTTTTCTCTGTAAATCCCCTGATACCAAAAATATCCTGATGATATTTTTGTAATTATTCGCTGTGTGCATGATAATAAAGTATGCCCGGTTGCTCACATATCGTTTTTGCTGTGGGACTTTGATGGAACTGATGCCGGGAATCCATGGAATGTTCAGCTTTTTGGATGAAAGGATCGATGAGTTGTCCTCAAATAAATGGCTTTATACCTTATGATTAGGAGTTAGTTTTGTCATGAATAACCTGACATTAAAAAGCCGGTTGATTCTGGCCGTTCTTATCCCGTGTATTGCTTTGATTGCTGTGGGGTTGTTTAGTCTTTCTACCACATCTTCGATGCAGACTCAGGCGTCACAACTTTATGTCAATACCGCGGCCCCGATGCGATCCGTTGCGGAGGCTTTATCACGGATACCCCGGATGCGTGTCGGAATTGACATGATGCTGCTTCAGGAAACCTCTCTGCGGGATCAAAAAGGGGTGAAAACGCGTGTGCAGGAAGCCCGGAATGAAGACATTCCTGAAATGCGTAAAGCAATGAAAGATGCGGTTGCTGCGCAGATTGATCCTGAAATGAAAAGGCAGGCTCAGGGCGTACTGGATGAATTTGAACGTATGGTCAGAGAAGAGCTTGAGCCAATGCTGAAAGCATTTGACAGCGGTGATATTGATACGGCTAAGCATATCTACCGTCATCAATATGCCAAAACATACGGAAAAATGCGTAAAGAGACCAATAAAATTCTGGATGATCTGTTAAAACAAGCTGATCAATATAACCATACCAGTAAGGTAAAATATGAATCCGGGCGTCAGAATCAGCTGATTGTGATTGCGCTGGCGCTGGTAATTTCAGCCGGTATCGCATGGCTGATTATTGCCAATATGCGAAAACGGGTGCAGGCATTACAAACAACAATGAGAGAGTCGGCGCAGTCGATGTCACTGGTGTTGCGGGTCAAGCTGGATGGTAAAGATGAGCTGACCGACATCGGGGATAGTTTTAACCAGTTCATCGGCCGGGTTCATGAAGCCATTATGCGGGTCGCACAGGATGCGCAGGAGCTGGCTACGGTGGCTGACCAGACCGCACAGCGCGCCCGGCAAACCCAGTCGAACTGTTCTGAGCAGCAGGATCGCACAGTACAGGTGGCCACGGCGATCAATGAATTAGGGGCAACAGTTTCTGAAATTGCCTCCAACGCAGCGAATGCTGCGAGCGTAGCCAAAGAGGCGGCTGAATTATCTGGTAACGGGAGTCAGATGGTGCATTCTGCTCAGGGGCAAATTGGTGAATTGTCTAATGAGCTGACCCAAACCTCCGGCATTGTGAGCACACTGGCCAGTCAGGTGGAAGAAATCAGTGAAACGCTGAATACGATTCGGGGAATCTCAGAGCAGACCAATTTACTGGCACTCAATGCAGCAATTGAAGCGGCACGGGCCGGAGAACAGGGACGCGGATTCGCCGTGGTTGCTGATGAAGTCCGCAAACTGGCGAACAGTTCATCTGCTTCTACTGAAGAAATTCAGGCAATCATTGACCGGCTGCAAACTGAATCTCACAAAGCGGTGACCAGCATGCAGTCCGGACAATCCCTGAATGAAGAAGTGGTCAGTAATGCCGGTGTCGTGCAGGGCGCGCTGGAACAGATTAACCAGCATATTGATCATCTCAGCGATCAGAATACCCAGATTGCGGTCGCGACAGAGGAGCAGTCCACTGTGGTTGAAGATATTAACCGCAATGCAACCGAAATCAATGAGTTCACGTCAGAAACAACCGATATTGCCCGGAAAATGAGCGAGGACAGCTCCCGGCTACAATCCTTATCTTCTGAGCTGAAAAAACTGGTCAGTACATTTCAGCTGTAATGTCGCATGAGACGTCTTTTGGCTGACAAATCCCCGGACCGATGGCCGGGGATTTTTGTATAAGAGGATTGATACCCGCAAGATGCCAGCCCTTCAGATTTATACATTCCGGACACAGCTGCTACGCTTTCATATAAATAAAAATATAAATGACAGTACCCAAATCAACAGAACAGGGATTTTTCGGGTTGTTCGGGTACATCGGCGTTAGATAACTGAAGCATAGTATTCTCAGTTGGCATGGAGAACCAAAATGTCTTTATTAAAAAAACTGAAAGTATCACATGCGATCGGTGTGGTTGGCTTGTTGCCTGTGGCTTTTTTCTTTATATCGGTTTGTCTGCTGGCAAACGGCGTTTTAAAGGAGTGGCATCAGGGAAGAATGATTCAGGATATTACCCGGCTTTCTGATGCACTGGATGACGTCGCGCATCAGTTTGCTGTCGAGCGGGGCCTGACAGCGGGCTTCCTTGGCGCCAAAGGGACCAGGGGGCAGGCTGAGATGCTCAGGCAGCGGCAGATTGCGGATCAGGCGGAAAGCGCATTACGCCGGTTAAGTGCTGATGACTTTCAGGAAATTACACCAGAACAGCTGCGGGTGATGACTGCCGATGTGTTCAGTAAGATGGCGGATAAAACCCGGATTCGCCGTCAGGTTGACTCGCTGGCACCGGATAACGGCGCATTTGCCTTTTATTCAGCGTTAAATACAGCGGCGCTGGATGAAGTCCGGTTCTTAGTGTTTGAAATCGATGATCATGAATTAACTAAAATGCTGGGTTCGCGCCTGAGTCTGCTCTGGATGAAGGAACGCATCGGACAATACCGGGGTGCTTTAAATGGCGTTTTTGCTGCCGGGAAGACGACCGGCAAACGTCAGGCTGAAATTATTGGATTTATCAGTGATGAAGCACACTGGGAAAAGGAGTTTCATGCGCTGGCTTCTCCGGCATTGAAAGCACAGTTCAACCATGCCCGTTTGTCACAGAACTGGCAAAATGTCGAAAGATATACCAAAGCATTTGTGCAGCTCAGAGACTTACAGTCTGTTCAGGGGCCTGAGAACTGGTTTCAGCTGGCCACGCACAAAATTATGCAGGTGAAAGGACTGGCGGATAATATCAGTCAGCAGATTCATGTGATGGCTGATCAGCGGTCTGCTGTGAGCCAACAGCATCTGATGGGCCTTGCCGGTGTGTTTCTGTTTGTGACTTTGCCGGTGCTCTGGCTCATCAGGCTGGTGATTCGTTCTGTTTCCAGCCGGGTGAGTATGATTCATCAGACGCTGGATATGGTCTCGCGGGAGCGGGACATCTCCATACGGATTCCGGAACATGCAGAGGATGAACTGGGAGAAATCATTGGTGCACTCAACATGCATCTGCAACATTTGTCGGAATCTTTTACGATTCTGGCGGATAAGTCTGGTGAGTCGAAGTCCGGTATGGATGAATTATTCCGGAAAGTCCAGAGTGCACTCCGGTCGACACAGATTCAGTTTGATAAGCTGGAGCAAATTGCCAGTGCCGTCGAGCAGATGTCGCTGACCAGCCACAATATTTCCGGTGATATGCAGACGGCCTCCCATGAAACAGAAACGATGCAGCAGCGGGGGGAACAGGGACGTCAGCGGATGAACCATATTCTGAACTCTATTTCTGAGCTGGATCACGAGGTCGGGCTGGGATTTAGCGCAGTAAAACAGATGACGGACCAGACAGCGCTGATTAGTTCGATATTACAGGAAATTGAGTCTATCGCTGAACAGACGAATCTGCTGGCGCTGAATGCCGCGATAGAAGCTGCCAGAGCTGGCGAGCAGGGGCGCGGATTTGCCGTTGTCGCCGATGAGGTCCGGAGTCTCGCACAGCGGACTCAGGGATCCACGGAAAATATCCGCACCATGATTGAGTCTTTAATCAGTGCCAGTCAGTCTGCGCTACATTCCATGGAATCCTGCTCCGGCAAGACAGCCACCACAAGCGGTATCGTGAAAGAAAATGTCGGGATGATGGAAACGCTGTTCTCCTCTGTTGAACGGATTAATCAGACTATTGAACGGGTCGCAACGGCTGCTGAGGAGCAATCTCAGGTCTCTGAAGAAATAAACCGTAATATTCAGGATGTGAACGACCAGGCCCGGCACGTGCTTGATTCCGTCTCAGAGACGGATAACCGGGCGAAGATTGCCCATGAGCATGTCAGTGGGGTATTGGGAGAAATTGCGACCTATCATCTGGCCGGATAACGGGCAGACCTGCCGGACGAACAGGATCTCTCTGGTCTGCACCGGAGAGATTTTTCATTTCAGTCATGCGGGATTTTTATACCCGAACAGGCATAACTCGTCGCTGAAACAGAAATTGAGGTGATTTGAATGACAGGCTGTTAACCCTGAAGTCACTTTATTTTGCAAAATACCAACAAAAAAACCGAATTGATTTAAAAAATAATAGCTTCATGGCTGAGATCAAACTTGTTCTGGTGAAGGTTGGTAATATAACTGTCAATAAGTCTATTAATTGACCATTTCTGGTGTTCCGCAATTGAGTCAGCTGAGGCAGCAAATGTATAAAATTCAGAATTTCAGCCGGGTGGATGAGACAGAATATTCCTTGCCGACCGACAACATTAATTTGTTGTATTACGATTTGCCAAAACATTTCAGTGATGATTACCGTTCTTATGACTCCCCACGTCTGTGCACAATTATTGAAGGTGTTAAAGAAGTCAGCATTAATCAGTCTGAGCGGTTTGTGTATAACTGCAATGATTTTGTTCTGCTGCCGCCGCATTCCAATGTGTACATGTCAATGACGGAATATACCAAAGCACTGGTGTATGAGTTCAGTGATTGTCTGATTGACAAAGTCAGCCAGAAAGTCTCGGAGCATTTACAGATTACGGTCGCTAAAGATATCGAATATTCGACCTTTTTACGTGAGCGGATTCCTGACCGGTTAGGCACACTTCATCGCCGGATTCAGGAAATTATTGTCGAGGAAGATGCCAATATTCATTTTCTGCTGGATTTAACCTGTCAGGAAATTATTTATGAGCTGATGAAAATTAAGGGCTGTTACGACATTATTTATCACCATCAGAATCACCCGATTAATCAGGCGATCCGGATGATGAACTCGCCTGATGGTCATGCGATGACGATTTCTCATATTGCGGAAGAAGTGCATATGTCGCTGTCGGGCTTCAGTCAGAAATTCAAACTGATTACCGATCAGAGCCCGAAAGATTATCTGACCCGCCTGCGGCTGAAAAAATCGAAACAGCATCTGAGAAACCTGTCGGTGACTGATACCGCTTATGAAGTTGGATTTGAGAATATCTCTCACTACATCCGTCTGTTCAGAAAAGAGTACGGTGTGACCCCGAAGCAATATCAGTTAGGTAAATCAGTCAGATAAATCAGTCAGATCAATCAATGAGGTAAAACACGGCACGCAATCCTCATCCCGGATTGAAAGAGGCTCAGCACCAGAGCCATCCTGCTTGTGGTTGTTTTTTATTCAACCATGATTCAGTCCTGTTGCGAAATCTGCCAAATCCAATCAGTTGCTTATTTTCATGTCAGGAATTATCAGTACAATAGTGCGCTCAGTTAATAATGATAATTAAAATAATTCTCACTATTATCCCCATTCGATTGAATCGGGGTGATGATACAAACCGGAGTCCCATTCATGTTTACGTTATCCGACATTGAGATGATCCGTGCCGGGCGGAAGATACTCTCCGTGGCTGAGCTTTCAGTACCGACAGACCAGTTGACCGTGATTCTTGGTCATAATGGTTCCGGGAAATCAACGCTGGTGAGTCTGTTATCCGGACAACAGGCACCGGACCGCGGTGCGGTGCGGCTGAATCAGCGTGATATTCATCAGCTCAGCGCCCGGACACTGGCAAAATCTGTTGCCTTTCTGCCGCAAAAACTGCCGGCCAGCGCCGGTCTGACCGTCCGCGAGCTGGTGCGACTCGGGCGTTACCCGTGGCGGGGCGCACTGGGGCTCTGGCAGCGACAGGATTCAGACATCATTGCCACTGCGATGGAAAAAACCGGCATCAGCGCGCTGGCAGAGGCGTATGTTGATGAACTCTCCGGCGGTGAACGTCAGCGGGCGTGGGTCGCCATGCTTCTGGCGCAGGAATCACCGGTACTGATTTTGGATGAACCAACCTCTGCACTGGATGTGCAGCATCAGTATCAGCTGATGGCGCTGTTATCAGAACTGACCAGCGAGGCGGGGTGCGGAGCCATTGTTATCCTGCATGATCTGAATCTGGCGTTACGTTATGCCACACATATTGTGGCGCTCAAACAAGGGCAGATCGCATTTGATGGTCCGGTGTCGGTTCTGGCTGATGAAAGACGCCTGTCTGAGTTGTATCAAACCCCTATCCGGCTGATTGACCATCCTCAGGAGATTCCTGAATACCCGGGCCATCACGCGGTTTCCGGAGACCTGACTGCCCATAAGGTTGCTGTTGTATGTGTATAGATAAAAAAAACGTTTGCCAAATGATCATGTACTGCCTGACGCTGATACTGGTTCAGGGCAGTCTGTGGATGGCTGTTCCGGCATTTTCAGCGACCTCAATCACGTCTTCAGACACTGCCATCTCGTCTTCAGACACTGCCATCACATCTTCAGATACAGCCCTCTCGTCTTCAGATACAACAATCAAGACGGCAGGTGAAGGGCGGGTTGTAACTGACTCCCGCGGAGAGCACACTTTACCGGGTATTCCTGTCCGGCCAGCGGTTCTGGACTGGAATCTGTTTGAGCAGGTGGTTGAATTAGGCGTTAAGCCGCTGACCATTACAGATGCACCGGCTTACCGGGAATGGGTGGTCAAACCGGCCATTCCACCCGGTACACAGAATGTCGGCACCCGTGGCGAACCTAATCTGGAAAAAATAGCGGCGCTTCATCCGGACCTGATTCTGATCACTGAAACGCAGCAGGATTTAATTCCCCGTCTGACACAAATTGCGCCGGTTTTACTCTATACCAACTTCCGTGCCACGGATAAGCAGGCTGAAGTCGCGATTCGCGAATTTCAGCAACTGGCGCAGGTGTTTGGTAAAACGCAGGTGGCCAGAGAGAAGCTAAAGCAGATGACACAACGTTTTACCGAACTCAAGCAGCAGCTTCAGGCCAGTTTCGGAACACCGCTGCCGGAAGCGGTTGTGATGCGCTTTGCCGATACCACATCAACCTTCCTTTACACGCGCGACTCAATGGCTGACTACGTTCTGCATCAACTTGGCCTGAAGCCCGGATTTTCAGCACCGCCAGCAAAGTGGGGCATTGTTCGCCGGCCCATCACAACCCTGAAAAATATCCGTGAGGGATATGTGCTGTATCTTCTGCCACTCTACGAAGAGAAAAAATTACAACGCTCGGTGTTGTGGCAGGCGATGCCTTTTGTGCGTCATCACCGGGTCAACTCAGTGGCACCTGTCTGGACTTATGGCGGTGCGATGTCACTTCGGTATATGGCGGAAGCGATTACACAGAGTCTGCTTGAGGTTGCTCCTGCATCATGACACGGACAACCCTGATTTCAGCGCTGGGTTTGCTGGGTGTGGCCGCTTTGGCCAGTCTGCAGTTTCAGCAGCCTTTGACACTGACTGCGCAGTGGCATTTGATTTTTCATCCACAGCTGGCGGAGTCGTTTGATGCATTCAATTTCGCCTATGCGCAGTTACCGCGTCTGGTGATGACGCTGGTCGTGGGAGCGATGCTCGGGCTGTCCGGCAGCCTGATGCAGCAGCTGACCCAAAATCCGCTGACTTCTCCGCTGACGATGGGCACCTCATCCGGCGCCTGGCTGGCGCTGGTGGTGATGAGCCTCTGGTGGCCGGATGCGATCGCCGATTACAGTGCGCTTGCTGCGATGGGAGGTGCATTGGGCGCATTTGCCCTGATTTTGTTCATCGCCGGGCTGAACCACATGACGGGAATGCCGGTTGTGATTTCCGGGATGGTGGTGAATATCTTGCTCGGCGCCGTTGCCGGGGCAATGATCTTACTGCATCAGGATTATGCACAAAATGTGTTCATTTGGGGGGCGGGCTCGCTGGCACAAAATGGCTGGGAGCAGGTGCAGTGGCTCTTGCCGCGTCTGTCCCCGGTGGTGCTGATTTTAGTTGTCGCACCCCGGATTTTAACCCTGTTCCGGCTGGGACATGAAAACGCCCAGGCCCGCGGGCTGTCAGTGATTCCCGCTTTCTTCTTTCTGATGACGCTGACCATCTGGCTGGTGTCGGCTGCCGTGACGATGGTCGGACTGATTGGGTTTATCGGCTTACTGACGCCCAATATTGTCCGGGCGCTGGGAGCAAGAACACCACGCACAGAGTTACTGGCCAGTCTGGTATTTGGCGCATTATTGCTGTTGCTGACCGATATGCTGGCACAAGTGCTCACCGTGTGGTTTGGGCAGGTGGTGCCTTCCGGCGTGACCGCCGCTGCGATCGGTGCTCCGGCACTGATCGGGTTCAGCCGCCGCCGTCTGAAAGCGCAGGACAATCTCGCTGTCCGGCTGCCCGGTTCGCGTCACTCGGTTGGTTTGTCTGCGGTGACGGTTCTGATTTTCCTGTTGGGGCTGGGCATTATGGTCAGCTTTTTTTCACAGCCAGACCAACCCGGACTGCATCTGGCAATGCCGGATCACTATCAGTGGCTGTTGCGCTGGCCGCGCGTACTGACCGCATTATCGACCGGGACAGGACTGGCGCTGGCTGGTGTGATCTTGCAACGGATGATCAATAATCCACTGGCCAGCCCGGATATTCTGGGGGTCTCTGCCGGGGCAACATTCGCGCTGGTGTTTGCCAGCCTGTTTATGGGGCAGTCACTACTGGCCGGGCAGTGGGGAACCGCGATGACCGGCAGCCTGATTGTGCTGGGCCTGTTAATCATCTTCAGCAAAAAACATCATTTTGCACCGTCAGGTGTGATTCTGACCGGGATTGCACTCAGTGCGTTGCTTCAGGCATTCGTGCAGTTTTGTCTCGCGGGCGGTAATCAGGACAGTTACAGCATTTTGCAGTGGCTGGCGGGTTCGACTTACCGGGTACAGCCTGAACAGGCATTGTGGTTATGTGCGCTGGTTTCACTGATGTTGATCCTCAGCCTGGCCTCATCACGCGGACTGACATTACTGACGGTCAGCCGGGGATTTGCCCAGGCCCGCGGGCTGAACACAGCGTTGATGTCGCTGCTGCTGCTCTCACTGGTCGCCATGTTGTGTGCCGTGACAACTGCGACCATGGGACCGGTCGCCTTTGTTGGTTTAATTGCGCCGCATCTGGCCGGTTTGCTGGGAGCGCACCGGGTGAAACAACAACTCCTGCTGGGCAGCCTGATTGGCGGGGTTGCCATGGTATGGGCGAACTGGCTCGGGCAGGTACTGGTCTACCCGGCGCAAATCGCTGCCGGAACGCTGGTGGCGATTCTGGGAGCGCTCTATTTCCTCGGTTTGCTGATCTATAACCGGATGACACAGCGCTCCGGGCTGGTTTAGCTATCGGGTGGGTTTTTTCCTGCGACCGACCCGAATCATGCTGCTTATTCAGTAAGTTCTCACTTCTTAAGAAAGTCTTAAGTCTTGGCTTTTATAGTCAGACCAGATTTGATTACAGGAGACTTGATTCACCATGAAACCGGGAAGAACGGGTCTGAAAAGACTCTACTATGCAGGAATTTACTCGGCAAAAGGGCTGAAAGCTGCGTGGCGCAACGAAGCGGCATTTCGTCAGGAAGTTTGTATTGTGGTTCCTTTGTTTATTACCGCACTGCTGCTGCCTGTCTCTGCCATTGAGCAGCTTTTTTTAGTGTCCTCACTGTTTCTGGTGTTGATTACTGAGCTGTTTAATTCATCGATCGAAGCGGTGGTTGACAGAATCAGTGATGAGCTGCATGAATTAAGCGGCAGAGCCAAAGATATTGGTTCGGCGGCTGTCCTTGTCTCCATTTTTCTTGCTGTATTCATCTGGAGCTGGGTATTACTATGAAATTAATCAGCCAATTCAAATCCATCCGTCTGTCCTTTCATTCGGTAACGCTGCTATTGGCAGCATACTATGCTTTGGTACTGAACCTGCCACTGTATAAAGACCTGAAACATATTTTTTCCGGCATGTCAGCCGTCGACACCGGATTTATTATTTCCATTCCTTTTGCCTTTTTCTTCGCATTTATTTGCCTTTTCAGCCTGTTTAGCTGGCCGAAAATAACCAAAGTCTTCTTTTCTGTATTGCTGATCAGCTCTGCGGTTGTTTGTTACGCGACCTATAATTACGGGGCGATTTTTGATGTGGACATGATCCGCAATCTGGTGGGAACCAATCCCGGTGAAGCAAGTTCGTACCTGAGTATCGCATCGGTTCTCTGGGTCACCGGGCTGGGTATTTTTCCCGCGATTTTACTGGTGATGGTGCCCCTGAAATCTGAATCTGTGCTGCCGTTTGTATTAAAGAAAGGCGGACTGATGATACTTGCTGCCGCCGGACTGGTTGTGATTGGTTCCTTCTGGTTTCAGGATTATGTGTCTGTCGGGCGCAACAATAGTTATCTGAGAAAGATTCTGATCCCGACTTATTATGTGCACAGTGTGGATAAATTTGTCCGGCAGACTTATTTTTCCAAACCGATGCCTTTTACCCATATCGGGACAGATGCGACACAAAAACCTGGCAGTGCAAAGAAGCCGTCGCTGGTGGTGCTCATCGTGGGAGAAACGGCGAGAAGTCAGAATTATCAGAGCAATGGCTATGCACGTCCCACCAATCCTTATACCCGTCAGCAGGATGTGATTTCATTTCAGGATGTTCACTCTTGTGGCACGGCTACAGCGGTGTCTTTACCGTGTATGTTCTCCCGGCTGGATCGGCGTGATTATGACCAGCAGCGTGCTTATCATCAGGATAACCTGCTGGATGTGATTCAACGTGCCGGTGTTGATGTGTTGTGGCGGGAAAATGATGGCGCACCCAAAGGGGTGCCGGATCATGTGAAATATCAGAATCTGGAGCGCAGCCCGAAACATCCGATGTGTGATCATCAGAGCTGTCTGGATATGGCTTTACTGGATGGTTTTTCTGAGAATGTACATGACTTGTCGGGTAACAAACTGGTGGTATTACATTTGATTGGCAGCCATGGTCCGACTTATTACCGGCGTTATCCGGAGAAATTCAATTTCTTCACTCCGGATTGTCCGCGGGCGGATATCGAGAACTGCACCCATGAACAGTTGGTGAATTCTTATGATAATACAATTCGCTATACAGATTACGTGGTGTCGCAGACCATCAATCAACTGAAAAAACTTGAAAAACAGTATGATACTGCGCTGGTTTATCTGTCGGATCACGGTGAATCATTAGGTGAAAGCGGACTCTACCTGCATGGTATGCCTTACTCGCTGGCCCCGGATTATCAAAAGAAAGTACCGTTGATGATGTGGTTGTCTGATGATTTCAAAGCAGATAAGCAGATTGACGAAACCTGCCTGAAATCAGAAGCGAAGCAGGGGCATTTTTCCCATGATAACCTGTTCGATTCCATGCTGGGCATGCTGGATATTTCCACCCGCCTTTACCGGAAGCCGATGGATATCTTTGCAGCCTGCCGGCATTCTTAGCCAACTATAGTTTATGAACTACCAATAGTTTATGAGTGACCTATAGTTTATGAGTTACCCATAGTTTACTGTCCGGTACACCCTCGGCAGCGTCAGATCTTGATGATGCTGAGGGTATATCGCTTACCTGAAATGTGTCTCAATCCGGCTTCGTGGGAATTTTTAATCGAGGCGATCGTCTGGTGCGACGGCATCCCATTTTTGTTTCTGTCACCAATAATGTTGCAGGCTATGGAATATTTGAGGCGTCTGTCCCCCATATAATGCCCACAACGCCAGCTACCACCACGATTGTGTTTCCATTCGGACTGAACAAATATGTGCTTAATATGATATATGTTAATTTTTTTAGCCGCCAGCGCTGGATATAATGATACATACAGTCAAAAAATTGCATCGCAGGGGATATTTTCATTGCCTGTTCTATTCGACAAAATCTCTGTATTACCGGAAGCGGAAACTTTTCCTGCATTGCTTCGGCAGTTTATGAAGCTGGGTAATTTGACGCAATCTCAGTTTTGCCAGTTATCCGAACAAAGAGGCTTTCATCCCTTTGATGACAGAAATTTAAAATCCTGGATCAATAAGGGGTCGTTTCCAAATCCGGGTGCAAAAAGAACGATTTTGTATATTTTCAGTCAGGTCTGTGAAACAGAAGAAATCGCTAAAGCCTGGTGTGATAAATATCGTCAGTTTGAGCTGGAAAATTTAGATCAGAAAGCAAACAGGCGCCGGCAGAGCAGGAAAACCAGCAAAGCTGATGAATCCCCTGAAAGCACCAATGCGGATGAGTCTGCGATGACGGATGATTCATCCGGTTCTAAATCAGTACTTTTCAGCAGGGCACCACTTTATGAGTGGTGTGTCACGCATCAGTTTCATTTGATCATTGGCCTGTTTTTCATCTTTATTATTCTTTTTACGTCCAGTTTTTTGGGTGAGAACAAGCCGGTGATTATCAATAATAATATTCATCTGGACAATCAGCAGAACCAACAAACCAATACATTAAATATGGGCCAGGATGAAAGTGCGGACTTTCAGCATACTCCTGTATCTGAGCCGTATCTCCAGCCTCAAAAAACGGTTTTTCCGGCCAGCCGATCTGTTGTATCACCCCACGTCACACCGGTTCATCCCTCAACATCTTCGCCGGCTTTTCCCCCTGTTTCTTCGCAGAGTTTGCCTGCTGCAGAAAAAGCGCATGCAACCCCGGAAAAAGTCAAAAATGCTCCGCAGGAAGATGAAGAGACCTTTGAGCCTTCTTCCTATGTTGATTTAAAACAAGGGCTAAAGCTGGATGTGTATGTATTTAAAGGAAAAAACAGAGATTTGATGTATTCCTTTGATAAATATCTGGTGGGTAGCCTGACTTATCATAAAGGCGGGCTGTTTACTTATGCGGACCATACGTTGAATCCGGGGGTGTATCAGGCCACATCAGGCCGGGATTCCGGGCTGTACTATCATGGTTATATTTTCTTTTCTTCTCCGGGAATGTATGTATTCAGTCTGGACTTTAATTCGGGTGAACCGGGGGTCATGCAGGCCACAAAAAAATGCAGAGTGACGTTGAACTTCAACCATAGAGAAAGGCTGAATGATACCGTTCGTCTGCTGCTGAGTCAGCATGGAAAAGGTGTGTTTACCACCAGTGTAAAGGGGGGCTTAAATGATTTCAGCCTGTGGTTCAGTTGTAACCATCTGCTGAATTTACCTCTGTGGAATGTGAAACATATTTATCAAAAGACGACGGTTGCCGTCAAAGTGCGTAAGCTGAGCGAATCAAAAGCAGCTTTACTCAATGCGGATCAGCTGTTTTATTCACCATAGTTCTTCTGAATTTGTTCATCTGTTTTTCAGGCAGATAGTATATACCCATATGTGGGTATATTCAGATAAAGAAAGGCATTGTTCCTTTCTTTATCTGACGTGAGATTCATGTCAAACGGATAAACATTCTGTCTTCTGGCCGCCGGGTTGTGATTCGCCCATCAATTTGTCCCACTCATTAAAACAGTCACACATTGGTGGCATCACTTCCGGTAAGACGCCATTTCTGCGACTGGATTCGATCATATCAAGCAGGATTTGGTCGCAATGGGTGCAATTGGATGGCCCGGCCACCGGCGGTGGTGTATCGTTAAAACCACCCACAATCAGCGGCCAGCTTTTCTCCTGTGCTTCGCGGATAATATGCAGAATCGTCCACAACCAGGGCGGACGAAATGTTCCCGCTTTGTACATAGATTCAAGTGGTGTATTTTCCTGAACAAAAGCGCAGGAGAGCATCATTTCATCTACACCAAGCTGGTGCAGATAACTCAGGGTGTTCATCACATCATCAAATGCTTCTTTCTCCGTGAGTTGCGGAGCCTTAAGAAAGACATAAACGGCAACTTTCACCCCCATGGCCTGCATCATTTTGACCTTCTGCTCAAAAATGCGGATATCTATCCCTTTATTGAGAAGTTGATTACGAACCCGATCGTCGCGGCTTTCGAGCCCGACAGCCACAACAAGCTGTTTCCCTGCCAGCCAGTCCAAAGTTTGTAGTAATTTATGCCGGGTGATAAAGCGTGGGTAACACTCAACCAGCAATTGCCGGATATCAGATCGCCGGGCAACCTGACGACAAACATATTGCTGAAAATCATCCGGGATCTCTGCTTTAGGGAAAAAGCTGCCCCCGTTAAAAATAGCCAGTCTGTCCACCTGTTTTGTCCCTCTTGTCAGCGTGTCAAACATCATTTGATAAATCTTTGTTTCCAGCCGCCAGCTCCCAAAAAAATCCTCGTGTCCATTGCCTTTGGTCACGGCCCGGGTCAGTCCCGGAAAAGCGCAGAATGTGCAGGCTTTGCCTTTTTTTGACCGGTAATAACTGCAGCCGCCACCGGGAATAACAAGGGTTTGCTGAACAATTTGTTTGCCGAGGGAAAAAGAATACCTGATGTCGTTACCTGTATGACATGGATACCCGCAAATAAGCTGTGTCATGGGATGAACTCCTTTTTGTTTAACCTGTCATTATTGTCCGGCAGGGCAGGCAAAAAGTCGGGGTAAATCGCGGGTAATTCAAAGGTAATCAAAGAAGTATAAAAGGATAAAACAAGGATAATAAAAGGATAAAATTCCATTTATAACAATGGTTTATCCTGTTTTTCTTTTCCGGTTGAATCATAGTGAATCTTGTCATTAACACAATAAACGGAGAAAACAATGAAAGTACGTGACATGATAAAAAGTGACTATGAAAGTGTGGTTGAACTGGAGCAGAAAGTGTGGGGAAGAGAAGGTGCCGGTTATGAGATTATCCGCTCACGACATCAAATTTTTCCCGAAGGAAGTGTGGTTGTTACAAACGATGACGGGCAGATTGTCGGGTATGCAGCTGTGCAGCGGGTAACCCGTGCCAGTAATGATAGTTGGTTTATTCAAACAGATAACGGCTATATTACGCATACACATGATGAAAAAGGACATATACTTTACGGGATAGGTATGTCAGGCGACAGCTACGGTGTCTCAGACCTGATTATTGACTATGTCTACCAGAAATTTATCGCATCCGGTCTGTGTTATATGCTGGTTTTAGGCAGCCGGGTTCCGGGGTTTGCGTCATGGAAGCACAAAACCGGAGGAAATATCACGGAATATATTCGGTCAAGAAGACAAGATGGTTTTTCTGTTGATCCGGAATTAATGTTATATCAAAAACATGGCTTTGAGCTTTTATTTGAAATTGAAGATTATTTCCCTTGTCAGGATAGTCTTGATTATGGCGCATTCATTGTAAAACGTTGAAAATTAAAATGGCAGGCCGGCATGGATTCCGGCCTGAGCCTGAATGATGAAACATACTTTAAAATTTGAGCAGTTACTGAAAAAAACAATTACTGATGTCAGTTTATGGCATGATGTTTTACAGCATATTATTCATTGTACCGGTGCAAAGAAAGGGATGATTATGCTGAGAGACAAATATTCAGCGCAATTATATATCCCCAATGATCTCTACGCGGAATTAAAAAGTCCGATGCTATGTGGATTTTCAGTGGATGAAATAGACGATTATCTCACTCACTATTATCAACAGGATCCCTGGACCGAGATTGAGCGTCAATATCATCCTGTCATTCCTTATGCGATGTCTTCCTATTTGCCGGTTGAAGAGCTTCGGCAAACAGCATTTTGGCATTGGCTCGAGCCGCTTCAAATCAATGATTCTGCTGTGGTCGAAATCTTCAGTGCGCCTGATAGCTGGATATCTATAAATCTTTTATTTTATTGCGATATCAATGGCAAAGTGAAAAATGCATGTGTTGAGTTCCTGAAGGAGTATCAGGATCTGTTGGGTGATTATTGGAAACTGGGTCAGCAATTCAGGGCTCTCGCACATGCTCCGGAGAGTTTTCGCTATTTTCTGGAGCAACAAAAAAGCCCGTCTTTGCTGGTTGACCGTCAGTTAAATCTATTGGCAATGAATCAGAGTGCTGCGTCTTTCTTTCGCCTGAATAAATATGGAATCATGATTAAAAATAATATTTTATTGGTCGCCAACAAGCAGAAAATGGCGGAGTTGAAACAGAAAATAGTCGTAGTCGCAGATAGATTTGCAGAGAATAATCAAATGCCCGAAGTTCAGATTGAATTGGATGAGCTGGTGTTGACCTGTGTCTTGCTGGGGCATGGGCGGGATGTTGTCGGGCTGGATACCGCAGTCCGGTTTATCTCAATTCAGCCCAATAATATCAGGACGAAACCTTCGCCCTATCCGATATGGGAAACCCCTGGACTGACCCGGCGAGAGAAAGAGCTGGTTGAAATACTGGCGACCGGAGGCCGGGTCGTTGATTTCATGAAGAAATATCATATGGCAAAAAGTACTTCTCATACACACTGGAGCCATGTGAAAAAGAAACTGAAAGTTAAAGATCGGTCTGAAATCGTTGCCTGCCATCAGCGATTTCTTGATCGCCGCTAAATAATATGCGCCACTTTTTGTCACGAGGCAGATATCGATAAGCAGACCTTCCGCATCAGGGAGGGCGTGGCAGATCCCCAAAGATGGGTTCATGCGTGTCTGTGTTCAATATCTGCCTGAGTGACCAGCAATTAGGAACTAAAGTTATTCTCTTGAAACTATCTGTGTTTAGTTGAGTTTTATGTAAATAAAAACACAGAGGTTTATTAATCCCTGTATTATTTTTATCACCTTATAAAACATTTGATTTATATTCGGATGAATATAGTAACAAGTTACTATTTATCCGCTCCGTCAGTTCCTTTTATATTGATTTAATATGATGCTCGTTCAATACGTCATCATTATTTGTGGATAGTCCTGTCATTTGGGTATGGATAAAAAAAGGAAATGAAAATGAATTTTACAAAAATAAAAATCATGTTGGTTGTGGTGGTATCCACAATATTACTTGGGTGTTCTGCCGCTCAGACGATGATTAAAAAAAGAGACTTAACAGTTGAGTCTAAAACCTCTTATGCCGTTGTTTTAGAGCCGGTTGCACCTTCTGAGCGAATTGTTTACGCAAAAGTCAGAGATCTGAGTGGTAACTCAATGCGCAAAGAGATGCAAAAACAGATCGAACAGTTGTTTCGTCAGGAAGGCTTTCAGGTGACCAGAAATCCTAAAAAAGCCAACTTGATGGTAACTGCATCAATTATTTCCGCGGATAAAATGACAGAAGACGATGCCAATAAATATTTGTCATCCGGTTATAAAGGTGGCGTTGAAGGCGGTGTAGCCGCGGCTGGTATCGCTGCTGTAAGTGGTTCAGATGGCAGACAAACGGTCACGGCAGGACTACTTGGTGCTGCTGCCGGATTTTTAGCTGATACACTGGTGGATGATGTGTACTACACCTTTGTGATGGATGTTGAACTCAGAGAGAGACCGATGGAAGGCGACCAGTTTGTCAATGAGTCAAAAAGCGGCAGTCTGCGCACAACAGGGGACAGGCATACCCGGATGGGTGTGGCGAAAAAAAGTTCTGTGAAGCGTGGTGACAAATACAACTGGATCGTTTACGAAACCCGGATTGTGACCACCGCGAATAAAATGAATTTAGAAATTCAAGAAGCGATTCCTGAGGTGGAGAAAAAGACCGCAGAAACCTTGGTTGAAATGATGATGTAGGTTTGTATCTGAACTTTAAATTCAAGTGAACCCCTCAATCGTATGACGTCACGATTGGGGGGTCTTTTTAAGCCTGGATTTGTCACGCTTTCGTATAAAGTAAGCCAATTCGCAACACCGCTCACAATCTCTCATACAAAAGTCATACTTTTATTCTGCATTTTTTGCGTAAAGTAAACTCAGTGAGATGATGTTGATGTCATTTGTCGCTTGTAAATTTGCATTTTGTCGCCTATGGTAAGAAAAATAACAACCGGAGGTTCGACATGTATGCAAGTGCTTATCAAATGTTAGGTGGAGAACAATCAGAGATGGCGACCGTAGAAAAAAGTATTGCGCTGATCCGCAACGGATTACCGGTGTCTGCGTTAGAGCATGGTACCCGGCTGCTTGGTGTGACGAAAACAGAATATGCCCGCTTGATCGGGGTGAATTTGCGGAGTTTGCAACGCAAACAACAGACGAGCGGCTGTCTGAGCCCGGCAGCGAGCGAACATGCGTTGCTGCTGGCAGAGTTGGTCAGAGTCGCGGATGGTTATTTTGCACAACGTAAAGCGACACTGCGCTGGTTAAATCAGCCTGTTGTTGCTTTGGGGAATGTCTCGCCACTTTCTGTTTGTGATACTTACACCGGGATTCATCTGGCGATGGAAGAGATCAATAAGCTCAAATATGGTCTGACGGCGTAATGGAGTTATTCAGGTTATCTCACACTGATTATGTTGATTTATCCGGGCGGGGTGGGCTATACGGTGCCGGGCGGTGGCATGAGAAAGGGAGCCTGATCTGTTATACCGCGTCTTCAAGATCACTGTGTGTACTGGAGCGGCTGGTGCATGAATCCATGGCGGATATGCCTTCATTGATGATGATGACAATCTGGATACCGGATGATGTCTCTGTTCTTCGCCGGTCAGTCCAACAGCTTCCCGCAGGCTGGGACGCCATGCCGGAGAACGGAACGGCCAGAGCCGTTGGGCAAGCCTTTCTGGAGGAGAATCAGGCGCTGTTACTTCAGGTGCCGAGTGTCATTGTCCGGGATGAATTTAATTATATGATTAATCCACAACATCCTGACTCAGGCAAGATTCAAATCGTTGAAACCAGCCCGTATTATTACGATTCACGTCTGCAGACAATGATGCGCTAAACCCGAACGAACAAACCCGAATAAACAAATCCCCCGGCCGGGGGAATTGGCCGGAGGATTGCTTCGGGCCAACCAACAGACCCGGACACATTGATTTATGCTGCTGCCGGATGTGTCAGCCGGGTGGTATCGTCAGCCTGTTTTGCCTGAATGGCTGTCAGAGCGATGGTATACACGATGTCGTCTACGAGTGCGCCGCGTGACAAATCATTCACCGGTTTACGCATGCCCTGAAGCATCGGGCCGATGGATACCAAATCAGCAGAACGCTGGACTGCTTTATAAGTGGTGTTACCGGTGTTTAAATCCGGGAAGATAAACACCGTGGCTTTCCCGGCAACCGGCGAGTCGGGTGCTTTGGACGCAGCCACATTTTCCATAATGGCCGCATCATATTGCAGCGGCCCATCGATGATTAAGTCCGGGCGTTTTTCTTTGGCCAGCCGGGTGGCTTCGCGGACTTTCTCTACATCAGCACCCTGACCGGAGGTGCCGGTTGAATACGAGATCATGGCGACCCGTGGCTCGATGCCGAAGGCTTGTGCAGAATCAGCGGACTGAATCGCAATTTCAGCCAGCTGCTCAGCCGTCGGATCCGGGTTGATCGCACAATCACCGTACACCAGCACCTGATCCGGCAGGAGCATGAAAAATACGGAAGAAACAATAGAAACATCCGGTGCCGTTTTGATGACCTGAAACGGCGGAACAATCGTATTGGCCGTGGTGTGTACGGCGCCGGAAACCAGCCCGTCCACTTCATCATTTTCCAGCATCATGGTGCCAAGCCATACGCTGTCCTGAAGTTTTTCGCGGGCGATGATATCGGTCATACCTTTGTCTTTGCGCAGCGCCACCAGCCGGGCGACATAATCTTCCCGTACCGTGTCGGCATCGAGAATCGTGACACCCGCACCCAGGGTGACGCCCTGTTGCTCAGCCACCCGCAGAATCTTCTCCTGATCGCCCAGCAGCACACACTCTGCAATCCGCCGTTCAGCGCATATTGCCGCCGCTTTGATTGTTCGCGGTTCATCCCCTTCTGGCAGGATGATCTTCTTCGCGGCTTTGCGTGCCAGTTCTGTCAGTTCATAGCGGAAAGCGGGCGGACTCATCCGGCGTTTGCGGCTTATTCCCTGAGTCAGTGATTCTGCCCATGCTTTATCAATATGTGTGGCAATATACTCACTCACCAGCTCGATGCGTGGCGCATCATCTGCAGGCGTTTCCAGACCGAAATTTTGCAGATTCAGGGAAGTTTGCCAGGTGTTACCGGGCACACTGAGTATCGGCAGACCGCTATCCAGCGCCTGTTGACACAAACCCGCGACAGATAACGGCAGATCGCCATTGCCTGTCAGCAGCAGTGCGCCGATTTCAATCCCGTTCATGGCTGCCAGACAGGCCGACACAATCATATCCGGCCGGTCCGCCGTGGTGACCAGCAGCGCCCCCGGACGAAAATGCTCAACCATATTGGGCACACTGCGGGCACAGAATACAATTTTACGGATGCGACGGGTTTGCAGATCGCCTTCGTTAATGATGCTGGCTTTCAGGTGAGTTGCGACATCAGCAACACGGGTTGCAATCATCTCTTCATGCCATGGCACGCAGCCCAACACCCGGATCGGGCTGGCATTGAGTGCCTGCAACCGTTCCATCCGCGGCTGACTGGTTTCTCCCTGATGTTCAAATAAATCTGACAAATCAGGCCGGGTTCGTCCCTGCGCATCGACCGGTGCGTTGACTTTATTGATCACGACGCCGGAAATCTGTGGATTCGTGACACCACCATAGCCGGCACAGGCGACTTCAATCCGTTCTTTCAGATGTGTGGGAGAATCATTGCACGCGGCAATGACAAAGATGATTTCAGCATCCAGCGTGTCGGCAATCCGCGCATTAAGCTGATCGGCAAACGGGTGCTGACGGGTCGGCACCAGCCCTTCAATCAAAGTGACTTCTGCACCCGCGGTGACTGCTTTGCTTCGGGCGACGACCTGTTCCAGCAGCGTGTCTTCCTGACCCTGACAGATCAGGGCTTCTGCTTCGTTGATCGACAAAGGTTCGGGAATTTGCGGCGTGCTGCTGGCTTGCAGAATCGCCGTGGTCAGGTCCTGCTGCTGATTGTCCTGCCGTGGCTGGGCAATCGGTTTAAAAAAGGAGACATTGATTCTTTTATGTTCCATGGCTCTTAAAACGCCAAGGCTGACGCTGGTTAAGCCCACATCGGTACCGACAGGGATCAGCATGATTATTCTGGACATCATTCATTCCTCCGCTTACTTCAGCGTTTTAAAACAGGTCTGCGACAAGGGCCGGTTCAAGTGTTGTCAGCCGCGCAGTGTCTTCTGCAATGACCAGTTCTTCGTTGGTTGGAATCACCCAGGCCTGCACCCGGCTGCCCGGTGTGGTGATGACAGCTTCCGCTCCGCCACAGGCGGCTGCATTGGCCTCCTGACTGACATTCATGCCCAGAAATGTCAGGCGTTGAATGACTTTTTCACGGATCAGGGCGGCGTTTTCACCGATACCGCCGGTGAAGACAATGGCATCCGGATGGCTTTCCAGTGTTGTGATATATCCGGCGATGTACTTTGCCAGCCGGTGACAGAACACATCCATCGCACGGGTTGCTTTGTCGTTGCTGCCATAGTGATCGGTCACAAACCGGCAGTCAGAGGTTTCTTCTGTCAGTCCTGCAAGGCCGGATTCTTTGGTCAGCAGGGTATTTATCTGTGCAATGGAATAACCGAGGCTGTCATGCAGGTGAAAAATAATCGCCGGGTCGATATCGCCGCAGCGGGTGCCCATGACTAATCCTTCCAGCGGTGTCAGGCCCATCGAGGTATCGACTGAACAGCCCTGTTTCACCGCACAAACAGATGCACCATTACCAAGGTGGCAGCTGATCAGATTGATCTGATGCAGCGGGAGATTGAGTAAGGTGGCAGTCCGGCGGGTAATGTAACGGTGAGAAGTGCCGTGCATTCCGTATCGCCGGATGCCATGTTGTTGATACAGTGAATAAGGCAAAGCATACAAATAGGCCGCTTCCGGCATCGTCTGATGGAAGGCGGTATCGAATACCGCCACGTTGCTCAGGCCGGGAAATGCTTTGCGGGCGGCATGAATTCCGGTGATTGCCGCCGGGTTGTGCAGGGGGGCGAGGGTTGCGCAGCCTTCAATTCCTTTGAGCACCTCGTCATCAATCAAAACTGAGTCGGTAAACTGCTCCCCGCCATGGACGACACGGTGACCAATTGCAGCGATGCTTTGTGCAATTTCCCGGGTTGAGGCGAGGATGGTCTCAGCCATGAAAGTCAGTGCTTTCTCATGATCGGCGCAGTGACACAGCGGGGCACTGTACTGACTGCCATCCAGATGCCAGCTGATACGTGCTTCCGGCAGGGACAGACACTCTGCCAGCCCTGTCAGATAAGACCTTCCGGATGTCGGATCAACCACGGCGAATTTGAGAGAAGAGCTGCCGCAGTTGAGAATAAGAACAAACTTTGCCATAACGAGACCACCTCATTATAAAAATTAAGAGAAAGGAATCAGGCCCCCCGATGACCGGCGACCTGATGCACGGGATTACATGGCTGCAACCAGAATATCGACAATCTGTCCGTGCGTTGCCGGTCTTGGATTGGTCAGCCCGCATGCATCTTCGAGTGCATTTTCAGCCAGCAAATCAAAGTCGGAGGCTTTGACACCTAAATCAGACAATCCGGCGGGAATATTCACGTCCTGCGAGAGCTGGCGAATCGCATCCAGTGCTGCCTGTGCCGCCTGTTCGGCGGTATTCAGCCCGGAGATATCGACGCCCATTGCTTTGGCGACATCAGATAAGCGCTCTGCCGAGACATGGGCATTGAACTGCTGGACGTGCGGCAGTAACACCGCGTTACAGACACCATGCGGCAGGTCATAAAAACCGCCCAACTGGTGTGCGATAGCGTGCACATAGCCCAGTGACGCGTTATTAAATGCCATGCCCGCCATAAACTGGGCATTGGCCATGTTTTCCCGTGCCGTGAGGTTATCGCCCTGATGAACGGCAGTTCGCAGGTTCTGATGGATCAGTTCAATGGCTTTGATGGCCAGTGCATCGGTGACCGGTGTTGCTGCCGTGGAAACATAAGCTTCAATGGCGTGAGTGAGTGCGTCCATACCGGTTGCTGCTGTCAGCGAAGCCGGTTTACCCAGCATCAGCTCCGGATCATTGACCGACATCAGCGGCGTGACGTGTTTGTCAACAATCGCCATTTTAATATGACGGGCTTCATCGGTGATGATGCAGAAGCGGGTCATTTCCGATGCGGTGCCCGCCGTGGTATTAATGGCAATCAGCGGTAACTGAGGCTTGCCGGACTGATCAACGCCTTCATAATCAGCAATGTGGCCGCCGTTGGTCGCCAGCAGAGCAATGCCTTTAGCACAGTCATGGGGTGAACCACCACCCAGCGAGATCACACAGTCACATGCTGACTGTTGCAACAGGGCCAGACCATCTTTGACATTTTCTGTCGTTGGATTCGGTTTGGTTTGATCGTAAACGACCACCTCCAGACCGGCTTCTTTCAGCAGGGTCTGAATTTTTCCGACGACACCAATTTGACTGAGTACGGCATCCGTGACGATCAGACTTCTTTTAAAACCGGATGATTTGATCTGATTGACTGCATCCGCCAGACAACCAGCACCCATGAGATTCACCGAAGGAATAAAAAACGCACTCGACATAATAAAACTCCAAAATTGAATTAATGTTGATTATTTTTTTATATTCATATATAAACTTAACCTGCCTGATGGCTATTTTTATTTTCTCTCTTATATTGATGTTTGTTTTTATAAGTAAGCCGAAATTAGCAAACAGAAATAATTAAGTTGAAATAAGCAAATCGCTGCATTAAATATGTTTCTGAAAAGATTTGAATATAAATAATAATATTAAACTTATTGTTTAAATCATGTTTCAGACTATTTTCATGGCTATTCGAAGAGCGAAGTTTAGTGCATATTAAATCACAGGATTTGCTTATATTTTTCTGCTTCTTGCTTAATTAAGCCGCCTTACTAACACAGCAATCAAAGTCATACACAACTTTCTTGATATTAATTAAATGCTCCGGACCGACATTATCTGAAACAGAACTGCCACCGATGGCACCGCAGCCTAAGGTCAGAGAGGGAATCAGTTCTGTGGTCGCACCAATCGCGCCCAGCGCACTTGGCGTGTTCACGAGACAGCGTGAGACCGGTACGCGCAGAGAAAAATCCTGAATGACCTGATCATCATCAGAGTGTATTGAAGCCGTATGGCCGCTGCCTTCGTTTTCCAGAAGTTCCACGCAACGATCGATGGCCGCTTTACTGTCTTTTTCGACATACAGTGCCAGAATTGGCGTGAGTTTTTCCCGCGAATAAGGGTTGGTTTTAGACACGGAATACTGCTGTGACACCAATACCTTCACATCATCCGGTACACTCAGACCTGCCATGTCAGCCACATAACTGGCTGGTTTTCCAACGATTTTCGGATTCATGGTGCCATTTTCGCGCAAAATCACTTTGCTGAGCTGTTCAGACTCTTCCGCCGACAAAATGTAGCCACCTTGCTGTGCAATTTCTTTTTTCACCTGAGCTTCAATGGTCCGTTCCACGACCAGTGACTGCTCGGACGCACAAATCACACCGTTGTCGAAGGTTTTACTCAGCACGACTTTCTTGACCGCTTCTTTCACATTGGCTGTTTTTTCGATAAAGGCCGGACAGTTACCTGGGCCAACGCCAATGGCGGGATTGCCTGAACTGTAAGCTGCTCTGACCATCGCTTCACCACCGGTTGCCAGAATCAGTGCCGTGTCCGGGTTGTGCATCAGCGCTTGTGTACCTTCCAGCGACAGCTGGGTCATACAGCCGATAATGCCTTGTGGTGCGCCGGCTGCGACTGCGGCTTCAAGGACGATCCGGGCTGTTTCCAGAATACAGTTTTTCGCCGAAGGATGAGGCGAAATCACAATACCGTTACCGGATTTCACCGCAATCAGGGTTTTGTAAATGGTCGTGGAAGTCGGATTGGTTGACGGAATTAACGCGCCCAGTACGCCCATGGGTACGGCGATATCCAGTGTCCGTGTTTCGGTGTCTTTACGTAAAATTCCGACTGTTTTTTGATCTTTGATGTAACGGTACAGGTCATTGGTGGCAAAATCATTTTTCGTGATTTTATCTTCAATATTACCAAAACCGGTTTCGAATACGGCCATTTTTGCCAGACGGGCTGATTCACGTTGCGCGGCTTCAACCATGCTTAACACGATCGCATCGATTTTTTCCTGTGAAAAAGTTTTTAACTGGCTTTGTGCGGCTTTCGCTTGCTGAATCAAATCGATCGCTTCTGCGACGGATTCATTGTGTAGGGTTTCACGTCTCATTGGAACCTCCTGGTTTGTTGTTTTATCCCGCACTGCCGGGGATTTCCGGTTGGGGGGATGTTCATATTTGAACGTTAAGGGTAATGAGCTCTCTATGGGATGTAGCATATCAACAGGCGGGATCGACAACTAATTCAGCTTTTAAAAAAATAGCTCTTTTTTAAATCAGGGGCTGAAATAACAGTATCTGAGGTCACATTTTTGCTATGTTTTTAAATTTGCCGATATTTAGAGCAACGTACATATAATCAATGCGTCGTCAGATGTTGGTCATACATATAGATTTGAGTGACGGTAGGTTTATCTGAAATAATAAAATAACCGGATGTGACTGAATCGATTTAAATTTAATATTATTCTGACGATAAAACGCCGGTATATAAATTTACAGACCGGCGTTGTTTACACTGAACAGAAGTTCACGATGTGAATGATTAAACTTCCGGATCAGGTTCTGGCACATCACAAATATTGGTTTTAGGGTAATTTTGTTTTTTTGCTCCGGTTCCGGGGTTCATGGCTTTAATCCCTACGCCGGTCAGAGAATAGTCTTCATAAGCATAGTTTTCAGGATCTTCAACCAGATCGGCCAGTTGTGCATTGACGGCATCCATAATGGCATCATCCAGACCTGTCACCATACCGGTACAGGAGCCAAAGGCTAACATTTCGGTATCGACATCATCAACGATGCACGAATAGGCAAACAGGCCGTCAAATGTGCCTTCTGGTTGTATGAACCTGAAAACCGATACATCGCCGGTATTTGATGAATTGCAGTGCTATCTGCCTGAATCGTCGATAAATAATTAAATGTTCTAAAGAAGCGCCATCAGAGCACTAAAATGATGATTGAAGTCTGTATTTCATCCTCAACAGGGGTTTCACCAATGTAAACCTGAGTAAATCGGCTTTATACACAGATTTGCATTTATATAATCAATGATCTCAACGTAAAAAATAAACAGAAAATATACAGGAAATATGAATCATGGAAAGTAATAAGCAAGAGTCAGATACCAACCGGAGAAAGGTATTAAAGTCCATCCTGTCTGTTGCAGTTGCCGCTGTTGCTGCCGGGTGTAACAGTGAGGGATCAACCACAGCGGCTTCCGGAAGCTCAACGACAGACAGTTCAACGACAGATAGTTCAACAACGGATAGCTCGACCACGGATAGCGACACCGATACAGGGACAGACGGGAGCACGGATTCAAGCGATTCAACCGATTCATCTGAGGTGAGCTGGGCATCGGGCGGGACGAAAAATATGACGGCTAACTTCCCGGAGGACAGCCTGTTTGAAACCGCAGGGACTTGTGCTGTCTCGCTGACAGGCGCACTGACCGAAGGACCGTGCTACTTTGACGGGGATTATCTGGAAGATATTTCAGAAGCGCAGACTGGTTTGCCAATGATGCTGTGTTTACAGTTGATCGACCAGAATTGTGAGCCATTATCTGGTTATGAGATTGAAGTGTGGCACTGTAACGTCGATGGCCTCTATTCCGGTGACACAACCGGCAGCAGTGACACCAGCGGGTTCAGCAGTGGTTTTTGTACCGACAATGACAGTGAAGCGCTTGCTTCCCGTTGGTTCCGGGGGATTCAGGTGACCGACAGCAGCGGCCGGGTGAACTTTAAATCCTGTTTTCCGGGCTGGTATTCAAGCCGGGTGATCCATATTCACTTCCGGGTGCGCAATAACAATAGTGACGAAGTTATTTCTCAGTTTACCTTTACCGATGATTTTTGTACTGAAATATGCACGACGCACACAGATTATGCCAGCCGTGGGGCACCGGATACTCTGATTGCCTCAGATACGGTCTTCAGCAGCGGCGCCAGTGGATATATTTTCAATACACAGCAGAACGATGATGGATCGCTGGTTGCTTATAAACGCATTATTATTAGTTAAGCAATATCCGCTAATACTAATCTGAAAAATAAAACAGGTCCCGGCAGGAGAGCGCCGGGACCTTGCTTATTAAGGTTTACAATGAAGATGAATCTCACTAACTATTAAAGCTTAAACTCCGGGGTTATGCTGTCTCATTTATGAGAATAAATCCGGTTTATGCAATAAAAAACTGTAATAAAAAAACAGCGATAAGCAATTGATAGTCATGATGTATATTGAAATGCATGTCCGGTTACTGTGCTTGATTTAAATGCATCAGATCTCTTAAAATCACGCCCGCTTCTCTTCTGTCCTTTGTCCATATGTCCATCCTTTGCCCATCGGTGATAATCCCTCTTTCTTTCACGACCTAACTATTTTATGTGATATTTATCACGATTTTTTGTTTAAAAAAACATCAGCTTTAGTGTGTATCTGCATGAAACAAAAATGTTTCATCGTGCTATCTTCCGGTATCTTGTGGTTATCTTGAGATAAATTGCGCTCAATTCTCAGTAACGTTCCAAAAACCTGTCACAAAACCTTCATTTCATCTGCCTATGCTGGGTTCAGTTTTTCATCACCGGACTGCCGGGAAAGCGGATAGAGAGGTCAGCCATGAATATTCGGGATGTTGCAGCCCTTGCCGGTGTCTCTCCGGCCACCGTCTCCCGGTTACTGAATCAGACCGGCAGGGTCAGTGCCGTTGCCCGTGAACGGATCGAAAAAGTGATTCAAACCACCGACTATGACCCCGGCCGGAAATCAGGACGCATTGAAGTGAACCACAATCCGACAATTGGGGTGGTCATTCCGAGCCTGCTGAATCCGGTTTTTTCGGAGATTGTCTCCGGCATTCAGGCACGGGCCAGACATTTTGGCTTCTCGGTCATGATTGCCGATACCGGTTATGAACGGGAACGCGAGCGTCAGGCCGTGGTCGACCTGATTCGTCAGCGGGTCGCAGGCGTCATTTTGACGGTGGCCAGCGTGGAAAACAACGAAGCGCTGTCGCTGCTCCGGGAATTCCGTTTTCCTTTTTGTCTGGTCCATAACCGCTCAGAGGGAAATGAGCCATCTGTCTTTGTCGATAACTATCAGGCCGGTCATGATGTGGCCTCGCAACTGATTGCATCAGGCCACACCCGGCTGGGCATGGTGGCCGGGCAGTTTCAGGTTTCAGACCGGGCCAGACAGCGGTATGCGGGATTTCTGAGCCGGATTGATGCGGATGATTCAGCGCTGTCTGAAGCACTGATCGAAGTCGACCCGTGTGACGATGCGCCTTTTGATCACAGTTGTCTGCTGACCATGCACCGTCAGGTCACCGCATGGTTTTGCAGCAACGATTTGCTGGCGATGAAGCTGATGCATTACTTTTCCCGCCGCGGCATCCGGGTGCCTGAAGCGGTATCTGTGGTTGGATTTGATGGCATGTCTTTCGGGCAGCTGGTTTCTCCGCCCTTAGCAACCGTCCGGGTGCCGCACCGGACAATGGGAAATTGTGCGGTGGATTTATTGTTTAACTCCCGGCATCAGACCGGGTTAACCCTGCAACGACAACTGGATTATGAAATGAGCCTGCGTGGTTCAGTCATGAAACGTCAATCACCTTTATATTGTTCCTGATACAGGTAGAAAGTTATGTTGAGAATGAAGTTAAAACACTGGGCAAAACTGGCAGTTATCAGTGCCGGAATGATGGTTTCTGTGGCGCAGGCTGCAGATGCAATTTGTTATAACTGTCCGCCGGAATGGGCGAACTGGGGCGGGCAACTGAAACAGATCAAACATGAGTTGGGCATTCGTGTGCCGATGGATAATAAAAACTCGGGTCAGTCTCTGTCGCAACTGGTGGCCGAGAAAAATAACCCGGTGGCGGATGTTGTCTATTATGGGGTGTCGTTTGGTATCAATGCGAAGAAACAAGGTGTGACGGAAGCTTATAAGCCGAAGAACTGGGATAAAATTCCGGCCGGACTGAAAGACCCGCAGGGATACTGGTTCGCGATTCATTCCGGCACGATTGGTTTTTTCGTCAATGTGGATGCACTCGATGGTAAACCGGTGCCGCAGTCATGGCAGGACTTACTCAAGCCTGAATACCGGGGCATGGTTGGCTATCTTGATCCGACCAGTGCATTTGTCGGTTATGCCAGTGCCGTTGCAGTGAATCAGGCGATGGGCGGAAATCTGGACGATTTCTCACCGGCAATCCATTATTTTCAGCAGCTGGCGAAAAACAAACCGGTCGTCCCCAAACAAACCTCTTATGCCAGAGTGATTTCCGGAGAAATCCCGATTCTGCTCGATTATGACTTCAATGCTTACCGGGCAAAGTACAAAGATAAAGCCAATGTCCGGTTTGTGATTCCGCAGGAAGGGACGATTGTGGTGCCTTATGTGATGAGTAGTGTCAAAGGTGCACCGCATCCGCGTAATGGGCATAAAATTCTCGATTTTGTCTTATCTGACAAAGGACAGCGCTTGTGGGCGGACGCTTATTTAAGGCCTGTGATTGCGTCTGCAATGAGCCCGCAGGCGAAGGCGAAGTTCCTGCCTGCTTCTGAATATCAACGGGCAGGAACCGTTGACTTCGGAAAAATGGCCGGGGTGCAGCAAGCGTTTACACAAAATTATCGTCAGCATGTGAATTGATCTTTACAGGCCGTAAGCTCCGGCGGCGGATACCGCCGGATTTATCCTGTGCTTTCGTCTCATTATTTTCCGGATGAAGTTGCTATGAATGTTCGATTCAATCACCGGCTGTTGATTTTGCCTGCCGGTATCATCTGTCTGGCGTTTTTTCTGTTACCGCTGACCCGGCTGGTTTGGTTGTCAGCTTCCGGGGGCGGAGCCGGATATCTGGCGATTATCACCGACCCTGTCTATTACCGGAGCCTGCTCTCTACCGTGGTTTTATCGGTGACGGTGACTGTGATCAGTCTGGTGATTGCCACGGTGACCGGACTCTTTCTCACGGATTCCCGGCTTGAGGGGCAATCGTCTCAAGGGAAATCGTCTCAGGGCCAACTGTCTCAGGGTAAACCGTCTCAGGGGAAGGCGTTTCGGGGGAAAACCCTGCTGATTGCGATGCTGAGTTTTCCGCTGGCTTTTCCCGGTGTGGTGATTGGCTTTTTCATCATTATGCTCGGTGGCAGACAAGGGCTGGTGGCTCAGCTGAGTTTAGCGCTGAGCGGAGAGCGCTGGGTGTTTGCTTACTCGATAGCCGGGCTGTTTTTGGGTTATCTGTACTTTTCGATTCCCAGAGTCGTCCTGACGGTGATGGGAGCGGCTGAGAAACTTGATCCCGGTTTACCGGAAGCCGGGCGCTCTCTCGGAGCCAGTCGCTGGCAGATTTTACGCGATATTACGCTACCGGCATTGATGCCGGGCCTGATCTCTTCGGGGTCGGTCTGCTTTGCGACGTCCATGGGCGCATTTGGTACGGCCTTCACGCTGGCTACACAAATCGACGTGTTACCCATGACGATTTATACCGAATTTACCCTGAATGCTAATTTTGCGATGGCCGCAACCCTGAGCCTTGTGCTTGGTGGGATCACCTGGCTGTGTCTGGTGATGGCACGGATGAAAGGGGCAGGTTCAGTGAATATGGGAGGATAAGCCAGTGAAAAGAGATGGTTTCTTTTATCTTCAGCTCGCTTTTACATTGCTGGTGTGTGCTTTTTTAATTGTGCCGGTGCTGATGTCAGTCACCGCTGGTTTGACGGTGAATTATTTTACCGGTATCCGCAGTGGTTTCACGCTGCGTTGGGTCGCGGAAGTCTGGGATATGTACGCAGATACGGTGTGGCTGACTTTACAAATTGCACTGACGACCACGGTGATCAATGTGCTGGCCGGTGTGCCGTGTGCGTATTATCTGGCCCGGTATCCATCGCGCTTTGCCGTAGGGTTTGAAGAATGCCTGACACTGCCCGTGGCGATTCCCGGTATGGCGATTGCGCTGGGGCTGCTGTCTGTTTATGGTGACCTGACCGCTTTCCGGTCAAGCTGGCTGTTTATTCTGACCGGGCATGTCATTTTTACCCTGCCATTTATGGTCAAAGCGGTACTGGCTGTGCTCAACAGCATCAACTTCCGGGTACTGGAGGAAGGTGCTGCCAGTCTGGGTGCTTCGTTCCGGCAACGTTTTATGGATGTCATTGTGCCGAACTGCAAAACCGGCATCATGAACGGGATGCTGATGACTCTGACGTTGTCGGTCGGGGAATTCAATCTGACCTGGATGCTGCACACGCCGCTGACCAAAACCTTACCGGTTGGGCTGGCCGATGCTTATGCATCCATGCGGCTGGAGATCAGCTCTGCTTATACGCTGATTTTTCTGTGCCTGATTTTACCGCTGTTGATCATGGCACAGTGGCTGAACCGCAGACCGGTATAACCCGTGTCTGACCGATGATTGTGAAGTGGAAAAGAGATGAAATTATCAGATTCAAGTGTATCAATTCACCTGAAACAGATTCAGAAAACCTTTGCCGATGGCACTCTGGCGCTGAAACCGCTGGATTTAGAGATTCACGCCGGAGAAATTCTGGTGTTGCTTGGTCCTTCCGGTTGCGGAAAAACCACAACACTGCGCCTGATTGCCGGGCTGGAGTTTGCCGATCCGGGCGGTCACATCAGTTTCGGTTCGCAGGATGTGACGGCGTTACCCATCGAAAAACGCAATGTCGGCATGGTGTTTCAGTCTTATGCGCTGTTTCCGAACATGAATGTGGCTGAAAACATCGGCTACGGGCTGCGGGTCAGAGGCGAAAAACCTGCACAGCGAAAGCAGAAAGTGGATGAAATGCTGACGATGTTTGATTTGCAGGCCTGCGCGCACCGGCCTGTGGATCAGTTGTCCGGCGGACAGCGTCAGCGGGTTGCGCTTGCACGGGCGATTATTACCCGGCCTCAGGTATTGCTGCTGGATGAGCCACTGTCTGCACTGGATGCTCAACTGAAAAAAAGGTTGCGGGGAGAAATCCATCTCTTGCTGAAAAGTCTGGGGATTACGGCGGTTTATGTGACGCATGATCAGGAAGAAGCGATGGAAATGGGGGACCGGATCGTGGTGCTTGAACAGGGCCAGATCGCACAAACCGGCACGGCTGAAGCGATTTATCTGAACCCGGAAAGCCGGTTTGTGGCCGATTTTATCGGACGGATGAATTATCTTCATGTGCATATCAAAGCCGGTTCATCCCATCCGCCGGTGCTGCGTCTGCCGGGGGGCAGTGTGTGGGAACTCCCTGAATGTCGTTTACCTGATGCCTGGCCACAGGCGGGGGAGGTGACGTTGATGATTCGTCCGGAGGATATCCGGCTGGCGACTGAAACTGCGGATAATACAGCGATTCCGGCAACAGTGGTCTCGGATGTTTTTCTCGGCGACCGGACCCGGGTGATTGTCGATATCGGCGGTGGTCACCCGCACATTTGTATCGATTGTTTTTCCCGCCGGATTTATGGTCCCGGACAGACTGTTTTTATTATCCCCGATGCATCCCGGCTCATCTGGCTCAACGCTGAAAAGGAGTAACTGCCTTGTGGAAAATGCAATGTTAATCGCACAACTGACTGATTTACATATCCGGGAGGGCGGGCAACCCGCTTATCGTCAGGTGGATACACTGGCCTGCCTGCGTGCGGCAGTCAACCATATTAACGGATTAATACCTCGCCCCGATCTGGTCGTCATCACCGGCGATCTGGGAGATTACGGCACGCCGGAAGAGTATGCGGTCGTTTTGCCGGAACTGAATCGGCTACTGCCACCGGTTCAGGTGATACCGGGCAATCATGATCACCGGGGATGTCTGCGGGAATCGCTGGCAACGCTGACGACATTTGATCACCCGCACTATTGCCATTTCATTCGCGAATGTGGTGCGTATGTATTGATTGGTCTGGATACCTCCGTGATTGGCGAGCCACATGGATATCTGACAGAAGAGACATTGCGCTGGCTGGATGATGTGCTGAAAAGCAACACGGACCGGCCTGTACTGCTGTTTATGCACCATCCGCCGCTGGCTGTTGGGTTACATCATATGGATATTCAAAAACTACAAAATGATGACCAGCTGCATGAGGTATTATTGGGATATAAGCATGTTAAAGGGATTGTCACCGGCCATTTACACCGGCCGGTGTTTGCGCTCTGGCATGATATACCAGTCTGGGTCGGGCCGTCCCACAGCCATGCTGTGACACTGGATTTGGACCCGCGGGCCCCTTCTTCTTTTTCTCTGGAGCCTGAAGCCATTCAGTTGCTGACGCTGACACCTGACTCTGTCGTCAGTCATCTCAGCTATATTCACGCCAGTGAAGGACCCTTTCCTTTCTTTGATGAGCACCATCAGTTGATTTGTTGATGGTGAGGAACAATGTATTCGTTTACAGAACAGTGTACATTAAAGAGGTGCGATACAGCGTCGCCCGGAAGAGAAAAAGATGTGCACCGGGTGGCAGGACAAGCCGGTTCCCGTTGTGTGGCGCTGATTTTTGTCAGGATGCCAGTTTTATGATTTCAAAATAGACCGATTCATCAATTTTTTCCGGGTTCAGCAGCATTTGGTATACCAGAGCGATGACCTGAGCTTTTTTCTCCTGTTCCAGCGTGAAATGGTGCTGTTGACACAGACAATCCACTTTCGTGATGGCGCGGGACAGCACGGTGGTATTGACGGCCTGAGCTGTCTGCTCAGTCGTGACAGCGGCAGACAGGGGATTTGTGTCGTCATTATCTGTCGCCAGCCACTGCAGAGAAATTCGCTCTGCGGCGGCAATCCGGCTGGCGATATATAAGCTGGGAACGGCACCATCGAGACAGGCTTGCAGTGTGGAGACACTGATATCCCAGTCTGATGCTGTCGTTTTTAAATCCCGGTTTCCCATCAGGGCCCTGAGTCGCTGCGGCAACAACTGACCTGCGCCGGATGTTTCGGCAATACAGTCGGATTCGCAACCGGAGATTAACCAGCCCATGCTCATGCCGGTGGCGACCGCAATTTTGGGCAGTTTGTCCATGACCGGGTAAGAGCCTTTTAAATATTTTCTGATCACGCTTTCTGAAATACCGCACCGCTTTGAAAAAGAGCGCACGGATTCATTTCCCATCACTGCTTTTAACCGATCTTTAAACTGATCAATTTGTTCTCTGTACGTCAGCAAAAGCGGCGTTATCTCTTGATTTGTATCCATGGAGTTACTCAATTTAATACTCATTAACAGCAGACCAGACGAAAGAAAACAAAAGCACGCATATTGGAGCAAAGTGCGTGCTTTTATTATGATTCTTGCGTGTGGTATTAATTTGTATATATGCATTTTATCCGATGTCAATACACCAGATTCGAATAAGTGTCTCACATATGAGTCTGCCATGGAAGTTGCATAGGATGATGCATGGGATGATGCGCCGGCAAACGGTTTTTGACCCGCTGCAAAGCTTTATCCGGTCCTCTTACCGGACCGTTGTTTGCAGTATTTCCATCATAAAAATGTCATGTTTTTTATTCAGTCTGCCGGTATGAAATTTGTATGTTTTTTAGCAGGTACCCGGAAAGCAGAAAATGGTTATAAATGAGAGAAGGGTTCCAACAAACAATAATTTTACTTTATCATGGTTCGAAAAAGGACGCATATAAGGTTAAAATAACCCGCGATTTGATAAATCCGTCAGTTGATAATCATAAATTCTAATAAATATTAATAAATTCTGTCACATAGAGCGCAACACTGTTTTAAATGGAAAGGGCTTCGGTCTACAATACGCAGCACTGCTGCACACAATAATTCAGGATGAAGCCTGTTTATGTTCCCCGCCAGCCGTGGAATATGACACATTGGAAGGATGGATTTACGCATGAAGAATATAAAAATCAGCCACTTACTCACCGCCGGGTTCTCTGTACCTGTTGTGGTTTTCATTATCATTACCCTCATTTCCCTCTCCCAGATGAGTACCATCAATCAGCAGTCAACGGTCATTTCTGACAACTGGTTGCCGGCCGTTCAGAATGTTGAGCGTTTAAAAAGCCTGGCGGCAGATCTGAGAAATCTGGAAGCTGTTCATATGATACTGACTGATCCCAAAGAAGTCAGGAAGGCTGATGAGCTGCTTGCACAGAAGAAGCAGCAAATCACAGACACACTGGAGGAATACAAACAATTCAGTACAGACGAGGAAGAAGAAAAACTGATGACAGAATTTGAGCATCGTTATCAGGATTATCTGGTGGTGCAGGACGAACTGTTAAAGCTGTCTTCATCAGGGCAACATGATCAAGCCAAACAACGTTTTATCGGGGATTCTCTGCAGGCTTACGTGCATTATTCCGGCCTGTTAACTCATTTGTCTGAGCTGGAAAAGGCATCGGCGGAAAAAGCCAGCGAATATGCTGACGTTATCCACAGCCGGGCGATTAAAATGCTGATTCTGACACTGGTGATTGCGGCGCTGGTCATGGCGGTGATTGCACTGATGATTTCACGTTATATGACCCGGACCATCTATCAGCTGAAAGAAGCCATTACCCGGATGGCCGATGGTGATTTAACCACGCAGGTTGATGAGATGGGCAGCAATGAACTTGGTGTGCTGGCTGATAGCCTGAACCGTTCTTCGGATCAGTTTAATACCATGACGACAAAACTGACTCAGGTCGCCAATCTGGTCAGTCACAACTCCGAATCTCCGGCTGCGAACATGACACAGTCCCGTGATAATGCGGAACATATCCTCAGTCAGGCGGAAATGATCGCGACAGCCAGTACCGAAATGGCAAGTGCGGCGCAGGAAATCAGCCAGAATGCATCGCAGGCAAAAGACTTTGCCGGTCAGGCGACAGCTTATGTGGACGAGGGAAATCTGGCCCTGATTCAGGCAAAAACGATTTCAGAGCGGATCACTGAGTCCGTGACTGAATCGGCTGATATTGTGAATCAGCTGAAAAATTACTCGACAGATATTGGTACTGTGATTGAAGTGATCCATGGGATCTCAGAGCAGACCAATCTGCTGGCACTGAATGCGGCGATTGAAGCCGCCCGTGCCGGAGAGCAGGGACGCGGATTCGCTGTTGTTGCAGATGAAGTCCGTAATCTGGCCACCAAAACCAAGGATTCAACGGTCGATATTCAGGAAATTATCCTGAAGCTGCAAACCCAGGCGGAACAGGCGGATCAGTTCATGAATGCGAATTTAGAGCTGGTGCAGGAATCGGAGCAGACTTCAGAGCAGGTGATGGATGCCTTTGAAAAAATTAAGTCCGGCATGAGCCAAATCTCTGATTTTAATACTCAGGTTGCTGCGGCTTCCGATGAACAAACCAGTGTCACGGATGAAATTTCGAGAAATATTGCGATGTCTGTAGACATGATTAATCAGAATGTCACCGCGATTCAGGATGGCACCAAGATTAGTCATGATCTGGAATCCGAAGCCGATGAGCAAAGAAAGCTGCTTGCTTATTTTACCGTGTAGTTGCTTATTTTACGGTGTAGCTTTTACGGTGTAGTTTTTAACCTATCGCTTTTACTGTGCAGCTTTGACCATGTGATATAAACCCGAATACCTGAATGATTGATCTTCAGGTATTCGGGTAGATTCAGAACCTGCTTTTTTGCACCTTCTCTTTAAGAGCGTTCTTTTTCACAATATTCTATTTTAGAGCGCTCTATTTCATAGCATTCTATTTTAAAAAAAGTGATTTCAGGGTTTGGCCTGAAGCAGTAACACCCAGTCATGCTGGTTCAGTGGTGTCGTGATATTGAGGATCAGGCTTTCAGTAATATCGTCACTCATTTTATTGGTAATGCCGTAAATCGGATTAAACCAGTAAATTTCAAACCCGTTCACACCAAATTCTGAGACATCAAGGATGATTTTCTGGTTTTCAGGAATATAGGCTGCTACCCATTCTCCCGCTTCATGCTTCATCACCCTGACATGAGATTCACCCGCCGGGTTATCACTGAGCAGCAGTTCATTGGCCGGCACCCGTTTTTCTGGCTGATACAACCCGTCGATAAAACGCCGCAGGATACCGATCTGAAAAGCACCGGGATAATCGAGTACCTGATGCCAGTATGGAATGGTATCTCCCCGGTAAGCGACGGCGGCACTTTCCGGCACCTCAATCGCATCATCTTCTTCACGGCGCATCTGCCACAGGGAATAACAGCCATAGGTGATCCCGGCACTGCCGGCAAACACACTCCAGTAGGATGCCCGCCGTATTTGTGCATCGGTATGCCGTGATGCGCCATCCGAGCGGGTAAACGTATACTCATTCATGATCGGGTGTGCTTCATAGCAGGGCTCGGCATTGATGATGGGCATGTCATGCCGGTTATAGTCATGTTCAACCGGATACCATGACGGATAAGCCGCACCCATATGGCCGGTTTGCCAGGTGAGAAAGTCAAGCCAGTCCGGTTGTTCAAGCATGTCGTAGAGGCTTCTGCCGCCCTGAGTGTGAGCCGTAATCAGCTGTGAAGTCCCGCAGACTGCCCGGATACTGTCTGCCATCAGCCGCATCACTTTTCTGTGCTCTGCTTTGAGATAGCTCCGGTCGCCCCCGATCATCCAAATCACATCACAATTTTGCATTTTGTCTGCAAGATATGAGATAAATGGCACCACATTATCCTGATGAAAGATCGGCTGCACATCATTGCCCCATTGCGCTGTCGGGACAATATAGGACCCCCACATCGGCACCAGTGCCACGTAGAGTCCTTTTGAGTTGGCGTAGTTCACTACATTGACCACATGATCAAAATAAGCCTCATTGACTGAAAGGGTTTCAATGCAGTGAAAAGGGACGTGCTGCCCTTCGTAGCTGGGTGTATTCAGCCCGTCAAGCTCGGCGACAGCCACTGCCTGAATCACGTTAAATCCTTTCGCCGCCCGGTTATCAAGATAACGCTTCGCTTCTGCAAAAGTCAGCTTATGGAATAACTCCCATGCGGTGCAGGCAGTAAAAAAGAACGGCTCCTGATCTTCGGTGATGAATTGACGTTTTTTAACCAACAGTTTTTTCATGATGTATCTCGCTTAGCTCTGACTTGAATTGTTCACTTGAATGCTCGTCCAGGTGATAAAAACGGAAGATGGCACCGGATATCATCATGGATATGGCCGGTAACCAGATAAATAGAAGCTCAAAGCCAAAAACCTGCTCCGGAGTGGAGTGGGTGGCTGTGGCCGGATCGTAATGATAGAAAGCCAGCACATACCCCATCAGCGCACCACCGATGGCCATGCCGAGTTTGGTTGAGAACAGCAATCCGCCGCCGATAATGCCGCTGATGTGTACTTTATCCTTTTGATACCCATAATCGGCACAGTCGGGAATGGTGGCCCAGACAATGGCTGCAATTAATTCAACGCAGACGGTTGAGATCAGGAATACGACACAAATGAAAGCAAATGAATCCTTGCCGGAGAGTCCGGCCAGCAGGATGGCACCACCAATGACCTGACTCCAGACCAATAAGCGCAATCGTCCGATAATCCGGTTTTTCAGAAGATAGTTGGTCAGTTGCGGTGCCAGAATGCCACAGATGGATGCTGCGGTCAGAAGAAAAGAAACATTGCCGTCAGAACCGCCTAAAGCGTATTTGACATAATAGGCCAGCGCGCCGAACTTCAGGGTATTCATGATCATATTGAAAACCTGCGCACTGAAAATACACAATGCCTGATCATTTTTGATTAATGCGCGGAGTTGATCCGGAAAGGGGATATCCTCCTGCGCCGGGGTATAGCGTTCTTCGGTATTAAAAAAGCAGATCAGGACAAGCACGGTACACAGTAAACCAATTCCACACATGATGAACCGGTAACCCACCACTTTATTATCAAACAGTGCGAGAAGCGTCGGAACAAACAAGGCACAGATGACATAAGCACATTTTGCCAGAGAAAAACGGATGGCATTGATCGCGATGCGTTCATCATGGTCATTGGAGATTGCCCCCAACAATGAAACATAGGGAACAACCACAAAAGAGAAGGTCAGTACCAGGCTGATATAAGTGACATAAGCATAGACCGTCTTCATGGATTCAGACAGATCGGGTGTAAAAAACACGGCCGCGCAGGACAAGCCATACGGAACCGCGAACCAGAGCAGCCAGGGGCGGTAACGGCCGTATTTATGTTTGGTTTTATCAGCAATCATGCCGATTAACGGATCTGAAACCGCATCAATAATACGGGTGATCAGGAACAGGGTTCCCATCGTGGCGGGATTGAGTTTGAAGACATCGGTATAATAGATGGTCAGGAACATCATGGTCATGCCCATAAAAATATTGGCCGATGTATCACCTAATCCGTAGGAAAATTTTTCTCTGAGTGTCATTCCATGTGTAGGGTTCATTTTTATTATCCTCGTCAGATGATGATTGTTTTGAATATATATTCATCGATGAAACAATATTCAGGATGTATTTTATCTCTTCCGGGGGACATGTGGCGATACAGAGGGGCATCAAATGCGAGAATCATCACTTGTGATGAGGTCAATTTGTGAACAAAGCCAAAAATTTGCAGGGATATTTAGAGCCTGAAAATTGATTTGAATCAATGTTGTCCACCGTTTGCTGGAATTTTTCCGGGCTTCGCTGTACGTCATTCGCAGTGACAATCAGCACAATAATGATGCCGGTTTTCGGTTTTTGTCTCACAAAGGTGCTTTTTTTATGTCAAATAGATTGGGTTTTATGTCAAACAGATTGGGCAATATCCGGATTCTGCGCTTTCTTTGAAGGTGTGGTTGTCGATGATGACGATGTACCGCTTGGGATCCCGTTCTGTTTCTCCACATTGCCGTTTTTTTGGTGCATGGGATCCCTTGTAACCGCTTAACTGAACGTCTGTTGGAGACAAGGTATGAAGAAAACAAATTATGTTGGTAAAGTAAATTATGTCACGGATGAAGATTACTCGGTTTTGATTGAATATACCGCTTTTGATACGAGTGTAACTGAAGGCAGTTTAAGAACAGAAACCTCCGTAACCATTGAAGGTGGCTGGGTGAATGTCGATCTGGAAGATGATGATAAAACGATTATTCATGAACTGGTCGGTATTCCGACTTCCGAACGAGATTTTGGTTTCACGCTTTCGACGCTCAGTATGGACCCCAGTGAAATCATTGCAGCCTCATTTGAGGGTGAGCCGGTTGAAATTTACTTCAATGGCGAGCCGTTGAGTGGTGGCTCAACCGGGGAAACACCGCATGCGTATCATGGTGCATTACGTTTGGGAGATGCCAGCCACGAAGAGAACCCACGAATGATTTATAACCAGCATGATGAGCAAATCCAACTCTGTGGCCTAAGCTTGTTTTGGTCCAATCATAGCTATAGTCAGGTCGATTTATCCGACTACTGGGATACTGAAGGTGTTGCAGGTATTGATGTTTGTGACAAAGTTGCGACTGAGCTGGAAGCCCCGATTATTCGTGCGGCGATAGCTGCCGATAATACAGAAACCTGGAATTATGAGAATTCATACTATGATAATCCGGCGTTGTGTATGAATCAGGTAGATAAAATTGTGCAGGCTGCCACCGCTAAAGGACAATATGTGGTGATTGATTTCCATTCCCATGATGCCAATGAATATCTTGAAGAAGCGAAAACATTTTTCGGCGATGTGTCAGAGAAATACAGTGGCCATACCAATGTGATTTACGAAATTTTTAATGAACCGGTTGATCAGTCATGGGACACCATCAAAGCCTATGCCGAAGAAGTTATTCCGGTTATCCGGAACAATGATGAAAATGCCCTGATTCTGGTGGGGACCGGCTATTATTCTCAGGAAGTCGATGAAGCCGTTGATCAGCCACTGGAAGGGGAGAATGCATTTAATGTGATGTATGTTTTCCACTATTATGGTTCATGCTCCGATCCAACCAACTGCCACGATCATCTGAAAGCGAAACTAGAAACGTGGGCGCAGGATGTGCCGATCTTTATTTCTGAATACGGCCATTCAGAGCCGAGTGGTGATGGTGAAGTATGTGGGGAGAATAACGAAGACTGGTATGAGATTGTCGACCGGCTTGGATTATCGATGTGCCACTGGGCGATCAGTGATAAAGAAGAGTCTTCAGCTATGTTTGTTCACGATACCCCGCTCAACGTGCCGTGGACGGGTGATGTACTGACGAAATCGGGTGGTATCATTGAGGAGCGGCTGCTGCTCAGAAAAGGCTACTCTGAACCACAAAACTCGGTCATCGATCCGGGTAAGGATTTACATATGCTGGACAATCCGTCATCCACTCCGGGACGCCATGTATAGCATTTTTATATGGGTTAAAAGCCCATGTCGGTAAAACAATGCTTATCCATCTAAAAAAGGGGCACATGATGTGCCCCTGAAGGATTTGAACGAGTTCAACAGACGCTGAATGCCATTATAAATAACCGACTTTTTTCGCATAAGAGATGATCTTCTCGCCATAGCTACCGCCCCAGCTGTAGCCGTTGCGACGCTCGGAAGAAATATCCATCAGGTCATAATATTTTTTACCATCCCGGTCACTGAAGAAGCCTTTGTTGGTGTCCAGATCATAGAAGCGATACCACATCCGGCTGCCTTTTTTATAGACAATTTTCTCTTCGACAGACTTATCATACGTATGATCGGCCAGATAAGTATTTGGGCTGCTGAACCAGGCCAGACCTGCTTTGACGGCTTTTTTCACTTCATCGGTCTGAGGCTGGGTCATCAAAAAGCCAAGCACTTCAACCGATTCACTGCCGCTGAGCGATTTCAGCTCGTATGCACGGGCTTTTTTCGGTTGATAGTCGTCTTTGCCGTGCTGAGCACACCAGACGGTCAGCTGACCATTCTGTTTCCACTGCGACTTGAGGATATATTCCACGCCTTTCGTGATGGCTTTTTTCATTTTTTCCCGGTCACTGTCAGAGAAAATATCGGTATCAAAAGGCGCATCTTTACGGCTGGCATGATAAAGCATGGTCAGGACGCTGCTCATGGCATTATCGTTATACGTCACATGATCATGGTAGCCGCCTTTGAGTGGGTAAAACTGAGGCCAGCCACCGCTGCTGTACTGAGCTTCCAGAGTATAATCCATCCCTTTGCGGACGGCGTCACGGTATTTGGTATTTTTACCATCACGGTAAACCTGAGCCAGATAAATCATTTCTGTTGTGGTCGCACCGTTATCAAAGGTGCCTTTACCACTGCCGCCACTGCCTTTACTGTCATACTTCTGATTCTTTGGCCAGCCGCCATTGTCATACTGATAGGAAAGCACAATATCTGCTTTGCTCTGGCTCCATTCTGTTCTCTGGGATTTATAACGCTGGTGCACCGGGTTACCATCCTGAGACAGGACTGTGGCAGACGAGTCTGATGAATCACCGCCAGTGTTGCCGGTGTCATTACCGGATGATGAGCTGCCGCTGCTGGCCAGCACACAGTCAGGGGCGGTAAAGCTGCCATCATAAGAGCCCTGTAATCCAAAAGTGACGTTGTTACCGGCTTCGATATGGCTGTTCCAGTCCAGTGACGATGCGGTCACAGTTTTACCGGATGACTGAATCTCAGCATTCCAGCTGTTGGTGATATCCGGCGTTTGCGCAAATTTTAACTGTGCCTGCCAGCTGTCTACAGCTGCGGTTTCGCTGTCAACAGTCACAGTCAGCGTATATCCATTACTCCAGACATTGGAGGAAACGCTGCATGAGGCTGCCATCGATGATGCGGAAGCCAGAGAACCGCAGCACAGGGCAACGGCAAAAGCTAAGGTATTTCTTGTCTTTTTCATAAGTTAACCAACTATTTATTTTTTTAATCAGAAGTTTTGTATCATTTCCTGTTCACAGCGACCTGATCGCCGTGACCTGAACACAATAAAAAAACCTGAATGACATGCCGGTTATTTTGCCAGGCATTTCACCAATTAATCATTTCACCAATGATTAGGATGGTATATGAATCAGGTTTTTTATGTTTACCATAGATATTTGTGAATCAATATTGTCATTTTCTGAATCTATGAGCTGAGTTGCAAATATGGCCAAACTGTGATTCAGACACCTTTTTTATGTCGTCTTGTGTAATTGATTGAAACCTTTCAGGTATCAATCTGAAAATATAATCAATATAAAACTCCTCCGGCTTATTCTGTTATTACAGAAGGTGTCGGGTATATTATATCCCATGTCATTCTTGACGGATTGATATATTTTTCCTTCACTTATCTGGCTGATATTATTATAGCCTCATCATTTTTATCAAAGATTGATTTAATTTAACCGCAATTTATTCGATAAATGTCAGATAATTATAAAATTTATGGTTGTGCATTTAATGAATTAAATCTCCATTCTGGAATACCATACCGTAAGAGAGAGTTCGTCATCAGATTATTCTTAAATTGTAAAATCTTGTAAAGTTTTAATAATTTGATGGATTTCAATAAAACTTAATTAATTCATATATTTAAATTGATAGTTTTGTCCTTTTGCGTCATTTTTGTTATTGAACTGTGATATATTTCCCATGTTTTTTATTCTTGACTTGAATTTGATCGATACTATTGTCCAAAATGTAAATGAGAATTCGATATGGTGTTTTCTCTTAAATGAAATGCTGTTTATATTTTTATTTATATTTGTTTCAGTCAGTTATTGTGTTGAATCCTGATATTGTTAAATTGCAGGGTGTTTTATAAATATCTGACTCAGATAAAGAATGGGTATGTTCATTATTTAAATAAGTCTTTCTGTCTGTTGTTTTATCTTTCGGGCAGAAGATGTCAGGGAATTATATTATGATAAATCTTACTAATAATAAGCGTAACAAAGTGCGCTTATTAACGTCAGCGGTGCTGTTAGCACTTTGTTCAGCGCCTGCGCTGGCTTCCGGCTTCCACACACAGAACGGCGGTACAACCGGCGGTCAGGGTGGTCAGGTGGTGAAAGCGACCACAGGCACACAAATTCATGAGGCGCTTTGCAGCCGGGCCTCAAGTGATACACCGATTATTATTCAGGTGGAAGGAACGATTAATCATGGCAATACCAGCAAGGTGTCGGGCGACAGCTGTAACACCGCTGATGATAAAATCGAGCTGAAAGATGTCAGCAACGTCACACTGATTGGTGTGGGTGGCGGCGCATTATTTGATGAACTGGGCATTCATATCCGCAGTTCTTCAAACATCATTATCCGTAACGTTCATGTGCGTAATGTGAAAAAATCCGGTTCGCCAACCTCCAACGGTGGTGATGCGATTGGCATGGAAAAAGATGTGCACAACATCTGGGTTGACCACGTCACACTGGAAGCCAGTGGCGGTGAAAAAGACGGTTATGATGCGTTGTTTGATATGAAAAACAACACGAAATATGTGACGTTGTCTTACAGTATTCTGAAAAATTCAGGCCGGGGTGGTCTGGTGGGTTCCAGTGATTCCGATGATGCAAACGGACCAGTAACATTCCACCATAACTACTATCTGAACATCAATTCCCGTACACCGCTGCTGCGTCACGCAACTGCACACTCGTACAACAACTATTACAATGGTTTGATTTCATCCGGCATGAACCCACGTATCGGCGGTAAAATCAAAGCTGAAAACAACTACGTGAAAGACTCAAAAGATCCTTTGGGAACTTTTTATACCAATGATATGGGCTACTGGGATGTCAGTGGTAATATCTGGGATAATATTACCTGGTCTTCAGACGCTTCCAAGTCGCACCCGGCCGGGCCAAACCCGACATCAACCACGTCGATCAGCATTCCGTACAGCTATACAGCAGATGACGCCAGCTGTATTCCTTCCATCGTGCTGGCAACGGCAGGTGCAAATAAAGGTCTGGCTGTTTCTGATGGCAGCTGCGGGACGACCAGTGGTGGTTCTGATGACAATGGTTCTGATGACAATGGTTCTGACGACACAGGTAGCGGCTCAGATAGCGGTTCAGATAACAGCGGCAACGATAACTCCGGTGATACTTCAGGAACAAATCTGGCGTTGAGTGCATCGGCTGACGGCAGTTCAAAAGCTGACAGCAACACCAGCTACGGCAAGGCGATTGACGGCGATACCAGCACGTACTGGTCACCGAAAGGAACAACCGGCCGTCTCAGCGTCAAGAAACTGAACACGACCATCAGTACCGTGAAAATTGTTGAATTACCGGGCACGGAAGGCACTATTACCAGCTGGAAAGTCGTCAACCATGACACCGGGGATACACTGGCTTCCGGTTCTTCAGCGCCGGGTGTGATCTCATTCTCACCGGTCTCACTGGGTAAAGTAGATTTTGAAGTCGTTTCCGCTGCGGATACGCCGAAAATCGCTGAGTTTGAAGTGTATCAATAATCACAAGTCACTGAGACATAAACCAAGAGCCTCAGCAGAGGCTCTTCTTTATGACTGGTGTCAATAAAAACGGGGATGTTTTACAACCAGAGATATTTCATTGTCACTTGTGTTTACAGAAGTGAAGCGCTGTCATCTTTTTTTGTTTCGACTTCAAGCACCATTTTCCCTTCACAAAGTGTCATTTTCAAACGTTGTCCAATTTCAAAGCCGAATTGATTTAACCAGCCACCGGTTAAACTCAGTTGAGGAATTGAATCCGGTCCGTCGTTGCCATCATGCGAATGGACGTGGATATAACGCGTATGCGTCCCTGTATTATAATTATGGTTTATTGTCATTATGTTTCCGCTCCCGGATAAACCTGTGCCAAACTGCTTTCACAAAAAGGAGTTAATCAGAAAGAAGGTTAATGGGTGAGATGTTGAATTTCAAGCAAAAACATATGAATTTGAGATTTAAGTGATAAAGCTGTCATGATTCAGCGAAGCAGTGAGTCGTTGCTTCTGAGATGTTGATCGCACCGGCTCCTGCTCTGGCAGAGAAGCAGCCGGTGTATCGCTGGTTCAACCCGTTACAGCTTAAACTGACCCACCAGCTGATCCAAACGCTCAGAAAGCTGTTTCAAATCGATACTGGCTGTCGCAAGCTCCTGCGCTGTGGCTGTGGTGGTTTCATTAATCGTATTAATCTCTTCGATATTCTGATTAATGCTCTGGACCGTGGTGGACTGCTCTTCGGTTGCGGTTGCCACTTGTGTGTTCCGGTCAGAAATTTCATGAATACTTTCGGTGATCTGACTCAGCTGTGTGGCGGCACTTTCAGACAATTCGACACCGTGCTGAGTGACCTGACGGCCATTCTCAATCGCTGTAACCGCGAGTTGCGCATCATTTTGTAACTGACTGATGATGGTCTGAATTTCATCGGTCGATGATGCTGTGCGGCCAGCGAGCTGACGCACTTCATCCGCGACAACGGCAAAACCGCGGCCCTGATCTCCGGCACGGGCGGCTTCAATCGCTGCATTCAGTGCCAGCAGGTTCGTCTGCTCTGAAATATCGCGGATCACATTCAGAATCGAGCCGATATCCTGTGTTGTGGTCGCCAGTTTTTCAATTGCTTTGGCATTGTTCGCCATATCTTCTGCCAGCAGATTGATAGCGCTGCGGGTTTGATTCACAACATCGTAACCCACATCGCTCAGCGCGCTGGCGTCGGTTGCGGTTTGAGCTGCCATGCCGGCATTCGATGCAATTTCGTGAATGGTCGCGCCCATTTCATTCATTGCCGTCACCACCTGAATGGTCTGGTCGCGTTGGTCCTGACTGTTATTATGGGTGTGGTGGGCTTTTTCCGAGACAAGCTGTGCTTCTTCAGCCAGTGTCCGGCTGGTTGAAGAGACTTCGATCATTGACTGATGAATGGTTTCAATAAACGCATTAAATCCGCACGATAAGCGGGCGATTTCATCCTGACCATTGACCTCAATCCGCTGTGACAAATCACCGTTGCCCTGACCAAGTTGCTCGAATCTTTCTGCAATCTGACGGATAGGCCGGGTGATGCCACCCGCCAGCCAGACACTCAGCAGAATAAAGACAGCAGCGATCACCGTCGTCCAGACCATCATCATGACGGCCTGCTGATCCAGATCGGCGTAAACTTCGCTTTCCGGTACGGCGGCGACAATAAACCAGTCCATGGACGCAATATATTCACTGGCAAGAAAGACTTTCTCGCCGTGGTATTCTGCTTCAGTCAGATGGAAACCGGACTGATCCAGTAATGTACCGGCCGCCTTTTGACCAAACAGTGCCGTCAGACTCTTGCCCGAATCCTGCTTGTCTTTGTGGATTTTGATTTGCCCTTTGGCATCGGTTAAGAAGACAAAACCAGATTCTTCAATCTTAAAGCTGTTCAGCAGGCTGACCATATCATCGAGTGATTTAGACATGCCGGACAGCGTGAAACCACCGGTATCCTGATAATTGGCAAACATCTTGATGTCACCGTTCTTCTCCTGATACAGGCTGATCATCGTTGGTTTACCGGACGCAATAAAATCAAAGAACCAGGAGGCGTCACCGGGTTTCAGCTGGCGCAGAAAACCATTTTGATTCCAGTAGTGGGCCGTTTCTTTATTGGCGACAGAAGCATCGTTTAAGTGGTATTGCTGTTTGAGGTTGTTCAGCTGACGGACCAGCATGCGCTCGCTGTCAGCATCAATCGGATTTTTGCTGATGGCTGATTTCACAAATTCATTGTGGGCAATCTGTCTGGCAGCCTGTAATAAAGTCTGGACCTGATGATCCACCTGTTGACGGATTTGATCGAGGAATGACGGAAATTCGATATCCACAAGGCGGTGCCTGAGCGCTTCTCTGGACTGATATTGTGTGATGGCGCCAACGATCATCGTTGATGCAAGAACGGCAAAGGTCAATCCAAGTACCATCTTTTTTCTGATACTGAATGAACTAAATTTCGACATGATATGTGCCTTTTATTCAAGATTACTGCGGGGTTTGAAAGTGATGTCATTCCGTTGAACCTGCGCATTCTGAATACAACTGACAGAGAAATCAATATGAGACTGATTGCTTTTTGATGGGCTGTTTTTCATCCGCTCAGTGGTGCAGATTCATCATGTTGTTATTCATTTAAATTTTCCGGTGCAATATTTCTGCTGAATGCGTAAACACATGAGTGATGAATTATTCTGATGAGAAATCGCTGATACCGGATTATATGCGGATTTTATTCTCTGTGTTTTTATTTCACTCAGAGAAATACAATCGGTTTTTTATGTCTTTTGGATATTTGTGTTTGAAAAATAAATGATAAAAATCAGTATGTTGAAATATTTATGTTACTTTTGTTTTTTGTCCGGAATATATTCATATGCTGATGTGATTTATGTAATAGTATTTTAAAAATTAAGATACATTGTTTCAGTTTGTGATCGTTACTGAAAACAAAGATACAGTTAGCCGATAAAGTTCCCTCCATTGAATTCAGATCAAAACTGAATTCATATCAAGTGATGATTCAGGGTAATGACCGGTCAGGCCAATCGCACACATCAATATTCAATACAAAAAGTAACAAAAATGCGATCGAAATGACGAAATAAACAACAAGAGGAGAACAATGTGTCTTACTATGCCAAACCATGGGTTGCAGTTGGTTTATCTATCGGCGTTCTGGCAGTTGCCGGATGCCGCTCAGGAGACGGGCAGGCGGATTCGGAGACAGTGATCTGGCAGGCGATCACCTTCGGTCAGTCCACCGATCTGAACTTTGCATCCACCATTTTGCCACAGAAGGTCGGCACCAATGAAGTGTTAGTCAATGGTCTGCCAGTCCAGCCGGGTGCGCTGGCACAGGACTTTACCATCGAAAGCCGCGGGGGAAAACTGGCCAATTCCCATGATGGCATCACCTTTTATTATACCAAACTCAGTACCGGCAAAAACTTCACTTTGAGTGCTGATGTCGTGGTTGAGCAGATCGGTCCGGAAACCGATGCCTCGCCGAATTTGCAGGAAGGGGCCGGATTGATGGTTCGTGATGTGATTGGCACCGCCCGGCAAAATCCGCAACCTGAAGGCCATGAGGAATTTCCTGCGGCATCGAATATGGCGTTTAACCAGATCCGGACCTACAAAGGCAGCGATGAGACGGAAATTCAGATGTCCACCAGCTATCGGGAAGGGATTTATGAGCCGTGGGGGACAGCGGGGAATAAGCGGACGGTTAAATCGTATGCCGATCATCTGCTGGTGGGCAGCCAGTACCATATGACGCTGAGCCGTAATAACAGCGGTTTTCAGGTCTCTGTCACGACGGCAGATGGTGAAATCGTCCGGGACATCGATGGTGCTTATGCGAATATCGTACAGATGATCGAGCCGGATTATCAGTATGTTGGTTTTGCGGCAGCGCGGAATGTGAAGATGCATGTGACCAATGCAACACTGGACATTGATGCCGAAGCAGCACAAACCGTCGATGCGCCACGTTTTGTCGCCACACCAGCGACATTGCGGGTTGAGATGTCATCACCCACAAAAACCGCACAAAATGAATATACCGTGCAGGCCCGGGCCAATTACAGCGGGGTGTTTTCGGTGATTCAGGATGACCAGCAAATTGCCGTGAATAAAGCAGTCGCTGCGGGCGATCTGCTGGCGGTGAAAACCACCATCAGTGGTGACAGCAGCGATTTTGTTGTGAGTTATACCGGCACCGAAAGCGGAATGACCGGGACCAGCAGCAAATCTTTCACCGTGACGCGGCATACTGTCGCCGACCCGGCAGCAATTTATGTCTCGCCCGAAGGCAGCAGCACGGCACAAGGCACAGCATCAGACCCGCTGACACTGAAAGAAGCGCTTCAGCTTGTCGCACCGGGTGGCACGATCCATCTGCTGGATGGTGAGTATGCTTCCGTCTCGCTGTCGCAGTCAGTCAGTGGTTCGGAAGGTGCGCTGAAAAGTCTGGTGGCTGACGGCGATGATGTGGTATTCACCAGCCGGGTGTCGATGGACGCAAATTACTGGCATTTTAAAGGAATGGAAGTGGCACAAGCGCGCTTGCGTATTAAAGGCAGTCACAACATCTTTGAAGATATGAAAGTGCATGATTCTCCGGATACCGGATTCCAGATCAGCTCCGGTGACAGCGGGCGGGCGCTTTGGGCCAGTGATAACCAGGTGATCAATGTTGAAAGCTATAACAATATGGACAGTTCACGAATTAATGCCGACGGCTTTGCCGCCAAAATGCGGGTCGGGGACGGGAATACGTTCATCAACTGTATTTCTCACCACAACATTGATGATGGCTGGGATCTGTTTAATAAGGTTGAAGACGGGGAAGACGGCGTGGTGACCATTAAAGACTCTGTGTCATACAGCAACGGGCGCACGCTGGATGATGATAACAACGGTAATACCATCGGTAATGGTTTTAAACTTGGTGGGGAAGGATTACCGGTTGCCCATGTCCTGGAAAATAATGTTTCCTATAACAACAATATGGATGGGGTCACGGATAACTTTAACTCTGGTTCCCTGAAGATTCAGCATGTGTTGTCTGTGGATAATGCGCGGTTTAATTTCTTAATCCGTAAAAGTCCGTACGATGACAGTGCAGCGAGTGAGCGAACCTTTGAACATAACGTGTCGGCACGGGTGAACCGGAGCAGCAGCTACAACGATGTGGTCTATGCGCACCACACCAGTGATAACTGGTTGATGGAAGATGGTCAATCCCTCAGTGATAGTGGTGAAGGGTTGGATCAGGCGCTGGCAGCAGAGATTCAGGCGGCCGTGGCGCATGATGACGGTACAGCCGAAGGGCAGCGTCAGGCAGCACTGGCACTGAAGGCGCTGAATGATGCCAGAAATAACTCATACCATTCTAAGTAATTGTCTGATCTGAATATATCTGGTTCCGCAAACCGCTCAAGCCCTCCATGGGCGCTTAAACAAGGGCATCCATGCCCTAATGCCGATCACTTTAGACTTTAATCGTCGATCAGTTGAATGATCCTGACAGTATGTAAAAATCCGGTAGACACTGTTTACCGGATTCTTTTATGCACGTTTCTCAAGCGCTCGACATCATCAATCACTGGAAACCCAACCAAGTAGAAACTCTGGCTGACTTACTGCCAACAGAACTCATTGAAGAGGCTTACCAACTCACCGATACAGTTACCCTCAGAAAACGAAAACTCACTCTGGAGTCAATGGCATGGCTGCTCGTTGGGATGGCAATATATAATGATAAGTCGATGGCTGACATCGTCAATATGCTCGACATTGTTGATCGAACCGGTAAACCCTTTGTTGCCCCCAGTGCATTAACGAGGAGAAGAAAAGATCTTGGAGAATCTGCCGCCAAAGCTCTGTTTGAATGTACTCAAAAACACTGGACTGACTGCGCTAACTTTCCTGACTGGAATGGTCTGACCCTTTTAGGGGTGGACGGTGTAATATGGCGAACGGAGGATTCTGAAGAAAACGCTCAGGCTTTTGCCAAGCCGACTTACCGGGATGGACAGGAAATGCAATATCCTCAGGTTCGCATGGTCTGTCAGATGGAGCTCAGCAGTCATCTGATTACAGGGAGTGCCTTCGACTCTTATGCTGTCAATGAAATGAAGCTGGCTGAGCAGTTAATCGAAAGCACACCGGACAACAGCTTAACGCTCTTCGATAAAGGCTTTCACTCTCTTGGTCTGTTACATCAATGGAATGCCACAGGAACAAACAGGCACTGGCTTATCCCTTTAAAAAAAGGGCTTAAGTATCAAGTTGCTCAGTCTTTAGGCCGACACGATAAACTGGTTAAACTGAAAAGTAACCCAAAATCCCGTAAGCTCTGGCCTGAGCTTGCACATGAGGTCACCGTCCGTTTAATCACGAGAGTAAAAGACGGTAAGCAATATGATGTCTTAACCTCCATGACGGATCCAATGTTATACCCAAAATCAGATATTGTTGGTCTGTATGAATACCGATGGGAAATAGAGCTTGGCTACCGGGAGCAAAAGCAATATATGCTGGGTAACAGACTCACGCTTCGCAGTCGGTTGCCCGAACTCGTTAGGCAAGAGCTATGGGGTATTCTGCTGACTTACAATCTCGTGAGATACCAAATGGTGCAAATGTGCATGAATCTGAAAGGAGACTACTTACCTTATCAGTTGAGCTTCAACGGCGCTTTAGCCCATATAATGCGCTTATTAGTTGGGCTCCCTTATTCATCTCCAGGCGCTATCCCGGGGCAGTTGAAAAACTTCTACTCAATATGTGAAAGCTTAATCCTGGAGCCCCGAAGACAGAGATCCTTCCCCAGAGTTGTTAAGCCCAAGCCATGTAAATATCCCAGAAAAAGCAGGGCCGCTCACGTTAAGTGAACGGCATTAGCATCCATGCCCTTGTATGCTTGCTCCACCAGACACATCCGGATGATCAGTTTATTTTCCAGATTGGTATCAGGGAAAAGTCAGGCCGGAAAATAACAGATTGCAAAAAATCAATATCAATCAGTGCCCGCTTGTCTGACGGATCTCAGAAAAAGACAGAGGATTGAGCGTGATTTGTCTGAGGCGGGGAAACCTGCCTTTTTCAGATCAGTGCTTGAGATAAACAAGGGAAATTTGTATTTTATCGGGTGCTGCTGTTGTTCGTTTTCTTTATTCTTCCTTTACAGAAAAAAGTCAGCAGAAAAAGCGCCACAGAAAAGGGTTTACAGGAAAAATCCATGCTATGAAATATGTGCTGATTGTTTTGATGTCTCTGTTTTTTCTCAGCGGCTGTATGGTGCCGGTGAAACCGCGTCAGCCGGGGGGCGAACTCGCCTCTTCGGTGCCGATGCCGACGGTCTCTGCGCCGGCTGACACCTGCCATACGCTCTATACCTGTGCCCTGAAGATTCGGGCCCGGATTGCCGATCATGTCACACAAGGGCCCTATGATAAAAAGCTGTTAGCCAAGGTGAACTTTCAGCTGAATGATAAAGCAGAAGTGATTGCTGTCCGGCTGGTACAAAGCAGCGGGGAAAAGCAGTTTGATCAGGCAGCGATTCGCGCGGTCAGACAAAGTTTTCCGATGGCGGATTTGTTGCGTCTGGATAAACAAACCTATCAGCATTTTACCAACCTGAATGTGATGATTAAGCCGGAATAATGGCTGTCTTCTTCATTGAACTGTGCCTGATTGGTGTGCTTCGGATCTTTATCCGGTGACCGGGTGATATTTGCCTATACTTAAATGTATCTTGATGCATATGGGTATAAACAGAGAGGTTTCAATGAAGGGATATCACTGCCGGCGGTTAATCACCGGTTTATTGCTCTTCCTGATGGCAGGCACTGTGCTGGCCGCAGAAGAGCAGCAGGATAACTCGTTTTCTGATGGTTATCAGCGGCACATGTACATGGGGATGGGATTTGCACTGGCAGATATGAAAGAAAAAGTATCCGGGGTCGGAGAAGCGAGTTTTGACAATATTCTGATTGGCGTGCATCTCGGATATCAGTTCCATGAGAATTTTGCGGTTGAAGCGCGTGGATATGGTAATGCTGAAGACGATGCGCTGGCTGGTATTTCAGTCTCTGTTGACCGGCATTACGCGCTGTTAGCAAAAGGGATTATTCCACTGGATGAATCGTTCAGGCCTTATATCATTGCCGGAGCCGGCCGGACAAAGTTTTCGGTTGGCGGACTTGCCAACACGGAGAATGATTTTATTTACGGAATTGGTTTTGCGGTCAATAACGGCAATCCGGTAGAACTGGAAGTTGAGTGGATGCGGATTTATGATCACAACTTTTCTCAGGTGGTTTCCGGAACAACTTATCATGGTAAAGATACCGTCGGTACTTTTCACCTGAATCTGATTTATCATTTCCCGTCGCCGGGGCATTAACTAAATACCTGATGAAGCCGCAGCAATCGTGCGGCTTTTCATACGTATCTGTGTCCGATATTTGCCTGAGTCACCTGCAATCAGGAACAGGGATTTAGTTCTGGCTATTGGTTACTGTTTACTGTTATTAGGGATTACAGGGCTGTTTTGTCCGGACTGATTGCCGTTCCCCCGGCGCAAAGCCCCGTTTTTCATTGGTTGTCCCTGCTGGTTTTTACCTGAATTATTTTGTAGTCCGGGCTGGTTTTTCTGATTCGTCTGATTGCGGAAATAGGGGCAATCCGGGTTGCCGTTTGCATGGCGGCGGGCATGATTCATATGCATCCACTGACCACGGCCTTGAGCATGACCCGCAGCCTGTTGTTGTCCCTGACTGTTGCGCTGCATTTGATTCATTCGCTGCTGCATGTTTTGTCCCTGCATGTTTTGTTGTGACATCCAGCCATAATGCCCTTTTCCCTGCTGCTGTCCCTGACCATTATTTCCCTGACCATTATAGTGAGCCAGAACGCCGGCCGACAGTGAAACACCCATGATGATCAATAAGGTTTTTGTGAATGTGTTCATAATGTGCTCCTTCGCATGATTTGTGATTCATCTTAATTACATCAGCAAACGGACATGAATGTGTGTCGCAAACCCTTTTGTTTCTGACAATGAATGACAAACCGCCGGGATTGACAAACTTTGTCACACATTCCGTGATCGGCGGTATATAGTGAATGATGTAAAGACTTCATACAAAACGGAAAAGCCGATGGATAAATCTTACAGAATCCTTGTGGTGGATGATCACCGTGATATCAGAGAGCTGCTGAAACGTTTTCTCATGCAGCATGGTATGGTGGTTGCCGTGGCTGCCGATGGGGAAGAGATGGTACAGCAGATGAATCACAGTCACTTTGATTTACTGATTTTAGATCTGATGCTGCCGGGAAAAGACGGCGTGACGCTTTGCCGGGAAATCCGCGCCAAATCGGATATTCCGGTGATTATGCTGACCGCTCTGGGAGAAGAGATCGATAAAATCGTCGGGCTTGAAGTCGGAGCCGATGATTATATGCCCAAGCCATTTAATCCCAGAGAACTGCTGGCACGAATCCGGGCTGTCCTGAGACGACATTTCACCATCCCTCAGGTGCATGATCAGCTTGCCGGGCAGCACTTTGTGTATCAGTTTGATGGCTGGACGCTTGATTCGGCTTCCCGCGAACTGAAAGATCCACAGGGAACCTTAATTGCGCTGACCTCGACAGAGTTTGAGTTACTGGTTGCATTTTTGTCTCATCCCGGTGTGGTGTTGTCCAGAGAAGACTTGCTCCGGTTGGTGCAAGGGCGGGGCGCGGATGTGTATGACCGGGCAGTCGACACACTCATCAGCCGGTTGCGGAAAAAGATTGAATCCGACCCGAAATCTCCCCGCCTGATTAAAACAATCTGGGGTGGCGGTTATCAGTTCAGTTGTGAGGTATCGACATGATTCGCTGGTTTCGCCATCAAAAGTTAATTCATCAGATTGCTGTGGTGGTTCTGGCTGGGTTTTGCATCAGTTTTTTACTCTCTTTTTACTTGTTATCCGCAGAAAAGGCGGAGCGGCTGAACCGTTTATCCGTGTCTGGTGCGGTGCAGCGGGTCATTTCTGTCGTCAGTATTCTTGCTCAAACGCCACCATCGTTGCATTTGGCGATGATTCAGGCCAGTAATAGTTCAGACCTTCACCTGTCTGTTTCTGCGACGCCGCAGATTGAGGAAACCCGGCCGGTCAGCAGCGAATCAACCCTGTTACTTAACCGGATTGCAGCGGCCGGGATCAGCGAAGCCTATTTAACTCTGACACCCCGGATGCAACAGGAGCAGCCGCTGCCTGAGATGCATCACGGTATGATGGCCGGGAATGGCCGCAGCAAAGAGTTCAGTAACAAAGAGTACCGTAACCGCAGATTGAGATTTGTGGCGACCATGGCTGGGTCGGTCCGGTTGCCCGATGGTGGCTGGCTCAATTTTTCATCCGGCGTCAACCCGGAGATAACGCACTGGTCGGCGGGTGTGCTGATCTCCTTGTCGCTGGTGGTGGCAGGGACCATTCTGATTTGTTTGCTGATTATCCGCAATGCACTCAGGCCGGTCAGGGCACTTGAAAAAGCCGCTGAAGATTTTGCCACACATAAATCGGTAACACAGATCAGCACGGATTGTCCGCAGGATTTATATCCGACCATTCAGGCGTTTAATGAGATGCAGGTCCGGCTGACCGGGTATATTGATGATCGCACCAAATTGCTGGCCGCAATTTCCCATGACTTACGGACCCCGCTGACCAGCTTGCGGCTCCGGCTGGAATTTATTGAAGAGGGTGAAGATAAACAACAGATGCTGCGCACACTGACTGTGATGGAAAATATGCTTCAGGCGACGATGCGTTTTTCCCGCGATGATGTTGAACCTGAACCACGTTGCCCGACGGCGGTTGATACGCTGATGCAAACAATTGTCGATGAATATGCAGAAAAACAGATTGTCATTGATTATCAGCCGGGGGATTTGGGTATTTGGTCTGTACCGCCGCTGAGTATCCGGCGTATGACCGAAAACCTTGTGAATAACGCGATCCAATACGGCGGTCAGGGATGTCATATTTCTCTGGAAGTCCGCCGGGAAAATCAATACCTGTCTGTTACTGTGGCGGATAACGGCCCGGGCATCGATGCCGCAAAGTTTGACGATATGATGAAGCCGTTTACCCGTCTGAATCAGGCGCGGGATACCGAAAGTGCCAGTGTCGGATTAGGCCTTTCTATTACCCGTTCTCTGGCGGTTGCACATGGTGGGACACTACGCCTGACAACCAACCAGCCTCACGGCCTGAAAGCAACATTTACGGTTTTAATTGGCCGGGAAAAATAAAACCAATCAGGGACATTCACTGATGAGTTGCGTTGTCTGCGTTGTCAAAACATGAAGGTATGAAGGTATGAAGGTATGAAGGTATGAAGGTATAAAAGAAAAAGGGCCGGTTCTGATCAAATCCGTGTACAGAACTTGTTCACAGCCCTGAGCTTAGCGGAAGGTGTCATGCTTGCATGAGGGGAAAACCATGACACCTGCCGTTAGCTAAAATAAAAATTTAACGTATTGGTTGTTCTCTCTTTTGCTTTATCCGGTCTGTTGACAACAATATGCAACAGTGAAATACAATACAGACATCATAATATGGCTGCACCTGAGAGGTGTCGGCAAAAAATGAGGACAAAAGAGGAACGAATGACAATTTTTCGTGATGCGTGTCACTATAATAATAATTCATCAGTTCAGACGACTGAAGCTGATTATCTTATCAAAAGACTCAATCTGGATTTAAAATATAAAAAACTGCTTGATGTCGGGTGTGGCGACGGAAAAATTTCTGCCGCGATGTCTGCACAGGGCGCGGCAGTTTATGGGATTGATGTATCAGAGGAGATGATTGCTTTTGCCCGGCAACATTTCCCGGAGTGCCGCTTTCAGCATTTAGCCGCAGAGCGGCTGGCTGAGATCCGCGGCCGTTTTGATGTGATAACCAGTTTTAATTGCCTGCACTGGGTGAAAGGAATTGATACCGCGCTTGCGGCGGCCAGAAACAGACTGAAGACAGATGGTATATTTTTTGGCCTGATTTATCCAAGGTGCCATGACTTGTGGGATGCAGCAACATGGGTTGAAACACTGCCAGCCTATCAGACCGGCTCAGCGACATTTTCGAACCCGTATCATTTTTATACCCGTGATATATTTGAAGAGAGGTTAATTCAGGCTGGTTTTGCTCAGACGATGCTTTGGCAGGAATCCAAGCAAGCCACCTTTGCCAGCCGGGAACAGTTCAAAAACTATATCGCTGGCTGGTTACCCCATTGTGCCCATTATCAGGCCTCTTTTATTGACGACTGGCTCGCGCGTTATATGGTGCTGACTGATCAGACGGAGAGTGAGACGATAACCATGGCGTATGACATTATCTATTTCACAGCGTCCTGTACTGCGACCGATGTGTGTTCAGAGTGAGCAAACTTTAACCCGCAAAGCCCTCTGGTATTGCTGTGAATGCTCAGGGATGAACCGGCCGGATCCGGCGCAAGCCAATATGAATTAACAGCTCTAAAACATGTGTGGAAAAAGCCCAGTCAAAGACCTGTTTGGGTGATGAAAGACCAAGCAGCGGCAGGGCTCTTTCTATATGTGTTCTGAAGGTACTGTATTGAATGCCCAGCATGGCGGCAATGGTTTTGTTGTTGTTACCAAGGCAAACCAGTGACAGACATTCGATTTGTCTGCGGCTGAGCTGAGCGCCGGTGATTCGGTTGAAGTGAGCAAACATATCGTCTGAGGGCTGTGATGCCATAGATGGCCCGTTTTGCGGTACACCTGAGATGCGCTCAAGCACATCCGGAAGAGATACATCGGCACGGTATGAATGGATGATCCCATCTGACATCAGCACCATCGTTGAACCGCAATAAGTGATTTTTTTACCGGTGGCCGACAGGCCGAAAAACTCTCCGAGATGGTCTCCGTCACACATCCAGTTAATCTTGACCCAGTCGCCGTATAAGCTGACATCTTGCTCATGGTATTGCAAATCAGGAAAAGCCTGTAACCAGACAGAAAAGGCATTGGAGAGATTTTGCGAGCCAACACAGGTTCTCAGTGGCGACTCAACAATCAGTTGCGGGCTCAGGAACTCTCCGACTTCGTGGTATCTTTTATCCTGCCAGACATGGTGCATAAAGCGCTGGACGAATGCGATATTTTTATCCCGGTGCTTCATGTGATTTTCCCTCCGTTACCGGTGAGTCAGGTTAGAGCGTATTTTGAGTTCACTTGTGTATATCGTTCAACCGGCTCTGGCGGTCATGGTCCGAAAAATCAGTTTATATGCATATGAATTCAATGACAATGCATTTTTATGACCGGTAACTCAGTGATTTATGCGGTGAGTAAAGGCTGTGGCACAGCAGGTGAGAGCGGGAAGATGCCGTCATGATAGCTGTCTTCCCGCTGTGGATTCAGGATCAACAGATCACTGATTATCGAGGCATTGGCTCAGCAAACGGGCTTCACGCTGTCTGCGTTCCGGATAATGATCTCCAAAGTGCATCAGATTATTATAAACATCATGCCAGTCACCGGTCGTGCACTGATGCCAGAAGTGAGGTGTGCGTGTCGACAGATTCCCGTACTGGTGGGCAACGGAAGCGACAACGGTCTGACATGCATCGGGAAGATTTTCAAAAGGCACTGTGCGGTATGATTTCGGCCATTGTCTTTTCAGCCGCGATGATACCTGATGATGGAATAACTGGTTGATTAACTGAGCCTCTTTCTCGCTGATGTGCAGCGGTTTATTTCGCAGCGCTTCAGCAGCAGCATGGTTTTTCAGTCCCAGATAGGGGGATAACTTTGCAACCAGTATTTCCGGCAGTCCGTGGGTGAGTAAATCATGCTTTCTGTAGACACTCAGATCCAGACCACAGGCAATATGGACGCCTGCTTCATGGTGATGTTCTGGTATATAGCCCTGACAATGTAAGCCTTCACATTGTTCGATAAAGTTGAAATCAATCATATCGTTTACCTTTCCTGCTGACTTTGTTCATTGATTACCCCGGTAAAGACTGAACCCGAAGGTTCTCCGGATACGAATATCTTTCTTATTGGCATAAACGTGCTGCATATATGTTTTAGTGTAGTTTGTTGTGTAAAGAAAATGTTGCGAATGTATCTATATGTGATTGAACACACATGAAATATCCGGAGCGCTCAGGTTGCAGGTGAAAGTCGGTTTGTCGGCCTGATTTATCATTTTCCTGCGCCTAAACGTTAAGTACAGAACCGGGTAACCTGAATCGTCAGGCTACCCGGATGCAATGAGAGCAAGATCTCTTACTCACCCCCCAGAAATCACCATAGATAGCTCACACAGAATGAGTGTTACGTATCGTTACGCGCTGTAAAGTATTTATACATTAGTAACCTGTTTCTTGTGTCTCCGTTAACGTCCTGATATGTTTCAATACACATGAGATTGTGATTGCATAATAAAAGGATATGAGTGTAAATTATGCTGACAGAGCTAATCGGAAAGAACATCAAAACATTTAGAGATGAACAAAAGCTGTCTCAAAAAGAACTTGCTGAGCAACTTAACGTTACCAGACCAGTGATATCAAATTGGGAAAACGGGAAAAACGAGCCGTCTTCGTCTCAACTACTAAAACTATCGAAAATATTCAAAACTTCGACTGATGAGTTAGTCGGTAATACTTCAATCAAGAGAAAGGTTATCGTTGTTGATACCTCGGCGTTGATCAAAAGACCATCGATCATTGATGAACTTGAAGAATTCTTTGAAGAAATCGTGATTCCAGAAGTAGTCGTTTCGGAATTGAATAATCTGAAAGACCGAGGCAACTCTTCTGCAAAACAAAAAGCTTGGTTGATAATGAAATCCATTACTGAGAAGCAAGTAAAATTTTGTATAGAAAAAAGCATCAAAACAGATGGAAACAATGATGAAAAGATCGCTGATGTAGCAATCAAGCGAGCGAAAGCTTGCCCTTACGATGATGTATATTTACTAAGTGATGATATCTACTTTCAGTTCTTGACCAGAGAACCAAGAAATCTCACAGCAATAACTCCCAAGATTTACATAGAGAAGTTCCATACCTCAGACAACGATTATGATGTTGTGCGCTCTATAGAGTTTGGCTCTTTAGTCAAATCAATGAAACTTCAACAAGCTATGGATTTTGATATGCGGGGCGTTGATGTCAATTTTCATAGTCCTGATAGTGGCTTAACACCATTGATTTGTGCTGTAAGAAATCGTGACCTACCGATGCTCAAATACCTTCTCACATTAAAAGAAATCAACCTTGATGTAAGGGATAAACACAAATACCGATTCTCAGCTATCCATCACGCAACACAGATTAAAAAATTGGAAATAATAAAGCTGTTGGGCGAAAACGGCGCCGATCTTGACTATGGGAGTGGAGGTAAGAATGTTGGCAATACACCTCTAATGATTGCTGCGTGGAGCGGGTTTCTACAAGCGGCAGATTACTTTTTGTCTACAAATCAACAAGATAATAACGGTTGCACACCTTTGATGAAAGCGTGTATTAAGCACGATATAAAAATGGTCAGAGTGCTAATTGAAAGAACTGATTTGATGATTCGGTGTAGAAATAACAAAACAGCAATTGACTATTTAGATGCTAACAATCCGAAAAGTAGTGAGATATTTGAACTGTTCAAAGGAAAGTTGAAGTGATTGATCGAGCTTGTATATCTCTTGGAGAGAAATGTAACTTAAAATGTGCTTACTGCCATTTTCATAATGAAAACAATGGCAAGTTAAGTGGAATACCACAAGAATTTACTACTGATGAATTAATAAAAATAGCAAAAAACCTAAATGATTATGCAAAAACTAATAATTTAAGTATTTTCAAAATTGGGATAGTTGGTTCTGGTGAGCCTACATTACAATATAGAAAAATTGTTGGCCTTATCGAGTATGTAAAGAATAATAATCTAGATCGATTAGCATTTTATACCATTACAAATGGAACTATATTAAAAGATAAAATGTTAAATTTTTTCTTGGAGCACAAAAATGCGATAAAAATGTGCTTCTCATTGGATGGTTATGAAGAGCTTCATAATTTAGGTCGAGAGAAATATAATGTCGTTTTTAATGGAGTGAAAGAGTATGAGTCTAAATTTGGATATAAGCCACCTATAAACTGTACAGTGCATAGCCAAACCATTTTGAATAAAACTAAACTCAGAGCATACCTTGAAGATAACAATTTTAAGGATGTCACGTTCTCACGTCTTTTTGATTCTCATGATCTAAGTATGACAATATCAAAGGACCAATATCAATCTTTGCTTGAATATTTTAGAGGTAGCCAGTTCGAAGTACGTCAACTTGATGAAAATAACAAAAAGAAATATGACTGTACGATGTATGGCACACTCTGCGGAGTTGGTCGAACCAATATTTTTATCACTAAACGTGGTATTTATCCGTGTGGCAGGTTTTATGGAAATGAAAATTACAATTATGGTGCATTCGATATGGATCTTGAAAATTTAGAGTTTCAAATGGGTAAAATGAAGTCTCTAGAGGACGGTGAATGTTACTACGACAAATATGTTGAGATTAGATGATGAAGTTAGCTATCTATGGGGTATCTAGATCTGGTAAAGATTATTTAATCAAAAATGTAATAGCCTATTTAAAGGAAACAACGCTGTTAACTGTTATTCATATTGAGGGTTCAAAGACATTAAATACTCTTGCTCAAGATATGTTCCAGCAATCCTTTAAAAGTCTCGAAGAATCAAGAAAAAAAGTATTACGAGAAAAATTTACAGAGATCGTGAGTGAAAAAGATTCGGAATACGATCTCGTGCTAGTAGATGGTCATTATTCTTTTATAGATGGTTATTCTCACAAAGTAGTCTTCACTGAACAGGATGAAAATGTTTACGACCACTTCTTCTATTTGGATACTCCATCAGAAATGATTGTGGATTTTTCAAAAAAAAGCACAAGAGATAAAAGAAATTTAAATATTACTGTAGAACAAGTTCGAAATTGGAAAAATTATGAAAAATGTGAATTAGATAAAATATGTAAAAATCACAGAAAAGAACTAGTGATCTTAGATGAAGATACTAAGTCTAGTATTAAATTTATTTATTTCTGGTTTGAATTTTATTCCTCAAAGCTTTGTAATCAAACCTTAGCGCTAAATTTTTATAACAAACATAAAAGTTTACTGGAAAAATCAAATAAGGTTATCCTTGTTGACTGTGATAAGACAGTTTCAATTAATGATGGGACTTATGATTTTTGTAGATATTTAGGGATAAAAAAAGAAGAGTTAAAATCTGTATTTCGAAATGACAGGTATACCTCATATCAATTTTTTAAGGTATGGAATCTATACAAAAAACAAAATCCTATAAAAGTGGGAGAATCAGCTACTCAAACTTTGCAAAAGATAAACCTGAGCCAGAGTGTATTTGACTATTTAGCGAATCAGAAAGACTCTGCTGTTGTAGGTATTACGTCAGGTGTATTCGATATTTGGAGTTTAGTTAATGAAGAATATGAAATTTTTGATGTTTTGTTAGGCAATACATGTAACTCAGAAATTGAATATCTTGTCACTCCATTGTTCAAGAAAGAAATAGCGAATTTACTAAGAGAAAAAGGCAAACACGTAGTTGCGATTGGTGATTCGATGATTGACATTCCAATGTTAGAAGCAGCAAATCAAGGGTATTTGATTGCCCACGAAAAATTAAACAAAGCTGTGGAATCTTATTTAGCTGGAGTGGTGTGTACAAATATTAAACAAATTTTTGATGTTGGAGTGTCTTATAACCTTAAAAATTCTATGAACTAGAAGAAGTATAATTATGTATATATTAAATAAAAACTGCCAAAACCATGAAGTCGAACAACTGATTGAGATTTGTAAAAGCAGTTCAATGTCGATGGGCTATAAACTTCGAACTGCACATTGTCAGTTAGGAGAGATCATCGCAGAGCCAATATCAAAATCTTCAAATCAACAAAAAAACTATGCTGTACTGATTTTAATGCGGGCAGGTTTATGTTTTGGTATTGGCATTGCAGACAAGCTTGAACAGCTAGGAAGCAATGTCTCAATAATTTTCGTCAATGATGATAAGGTTTCTAGCGAAGACCTCGAGCTTACTAAGGACAAAGATGTCATCATTGTTGATGCAGTAATAAATTCTGGTAAAAGTGTTTTTGGTCTGATAGACCAAATCCCAGACGTTAACTCTATAAAACTTGCTACAACAGTGATCCCAAGTTCTTCGACTGAGCTATTTGAGGGCTACGATTTATACACTGTACGAGTATCAAATAACAAGTATGAAGGAGCAAAGGTGCAATTCATTTCAGCTGGAATGGGACCAGATACAGGTGATAGACTGTTTAATACATATAACTGAGATATTTACCAGCCCGGCTGAATAAGCATCTGGATTTGTGAAAATGATCGCAACACAGAAATATGAACGGTCTCGAACCGGGTAACCTGAATCGTCAGGCTACCCGGATACAATGAGAGCAAGATTTCTTAATCACTGAGTTTCTCTTTAAATTCACATAAATCTTCAATAATGCAGCTGCCGCAGCGCGGTTTACGGGCCACGCAGGTGTAGCGGCCATGCAGAATCAGCCAGTGGTGCACATCAACTTTGAATTCTTTGGGGACGACTTTGAGCAGCTTCTGCTCGACTTCATCGACATTTTTTCCCATCGCAAATTTGGTGCGGTTCGAGACACGGAAAATATGGGTATCGACGGCTATCGTTGGCCAGCCGAATGCGGTGTTGAGCACGACGTTGGCGGTTTTTCTGCCGACACCGGGCAGTGCCTCCAGAGCCGCTCTGTCTTCCGGTACTTCACCATTATGCTTCTCAATCAGTATCCGGCAGGTTTTGATGACATTTTCTGCTTTGGAATTAAACAGGCCAATGGTTTTGATATATTCTTTTACGCCTTCAACGCCCAGATCCAATATCGCCTGTGGGGTGTTGGCGACCGGATACAGCTTCGCCGTGGCTTTATTGACACTGACATCGGTTGCCTGCGCAGACAGAAGGACAGAAATAAGCAGCTCAAACGGACTGCGCCATTCCAGTTCAGTTTGCGGATGCGGGTTCTGTTCCCGCAGGCGCGTTAAAATTTCGACACGTTTTTGATTGTTCATAAGACTTCCGGCTGCTCAATGTTTGCTTCTGCAGGCCCTGACTGAGAGTCGGGCCTATGTTATTTTTGTTGTTCTGGTTCTGGTTTACGCTTCATTTTCTATTTTTTACTGAGAAACTTTTTTTACTGGGAAACTTTGGTCACCCGCGCCCGTTCAATGACGGGTTTGTCTGGTTCCGGCTGCCGTGCAGCAATAAAGCGATCGATCACATATTTCAGTGCGATCAGGAACCCGACACAGATAAATGCGCCCGGTGGCAGCAGTGCCAGCAGGAAGCTGTTATCAATATGGACCACTTCAATCCGCAGCACTTTCGCCCACTCACCCAGCAGCAAATCCGCGCCGTCAAACAGCGTCCCTTTACCGAGTAATTCACGGATTGCGCCTAAAACGGTCAGTGCACTGGTCATACCCATGCCCATCCAGATCCCGTCCAGCATGGCGGGGACCACCTGGTTTTTTGAAGCAAACGCTTCTGCACGGCCAATGATGATACAGTTCGTGACAATCAACGGAATAAAAATGCCCAGTGACAGATATAAACCGTAGGCAAAAGCATTCATCAACAGCTGAACACAGGTGACCAGTGCTGCAATAATCATCACAAATACCGGGATCCGCACTTCCTTCGGTACATAATCCCGTACCAGAGAGACTGTAACATTTGAGCCAATCAGTACCATCATGGTGGCAATGCCTAATCCGAGTGCATTGGTGATGGTCGAAGACACGGCCAGAAGCGGGCACAGCCCCAGCAACTGAACCAGTGCCGGGTTATTTGACCACAAACCGTCTTTCATCAGCTTTCGGTTTAGGGCTTTGGTTTCCGGATTCATCTCGATTCTCCCTGACATTGGTAAGGTTGACGATAAATGGCTTCGCGGTTTTGATCAACAAACTGCGTGATTTTCTTCACGGCTTTCACAACCGCCCGCGGGGTGATCGTCGCGCCGGTAAACTGGTCAAACCCGCCACCATCTTTTCGGACCTGCCAGTTTGATTCGTTTTCAGGCGTGACCTGTTTACCGGTAAAGCCGAGAATCCAGTCAGTGATCCGTAAGTCAATCCGGTCACCGAGGCCGGGTGTTTCATGATGCGCCAGCACCCGGACACCTGTGATGACACCCTGATTATCGATACCGGCAATCAGTTTGATCGCGCCGTTATAGCCATCTGGTGCAACGGTTTCAATCGCCAGCCCGTTGGGTTTGCCCTGTTTTTTTGCAACATAAGCATGGAATGGCGGCTGATTGGTCAGCCAGGGCTGCGTGACCAGCACACAGGCTTTGTGTAAATCGTTATCATGCGCTGTGGGCGGAATGACCTGATTGAGCACCGACATCAGCTGCGCGTCTTCCTGCACCTGAATCCGTGACGCAGTCAGTGCGTAAGTCAGTGCAACCAGCCCGGTAGACAAACAGGCAAACACAGCAAGAATAAGGCCGTTATTACGGATAGCCGTCAACATGAGAACACTCCTTAATGACCGTAAGTTCGGGGCTTGGTGTAATAATCAATCAGCGGTACGCACATATTGGCAAGCAGGACAGCAAATGCCACACCATCCGGATAGCCGCCCCAGGTACGGATAATCACCACCATCACCCCAATGAAGGCACCGAAGATCAAGCGGCCCTTGACTGTTGTGGATGCACTGACCGGATCGGTCGCAATGAAGAATGCCCCCAGCATGGTCGCCCCGGAAAACAGATGCATCAGCGGAGACGCGACGGTTTCCGGAGAAATCAGACGTCCGGTAAGACTCATCACCAGCAGACCGCCTAAAAATGCAACCGGAATATACCACTGGATAATGCGAAGCCTGATCAGCAGTAATCCGCCCAGCAGATAAGCCAGGTTGATCATTTCCCAGCCGAGGCCGGCGACCAGTCCGAACTGTTTTTGCCGCACAGCTTCAGCGGCGGTGCCTCCTGCCCGAATCGTGGTTTTTACCGCATCCAGCGGCGTCGCCATGGTGACGCCGTCAATGCTGTCCCGGACCTGTTGCAGCGACTGGCCGTGTGTGTTAAAGCCGGTAAAAATGACATGCAACGCATCGCGGAATGACTGTGGGTCACCCATCAGTGAATGGGGTGGCATCCAGCTGGTCATTTGCAGCGGGAAAGAGATCAACAGCACGACATAGCCAATCATCGCCGGGTTGAACGGATTTTGTCCCATCCCACCGTAAAGCTGTTTGGCAATAATAATCGCAAAGAACATGCCGGTGAACAGAACCCACCAGGGCGCCAGCGGCGGAATTGCGACCGCCAGCAGCCAGGCGGTAACCAGACCGCTGTAGTCGTCAATTGCAGCACCCACCGGGCGCTTGCGCAGCTTCATGACCACGCCTTCCAGCAGGACGGCCAGTAACAGGCCCAGTACAAGCTGAATGAGTGTTCCCCAGCCGAAAAACCAGATTTGAGCTATCAATCCGGGGCAGGCCGCAATCATCACCCACTTCATCAAATCAGAGGTACTGCGTTTCTGATGGACATGGGGTGAACTGGCAATAAAAAAGGCCACTATGGTTTCTCCTTGCGTTCTGCTTCAGCCTGTTGCTGCGCCTTGCGCGCTTTGGCGCGGGCAATCGCAGCCGCGACGGCGGCTTTTTTCGGGTCTTGCGCATCGGCTTTGCTTTCAGGGGCAGTTTCAGCGTCAATTGCAGCATTGGTTGCAGCGTCTGTTTGCGCGGGTGCTGCCGGTGTGTCCGCGGCGGTGTCCTGAGCTTCAGCCTGTTGCTGCGCCTTGCGCGCTTTGGCGCGGGCAATCGCAGCCGCGACGGCGGCTTTTTTCGGGTCTTGCGCATCGGCTTTGTTTTCAGGGGCGGTTTCAGCGTCAATTGCAGCATCGCTTTCAGCGTCTGTTTGCGCGGGTGCTGCCGGTGTGTCCGCGGCGGTGTCCTGAGCTTCAGCCTGTTGCTGGGCCTTGCGCGCTTTGGCGCGGGCAATCGCAGCAGCGACGGCGGCTTTTTTCGGGTCTTGCGCATCGGCTTTGGTTTCAGCGCCGGTTTCAGCGTCAATTGCAGCATCGCTTTTAGCGTTTGCTTGCACGGGTGCTGCCGGTGTGTCTGCGGCGGTGTTCTGAGTTTCAGCTTGTTGCTGCGCCTTGCGCGCTTTGGCGCGGGCAATGGCGGCAGCGACGGCGGCTTTTTTATCTTCAGGGGCGGCCTGAGATGCGGTGGTTGCTGTGGCTTCGGCCCCGGTTCTGGCGGCTTTTCTTTCCCGGGCCTGCTGCTTGCGTTCTTCACGCAGGCGCATCATTTCCTGATTATCCGGCTCAGATGCACCCGCCTGGCGGGCTGCTTCCTGCTTCGCTTTGGCGCGGGCAATCGCAGCGGCAACAGCAGGTTTGACTGCCTGACTGTCTGGTTGCTCCGGTTGTTTTTGAGCTTTCACCCGTTCAATGGCGGCCTGAATTGCATCCTGCCCCCCTTGCTGCCTGACCATTTCCTGACGGCGGTTATCCGCAGCTTTTTTAAAGCGTTGCTCTCTTTCCTGTTTCTCCCGCTCATGCCGGGCTTGTTTGGCTTCAAACCGGAGACGTGCCCGTTCAGCCGCCGCGGCATCATTATCACGTGTTTTGATTTCAGCTTTTGCCTGACGGTAGTACTGCACCAGCGGAATGTGGCTGGGACAAACATAGGCGCACGCGCCACACTCAATACAGTCTTTTAAATTCAGTTCCTGACATTTATCGTATTCTTCGGCTTTACTGTGCCAGTAGAGTTGTTGCGGCAGTAAAGAGACCGGGCAAACTTCGGCGCACTGACCACAGCGGATACAGGATAATTCATGTTGTTGTGGCGCAATTTCTTTGACCGAAGGGGCCAGAATACAGTTGGTGGTTTTGGTCACCGGCACCTGCGCATGGGGCAGGGTAAAACCCATCATCGGACCGCCCATGATTAAGCGGGGCTGTTTTTTATCTGCGGTGTAATCAAACTCTTTCAGCAGATGCGCAACCGGCGTACCGATAAGCGCCCAGACGTTGCGTGGTTGCTGGAAGGTATTTCCCGTCAGCGTCACCAGACGATGAATCAGTGGCTGGCCTTTGATGATGGCTTGCTGGATTGCATACATGGTGCCGACGTTTTGCACCGAGATACCAATATCTGCCGGGATTTTGCCCGCGGGAACTTCTTTGTTCGTCAGGACTTTAATCAGCTGTTTTTCACCACCGGAAGGGTATTTGGTTGGGATCACCCGGATAATATAGTCTTTGTCCACAGCCGCTTTTTCCAGAGCCCGTATAGCTTCTGGTTTGTTGTCTTCAATACCGATAATGACCGTCTGAGGCTTGAGAATGTGCTCAGTAATTTCAATCCCCTGAATAATTTCTTCTGCGTAATACTGCATCAGCACATCATCGGCAGTGATGTAGGGCTCACATTCGGCCGCATTAATCATCAGTACTTCGGTCCGGGCCAGCCCGGCCTGTATTTTTCTCGCTGTCGGGAACCCGGCGCCGCCCATACCGGAAATGCCGGCCTGACGGATGACTTCAATCAGGTGCTCCGGCTGGCAGGTTTTAAAATCTTCGATCACGATTCGGTCACACCATTTGCCGCGATGATCGGGCGTTATCACCACACAGAGTTCTGTCAGTCCGGAGGGATGGGCGATGGTGCGTTGTTCGATGGCCTTGACAGTACCGGATGTCGGAGCATGAACCGGCAGCATCACCGGCGATGCGGTTTGTGTCAGCTGCTGACCTTTCAGTACCGTATCCCCCGGTTTGACCAGCAGGTCGCCCGGTTTTCCAATGTGCTGTTTCAGCGGAATCACCAGCTCAGCAGGAATTGGTGACATTGCCGGAGAACATTTATTCGACTGGACTTTATTTTCCGGCGGATGAATCCCGCCGGGAAAATCCCAGATATGGCCTGATTTGATTTGTTCGATAAGTGAATGCATCTCTGTTCTTAATCCGCTCCGTGGTTGGATAAAGCCGTGTCTGACGGGATGTTGGTCACCGGAATGGCGTTCATCTGCCACTTCCAGGTGTCTGGTGTGGCCGTGACCGGGATCATTTCAATACAGTCCGTCGGACAGGGTGCAACACACAGATCGCAACCGGTACATTCATCTTTAATCACGGTATGCAGCGCTTTGGTGCCGCCAACAATGGCATCGACCGGACAAGCCTGAATACATTTGGTGCAACCGATACACATATCTTCGTGAATGAACGCGACGCGTTTGACTTTATCCGACAGGTCATGCGCCGGTTCCGGCACATCAACGCCCATCAGGTCCGCCAGCTTTTCGATGGTGGGCTGACCACCGGGCGGGCATTTATTAATTTCGTCCCCGTTTGCGATGGCTTCCGCATACGGGCGGCAACCGGGGTAACCACACTGCCCACACTGGGTTTGTGGCAGAATAGCATCGATTTGTTCCACAATCGGGTCGCCTTCGACTTTAAAGCGTACCGATGCAAACCCAAGGATAGCGCCAAAAACGGCAGCAAGCGCCACCAGCGCGATAATTGCGATTAGGATGGCGCTCATTATATTTTAACCAGTCCGGTGAAACCCATGAAAGCCAGCGACATCAGGCCAGCCGTGATCATTGCAATCGATGCGCCTTTAAACGGAGCGGGCACATCCGCAACGTGAATTCGTTCTCTGATTGATGCAAACAAGATCAGGACCAGCGCAAAACCGACGGCAGCCCCGAAGCCATAGATCACCGACTCGATGAAATTATGGTTCTCATTAATGTTCAGCAGCGCAACCCCCAATACGGCGCAGTTGGTGGTGATTAAGGGCAGGAAGATTCCCAGCAAGCGGTACAGGGTCGGGCTGGTTTTATGCACCACCATTTCAGTGAACTGTACGACGACTGCGATCACCAGGATGAAACTCATGGTACGCAGATAGTCGATGCCAAAGGGCCGCAGAATATAACTTTCAACCAGATAGGAACACACAGAAGCAAGGGTTAGGACAAATGTGGTTGCCAGCCCCATACCAATGGCCGTTTCCAGTTTTTTGGATACACCCATAAACGGACATAATCCAAGAAATTTAACCAGAACAAAATTGTTGACCAATACTGTGCCGATTAACAACAGAATATATTCGGTCATGACTCACACTACTTATATTTATGATGATCTGGTTATTATCCTGATTTGTGAGCTGAATAACAACCGGCAGAACATGCGGTTTTTATGCTTTATGGCCAGAAAAAGCCGGAGATGGGCAGAAAAATCTGTTGCGCCTGAAACGAAAAAAACCGCACTGAAATCAGTGCGGTTTTCTCAAATATGGCTCCCCCTGCGGGACTCGAACCTGCGACATACGGATTAACAGTCCGCCGTTCTACCAACTGAACTAAGGGGGAATCGCTAAAGCGGGGCGCATAGTAACTGGCTGTCTATCCGGTGTCAATCTTTTCGCCGTAAAAAAAGCATAAAAAAAGCATAAAAAAAACTTTACTTTTCTGTAGCCCTTGCCGTTTGTGCGCTGTATTTACTTATCCACTAAATTTGTGGATAAGTGTGTGAGTGAAATCTGATTAAAAATTAATGATAGAATGAATATGGGGATAACTTGGGTGATGAAACGTTGGTTGTTAGTTTATCTGTATGAATTGAAAGGGATTGTGATTTATTTGTGAAGCAGGGATAAAATAGCTCAACTATTAGTCTGCTCAATAAATGGTCTGTTTTAGAGTGATTTTGGGGAAAAGCAGTGGATTATTTTTTTGCAAAAAAACAGGAAAAGCACAAAGGAGGGGCAGTAATATAGCAAAAAACATGACATTCATTCAAGCGAGATTTTGAGTATAGACAGCCCGTTTGAGAAAGCAAAAAAATCCCGTAACTTTTTCTGTGATTCAGCGGAGATTTTGGCACCGGATGAGCTGTGATACACAGTGAATAACCGCTAATCTTCTGTTTATTTGAGGAAAGAAGATTTTATGCTTTCATTTTTGAAAAATCAGCATGCGTCAATCGTGTTTTGTATCCGGGGTCACTCTTATCAATGAGTTGCTTATAATATAATCAATTGATATGGCTGGATCGTTAGCCCGGTTAGCCCGGATGGAGGTGGTGATGAATCCCAATAAATTTCGCCCTTATACGACGTTGATGCTGCTGTTGTCATTTATATTGATTGCGATCACCGGTTTTGTGCTGTTTCTGGCACCGCATGGGCCGGGCTCCGGTTATTGGCAGTGGCTGGGGCTGACCAAACATGAACTGAAGGATATTCACTTATATCTTGGTTTTTTTGCGGTAGCGCTGATACTGCTGCACGGCTACCTGAATCTCAGGCCATTATCTGTTTATCTGAAAAATCAGCGCCATCAGCTGTGGCGTCATCCGGCGATCTGGTCGGTGGTTGGTGTGGTTGTGGTCGTCTGGCTGGCGTTAAGTGTGGGCGTTGAATTGTGAAGTTCAGTCTGTCCTTAGGACGAAAAACTCCCGGCGGGTACCGGGAGCTGGAATGTTTGCTGTTGAGTTGGCTTAGAATGCTTTGCCTTGGTTGACGTGATAAGCCATTATGTTGCCTGAGTCCAGAGTAGACCAGCCATTTGCCATGATTTCACTGTTTTTATCTTTAATGATCTTTACGATTGCAGGGAATTCACTGCACTTGTTGTGAGAACTATTTAAATTATAAAAACTTCCTTGGTAGGCAAAGGTATTATTTGCTGGAATGCTGACTTCTTCCCCAGGAATAAAATCTTTGTAATTACTATTTAAAACAATGTCCGGAGTTACTGATTGTCCACTTCTGCTATAAAATTCTACTTTCACATTAGCGGCATGATCACTTAGATTTGACAGATTAAGGTCAAATCTAGCAGTAGTACTCCCACATTCAGGGACTGGCACACTAAACATCATCTCAGTCGAATGCGCAAAAGCCAAAGAAGGTAATAACAATAATGGTGCCACAAATTTAGTGAATTTCATCTGACGGGTTCCTTACAGTCAACTTATTTATCAATTTTAAAATGGGTGGTGATTTAAAATCACCGGATTAAAAGCCGTTTTAATTTACTGTGGGAATGTGTCAGGGAAAAGCGAATTTGATTTTATTTAACTGATTGATTCCATTATTGAAATGCAAGTGAATGAAAGTGCTTCGGGGTTATATGAAACGTAATGATAGTTTTATATACTGAGAGGTTTTTCTTGTAATCAATGTATTTTATTCTGATTTTCAGATCAAATTTTAAGCAAAAAACTCCCGGCGGGTGCCGGGAGAATTGAATACTATACCGGTGATTAGCTCAGTATTTTGTTGGTGCTACTCAGGATAAAATCAATACTGTGGTGGCCATATGTAGTTCCATTGATCGAACACTAAATTCGCTGAATTTGTTTCGAGTGGAATGATCGCATCCTGGGAAATCGTGGAGACATACCCGGTGATATTAATTTCGCTAAATGCATATGGGACACCCGTGACAGGGTCTATATTATCTTCACGGGGGGCGCCGTCACTTTTATGAATCACGGTAATGATGGATGGTATTTCACTACATTTATTATAGCTATCTCCGTTCTGATCCGAAAATACCATTCTCAGTGTTTTGAGCTTTGAATTGATGGGTAACACCGTTTCAGAGTCAAGCTGAATATCCTGAATACCTTCAGGTGCATCTTTTAACATCAAGGTATATGGCTCTCCATTTTGATTCGTAAACTGAAGGGCCATATGGGCAGGAATCGTTGATGAATTACGGAAATTAAGCTGAATGAAAGCTTTTGTTGTACTGCTACAGTAAGGTTTGGGAATTGCGATGTTCGCCGATAAATCGAGATATTGTGTTTCTGTAGAAGCAAACGATGACAACGCTGGTAATAATAACAGAGATGCGGCGATGTGAGTTAATTTCATCTGATGGTACCCTCATAAAAGTGGTGCTGAAAAAACAGCACCACAATTGTTGTTTAATATAATTATTCAATATTCAGCTTAGAATGCATTTCCCTGATTGATATTTAGTGGGACGGGGTAGAAATCCATACCGTTACTTTCTTCGCGCACAGTTATATATCCAGTCGCCAGAACAGGATGAGTGGCTCCTTGGGCATTTTTGATCACCAGATATTTGGGTACCTCATCGCAACTTGCAAATTCGAAATTTTTCTCAAATGTCTTTGTGTACTTACCATTAATACTGATGGAACCATAGCCTTTTAGGGTGTGACCGTACTGGTCATAAGCAGAGATACCGATCGTATTCGTGTTGGCCGAGCTGCCGTTAAGATCAGTCAGGTTCAGACTGAGCCTGATAGTAGCCAAAGTTATAGCTTCATTTATACAATTGGTATCCGGAAGGCCAACTGTCACACTGGTGGATGAGTTTGCGAAAGCCAAAGAGGGTAACAACAATAACGGTGCCGCGAATTGAATGAATTTCATTTGGTCATATTCCTTGAAAATATTTTATTTTTTCATTTATTTTAAATTTACGAATGCTTATTTAAAAGCCGCACTAATCTATAAGATATATATGTCATAAAAAAGACAAAATAGTACTATACAGAAATGAATGCTTATAAATTGAATATCGTTCATTAAATCACGATACAAACCTTGTGAATGATAATGATAATCCTATACACTAAAAAATTTTGTTTGATATCGCAGGGTTGCTTATGTGCGATTGAGGTTTATCAGGAAGCTTCATTTTGTGTAAAAAGTATCCACAAAAAGTATACGAATGGATACTTTTATCCTATGCTTATTAATCAGGACAAAAAAACAACAGAGGATACCCGTCGATGAAACCCATTAACTGGCATTATCCACGCACTGAGCTGGCTCGTCATTACCTGACCACTGTGGGCCGCGGCCCGGTTTCCCGGCTGGTATTGCTCGGCGCCCGGCGGATCGGTAAAACGGCGTTTCTGTTGCATGATGTGTGTGCTCATGCGGTTGAACTGAAATTCATGCCGGTTTATCTCAATTTATGGGAGAACCCGCAAGCGCCTCAGGAAGTGATTACGGAGACGCTGCAACGCTATCTCACTGCGCTGGATGATAAGGGGATTGAAGCGGTTCAGGAATTGTTGTCTTCGGAAATCACGAAGCTGGATATTAACTTTGGTATTCTGCACAGCGCGGTTGAAACCGGTAGTGTTGCGTCTGTCAGCCCTGCCTCTTTGAAAAAAATCAGTAGCTTATTTCGCAAACTGGTCTCCAGAGCGGGTCAGGCTGGTTTTCGTCCTTTGATCGTCATTGATGAAGTACAGCATCTGAATACAGCCGATAGTTTTTGGGATATACAGGGCACACTCCGGACTCAGTTTGATTCGTTTCCGCAGACCTGTGTGATTTTCGCCGGCAGCAGCCGGGGGGGGATCAACGCGATGTTTAATACGCAGGAATCACTGTGCGGCAGTATAATTAAACCGATGCCGTTTTTTCAATCGGCAATGTTGATTGATTTTCCGCTGCTGGATGAAGACTTCGTGCATCATTTTTATGCGCTGCTGATTGCCGAATTTGCCCTTGATTATCCGCAGGCTGAGCTTTCTTATGTTTTCCGTAAAGTCGGTGAATCACCGTTCTGGTTCCGGATGGTGATGGCGGAGCTGATTACCCTGCGGCTTCACCCGTTTGCAGCTTTGGAGATTGTGCAGGAGCGGATGAAGCTGGATGGCGATTTTGATGGCATCGCCCGGCAGCTCAGGCCGCTGGATGTTCAGGTGTATCTGCGGCTGTGTAATAACCTGCCGGTATATACACAAAGCTTTTTTGAACAGGCAGTCCAGCTCACCGGCCGCAAGCGGGTGACGAAAAGTGCCGTCCAGAAATCGGTGACGAAATTGCTGAATAAAAGGCTGCTGACCAAAGCCGGACATTCCTATTTTAATGAAATCCCCGGCTTGCCGTCTTTTCTTGGGGAGGAATAATTTTTTTACTTCAGAATAGCCGCAAATCACATGAGGACGTCGTGAATTGCGGTCAGTTAGTCAGGAGCCTTATTTATAAAGTGCGTTTAGTTTTGCAAAGCTATCTTTAAATCGTTGGGTGACTTTAAGTTGATTTGCATGAATATCAATGTGGTTATTCTTGATATTTTCGGCCAGCTCTGCCGGGTCAGAGTATGCTGCAACGTCCACACCTACACTTAATGTTAACTCCAGATGATTACGGGTATCTTTTTCAACGTGAACCACGCCCCGTCCCATTTTAATGAACTCTTTGACACTGGTCATACTGCCTCTTGGCTGTAAAATGATATGAGAACATGAGACGAGCAATGCATTATATGTGACGCTGTTGGTTACTGTCGGATAGCTGATATCAATGATTGTTTTTCTGATATGTCTTAAATAAAGGCAATAAAGATCGATCATCACTCTGAAAAACTTTCTTTTTTCATAAGTGAAGATCATATATTTATAATCCCGCAGGATTCCCGCCTTGTCTAATGCCCGCAAAAAAGAAATGATTTCAAGATATTTGAAAACACCGCGTTTAGCACCAATCAGAATTTTATTTTCCGGTTGGGTATGCTGGGTTTGTTCAGAGTATAATTCCCTGAATTTGTTAAGTAGTTGTACCGGCATCACAGAAAAAGCGTCCCTGGCATCAACAATAGTAAAATCAGTTCGTTTGAGAAGGATTTCCATTTCCGGCCTGAATGCTTGCTCTGATGCGATGAAATGTTTGATCCGTGGTAATACAGAAAGGCAGCAAGAACTGACACTATTCTTTTTTGTCTCCCGAATTTCACCATACTGCTCATGGGTTTCTTTCCATCGGCTCAGCTCATCTTCAGTTAAATGGATATATATTTTATCAGCATTCACACCGGAGAAATCCAGTAATGCCTGAATCAAAAAGCTGTTATAGGCATTTAAGGAAATAAAGGTGATAGTTTTGGCTGTTGAAAGTTCTTGTAGTTGATAATTTTTATAATAATCAATAAAAATATCATGTTCAGCGGGCAGACAGGTATTTTTCTCATCGTCTAAAGTGATTAAGCCAAGGTTGTCCGGGTGGATATGACAGTTGTGAATGAGCATATCAATATACAGATTTGTAAAAACATGATTGGACTTACCCACAATAATATTTTTGTTCTCAAACACCAAGCGTTGCTCCTTTTTATGTCAATGCAGAGAGTGGCATATTAAAAAATAGACTATTTTCAGATAGTTGTGTGACATTTTATAAATGAATCATTTAATTTTTGTAATATAAGTGATTTATGTTCATCATCATACTCATATCTGGAATTTCATCAGGAACAGGATGTATTCAGGAAAGTGCATCAATCAAGGGTGTGCTGCCTTGTTTATCCTGACCATTCAGGTAAATTGTGATTCAGATGAGGTGAACATTCAGAGGATAAACATGAGTAAAGCGTTCGAACTGGTTTCCGCTTATCAGCCATCCGGGGACCAGCCAGAGGCGATTGACAAATTGCTTGACGGGCTGGATTCTGGTCTGGCACACCAGACACTGCTGGGGGTAACGGGTTCCGGTAAAACATTCACCATGGCCAATGTGATCGCTCAGGCAAAAAGACCGGCGATTTTGCTGGCACCGAATAAAACCCTGGCGGCGCAGCTTTATGGTGAAATGAAATCGTTTTTCCCGAACAATGCCGTCGAGTATTTCGTCTCTTATTATGATTACTATCAGCCTGAAGCTTATGTGCCGACAACGGACACCTTTATCGAGAAAGACGCTTCGGTGAACGCACATATCGAGCAGATGCGTCTTTCCGCCACCAAAGCACTACTGGAGCGTAAAGATGCGGTCATTGTGGCGTCTGTATCCGCAATATATGGTTTGGGGGATCCCGATTCCTATCTCAAAATGATGTTGCATCTGCGCCGTGGTGATGTCGCTGATCAACGGGCAATGCTCAGAAGGCTGGCCGAGCTGCAATATACCCGCAATGATGTGGGTTTTGAACGGGGTCAGTTCCGGGTCCGTGGTGAAGTGATTGATATTTTTCCGGCAGAGTCAGAGCAGGAAGCGGTCCGGGTGGAAATGTTTGATGATGAGATTGAAGTCATCAGTCTGTTCGACCCGCTGACCGGTGCGATTGTTCAGCGTGATTTGCCCCGGTTTACCGTGTATCCCAAAACGCACTATGTGACGCCCCGTGAGCGGATTCTTGATGCGATTGAGGAGATTAAAGCTGAGCTGAAAGAACGTCAGGGCTGGTTTACTAAAGAAAATAAGCTTCTGGAAGAGCAGCGGATCAGTCAGCGGACTCAGTTTGATATTGAAATGATGAATGAGCTGGGTTTTTGCTCCGGAATTGAAAACTACTCCCGATATCTGAGTGGACGAAATCCTGGCGAGCCGCCGCCGACCCTGTTCGACTATCTGCCGCATGATGGCATTTTGATTATCGATGAATCCCATGTGACCGTGCCTCAAATTGGCGCGATGTATAAAGGTGACCGCTCGCGAAAAGAGACACTGGTTGAATTCGGATTCCGCCTGCCTTCGGCACTGGATAACCGCCCGCTGAAATTTGATGAGTTCGAATCGCTGGCGCCGCAGACGATCTTTATTTCGGCAACTCCGGGCGCTTATGAAATGGAAAAATCAGCCGGTGAGGTGGTTGAACAGGTCGTCAGGCCGACCGGTTTGCTGGATCCGGAGCTGGAAGTGCGTCCGGTTGCAACGCAGGTGGATGATTTGCTGTCAGAAGTGCGTATCCGGGCGAAGAAAGATGAACGGGTGCTGGTGACGACGCTGACCAAACGAATGGCCGAAGATTTAACGGAATATCTGCATGAGCACGGTGTGCGGGTGCGTTATCTTCACTCGGATATTGATACAGTGGAACGGGTTGAAATTATCCGCGATCTCCGTTTGGGCGAATTCGATGTGCTGGTTGGAATCAACCTGCTTCGGGAAGGACTCGATATGCCTGAAGTCTCGCTGGTGGCGATTCTGGATGCAGATAAAGAAGGCTTCCTGCGCTCAGAGCGATCACTGATTCAGACCATTGGCCGGGCGGCCCGGAATATTCAGGGCAAGGCGATTCTGTACGCAGACAAAGTGACGGGGTCGATGAAGCGGGCGATGGATGAAACCAACCGGCGTCGTGAAAAACAGCAGGCCCATAACGAGAAACTGGGTATTCAGCCGCAGGCATTGCACCGTGACGTGAAAGATATTATGGAAATTGGTGATATTGCCAAAACCCGAAATCAGCGCAAACGCCCACAAGTGAAATTGTCTGAAGTGGCTGAGTCTGATGCTGGTTATGCCGCGTTGTCACCACAGCAGCTTGAGAAAGAGATTAAAAAGCTCGAATCACAGATGTATCAGTATGCCCAGAATCTGGAATTTGAGGAGGCTGCCAAAAAACGCGATGAAATTGAAAAACTACGCCAGCAATTCATTGTAAACAGCTAAACTAAAAGCACAGTTGTAAAAAATTCGTTCACGGTGGCGCAGAACCCGAAAGGTAAAAAAACTGACATGTATACCGCATCAGGTAACAGATAAAAAAAAGCCAATAGCATTGAGTCTATTGGCTGTCAGAATGTGAATATGATATTCACTAACAACGTCAGTTGGCTAGGTGACCCAAATGGGTCATAATAATCTTTTGCAGTATTTGTGCCAGAATAAAATCCGGTGATTTTGTGTCTTGAGAGCACTTTCTTAACAAAAGACAGAGAATCGGTGAAAACTGATTTGCATTTTGCAATTTCAAATGCAAAAATAATGCAAAATGCAAAGAAAAATCAATGGACCTGGCTGGGATATGCAATCAGTAAAACCGACACAAAAAAGCAGATATCTGCTGATGGTTGAAGATACGGCATCTGTTGCTGTACTTTACCGTTCTTATCTGATGCCGCTGGATGATATCGACATCACCATCGTGGGCACAGGGAAAGAAGCTCTGGATAGTTTGCAAAAACGGGAGCCGGATTTAATTCTGCTGGATCTCCGTTTACCGGATATGACCGGAATGGATGTTTTGCGAGAAGTGAAAGTTATCTATCCGGACGTACCGGTGATTTTCATGACGGCGCATGGTTCAATTGAAACAGCCGTGGAGGCGATGCGTCATGGTGCGCAGGACTTTTTGATTAAGCCATGTGAAGCGAACCGGCTTCGTGTCACGGTCAATAATGCGATTCGCAAAGCCAGCAAAATTAAAGCAACGCCTGATGCGACAAGCCAAAATTATCAGGGGTTCATCGGCAGCAGCCAGATGATGCAGGATGTTTACCGGACTATCGATTCAGCAGCATCCAGTAAAGCCAGTATTTTTATTACCGGCGAAAGCGGCACCGGTAAAGAGGTGTGCGCTGAAGCGATTCATGCTGCCAGTAAACGGGGTGATAAACCTTTTATCGCGATTAACTGTGCAGCAATCCCGAAAGATTTAATTGAGAGTGAACTGTTTGGTCATGTGAAAGGTGCGTTTACCGGCGCAGCAACCGATCGGCAGGGTGCCGCTGAGCTTGCCGATGGCGGCACGCTGTTTCTGGACGAACTCTGTGAAATGGATCTTGACCTGCAAACAAAACTGTTACGGTTTATTCAGACCGGTACTTTCCAGAAAGTCGGCTCTTCACGTATGAAAAGCGTGGATGTCCGGTTTGTCTGCGCCACCAACCGTGACCCGTGGAAAGAAGTGCAGGAAGGCCGGTTCCGGGAAGATTTATACTACCGGTTATATGTGATTCCGCTACATCTGCCACCACTACGTGAGCGGGAAAATGATGTGATTGAAATTGCTTACTCACTTCTGGGCTATATGTCCAAGGAAGAAGGAAAGGATTTCGTCCGGTTGTCATCAGAAGTGACAGAACGGTTTATCCATTATGAATGGCCGGGCAATGTCCGCCAGTTACAGAATGTTTTGCGTAATGTCGTCGTGCTCAATGCCGGCCGGGAAATTACGCTGAATATGTTGCCCCCGCCACTGAACAAACCAAAAGAAACACATTTGCGCTTAATTCATCCGCAGGAAGAAGACAACAAACTGTCGGTACAGGATATTTATCCGTTATGGATGACAGAGAAAATGGCGATAGAAAGGGCGATTGAAGCCTGTGAAGGCAATATTCCCAAAGCGGCTGGCCATCTTGAAGTCAGTCCTTCAACAATTTACCGGAAACTTCAGTCCTGGAATGCAGAAGAGAAAGCTTAGATATGATGATGGATTTACTCAATAAGGAAAAAATTGCAACACTGGCAAAGGAAATCGGTCAGGAAAATGTTCCTGTCCTGCTGGATATTTTTTTGAATGAACTGACAACGTATCAGGAAACGTTATCTGCAGCAGATACACCGGCACGGGTGGATCATTTAAAAGAAATCAGTCACGCGCTCAAAAGCAGCGCAGCCAGCTTCGGTGCGGACAGGCTGTGTGCACTGGCAATCGATATTGATATGCGGGCTAAACAACAACAGCTGGGAGAGATTGATCAGGAGACGCAAATCTTTATGGAAATGCTGCATGAAACGCATGAAACATATGCGGCTTTCAGTCCTGAATCTGTCACCGTCTGACTTTTTCTTTCACTGGCGCATTTTTCAGCATGGTTCCGGCGACCAATGCGCCGGAATCTGTCAAACGCTCCTGTAGGGTGCTCTCAGCACACTCCTGTCACCATTTCCCGGCCGGGAAGCGGCGAATTTACTGATCATCTGTCAGCTGTTCTTCCAGCGCCATTCTGAGTTTTTCCCGCTCATGACGCCACTCTTTATTCGGCGAGGCCAGATCGCGAATCACCAGCCGGGTTTGCCGGTGGCTGAAGTGTTCGAGCTGTTGATGGCAGAGCACAACGTCGACCGGCCGTCCTTCGCAAGCCCTTTCACACCATTCGAGCTTCTGATTTAAATCCATTTTACTGGCCGGGCCGAACTCCGGAGATAAGTTTTCAATATAGATAAGTTTTGCGGCGGTATTTTTGGCAATCGCATTACCGATTTCAGACAGCAGCAGCGGGGGCATGACACTGGTCAGAAAACTACCGGGGCCAAGAATAATCGCATCTGTTGCCCGGATCGCGCTGATCGCTTCGTGCGTGGCAGGGACTTGCGGTGAGATATCGATCCGCGTCAGTTCTGCATCCATTTTATCAACACTGGTTTCTCCTGTAACAACCTCGCCTTCGGTCGTCAGTGCACTCAGATCTGCTGGATATTCAGACATTGGTACAATATTGACCGACACATCCAGCATCGTCCGGATCAGCTGGATTGCATCTAAAGGACGAACAGACAGATTATCGAGTGCTGTCAGCATCAGGTTCCCCAGATTGTGTCCGTCCAGCTCTCCCTGACCGCGAAAGCGGTGCTCAAACATCATGGATGCAATCGAAGGGGTGGTGATCAACTGATTGATACAGTTTCGCATGTCGCCCCAGGCAATACCGCCCTGGCATAACCGGATCCGGCCGGTGGAACCACCGTTGTCTGTGGTTGTCACAATGCCAGTCGCATTCTCTTCAAAATGACGTAATGCGGCTAAAACACGCCCAAGACCATGTCCGCCACCAATGGCGACAACTTTTTTTTCTTTATGAATATCCATCATGTCTCGTTCAATCGCATGTGTATATACCCAAGCATCTGCAACATATCGCTTCGGTATATATAACTACAACTAAATAATTATAATTCATTAATAAAAATTATTGATAATAAATAAAATTTTTCAGAGATTTTATAACTTTTAGCTATTTTTTTGTCATTGATCGCTAGATCGATTCAAAAAAATTTGTAAACATGTGAACCGATGTTGATTGTGAGAATGTTTTAATATCCCGGTGAATGCATCTGGTTGATATAAGACTGTTTTTATGATTGCCATAGCTCCGAGTCTGATGAGCTAAGTCACTCACTCTGCCGGTGCCGTTCAGGTGTGTTCGGCACAAGAACAGAGCGGAAGAAGATAGGCACTTCAGACCAGTGGCCGAATTTTGGCCCAAGGGTAAGGTTGGAAATGATCTTGCCTCCCGTGTTTGGAAAGGTGTTCCATGGCTCTACAATTTGAAGATAATTTTCAGCGTAAATTCTACTATTTACGTCTGTCGCTGACGGACGTCTGTAATTTTAAGTGTACCTATTGTTTACCCGATGGGTATCAGGCAGGGAAAGAACGTCCCTGTTTCCTCTCATTGCCCGAAATTCGCCGGGTGGTTCAGGCATTTGCCCTTTGTGGCACGACAAAAGTTCGCCTGACCGGTGGAGAGCCCAGCTTACGGCGTGATTTTACCGAAATCATCCGGCAGGTTGCGGCGACGCCGGGAATCGAAAAAGTGGCGATGACAACCAATGGCTTCCGGATGGAAAAATCCGTTGCACAGTGGCAACAGGCCGGACTGACCAATATTAACGTCAGCCTGGACAGCCTTGATCCGAGAATGTTTCATCAAATCACCGGTGAGAACAAATTTGATCAGGTGATGCGTGGCATTGAACGGGCACTGGAAGTCGGTTTTACTCAGGTGAAAGTCAATGCCGTTTTGCTGAAGGGCCAGAATGACCACCAGCTACCGGCTTTTTTAGAGTGGATTAAACATCGTCCGGTTCAGCTTCGGTTTATTGAACTGATGCAGACCGGAGCAATGGACCACTACTTTGATCGCTATCATTCTTCAGGTCAGGTGCTGTGTCGTGCGCTGCAGGAGCAGGGCTGGCAAAGAAAAGTCCGCGCCAGTAATGATGGCCCGGCCAAGGTGTTCTGGCATCCGGATTATCAGGGTGAAATTGGCCTGATCATGCCCTACGAAGACGGCTTTTGTGAGACCTGCAACCGGCTGCGTGTTTCGGCAACCGGCAAATTGCATTTGTGTCTGTTTGGTGAATCCGGTGTCGATCTGCGCGATCTGCTTCAGCAGGACAATCAGCAAGCGGCGTTAATGGCGCGGATTCAGTCAGGTCTCGGGCAGAAAGCATCCGGACACTTTTTACATCAGGGTGATACGGGCGCGACGCCTCATCTTGCATCTATCGGAGGATAATGGCGGCATTCCTGCCGGTTTCAGGCGGAGCAGAGCCATTCTCCCAACTATTTCATTATCCCGGTTTAACCGGTTTTCAACCCTCTAATGACAGGTGAATATCATGGGTCATGCACAATCAGAGTTCAAACCAGCAAAAATTGCGGTATTAACCGTTTCTGACACACGCACCGAAGAAAACGATACTTCAGGGCAGTATCTGGCACAAGCGCTGAAAGATGCCGGACATCAACTGGCAGACAAGCAAATTGTGATTGACGATAAATATAAAATCCGCGCAGTCATTTCAAACTGGATTGCCGATGACAATGTTCAGGCTGTTCTGATCACCGGTGGTACCGGCTTCACCAGCCGCGACAGTACACCGGAAGCTGTATTGCCACTGTTTGATAAAGAAGTGGAAGGGTTTGGTGAATTGTTCCGGATGGTGTCTTATGAAGAAATTGGTACATCAACCATTCAGTCGCGGGCATTTGCCGGGTTTGCCAACCATACCGTCATATTTGCGATGCCGGGTTCAACCAATGCCTGTAAAACGGCCTGGACAAGAGTGATTGAACAGCAGATGGATGCCTCTCATCGTCCGTGTAACTTTATGCCGCATCTGGGGAAATAAACACATGTCTGAACTGACTCATGTCAATACTGCCGGTGAAGCCAACATGGTCGATGTTTCTGCGAAAGCTGAAACCGTCAGGGAAGCCAGAGCTGAAGCCTGGGTACATATGTCTGCAGAAACGCTGACACTGATTATTTCCGGTGGCCATCATAAAGGGGACGTGTTCGCCACCGCACGGATTGCCGGTATTCAGGCCGCAAAACGCACGTGGGATTTGATCCCTTTGTGCCATCCGCTGTTGCTGTCTAAAGCAGAAGTCCGGCTGGAAGCCTGTGAAGAAAAATCAGCGGTGCGGATCGAATCTGTATGTCGCCTGACAGGAAAAACCGGCGTGGAAATGGAAGCGCTGACTGCGGCATCGGTCGCCGCATTAACCGTTTACGACATGTGTAAAGCCATCCAGAAAGATATGGTGATCAGTCAGGTTCGTTTGCTGGAAAAATCCGGCGGGAAATCAGGTGATTTTAAGGTGGCATTATGATTAAAGTTTTATTCTTTGCGCAGACCAGAGAAATACTGGGTCTGGATGAAATTGAAGTGGAAGGACATTTTGCAACAGTTCAGGCGCTGCGGGACTCACTGGCAACACGGTCAGATAAATGGGCACTGGCGATGGAACCCGAGAGACTTTTGATGGCAGTGAACCAGACGATTGTACAGCCTGAAGCTTCAGTGGCTGACGGGGATGAAGTTGCTTTCTTTCCGCCGGTCACAGGAGGTTGAAATGGCGCATATAATCCGGGTTCAGCAGGAAGATTTCTCTGTTGGTGAAGAATATGAGCGATTATCTCAGGATCCGGCAGCCGGGGCTGTCGCCACTTTTGTCGGAAAAGTCCGTAATCACAATCTGGGTGAGCCAGTGTCAGGTCTGGCGCTTGAGCATTATCCCGGCATGACCGAAAAAGTGCTGGAGGACATCTGTGATCAGGCGGCCAGTAAATGGCCTCTGCTGCAAATTTGTGTGATTCACCGGGTAGGACGCATCCGGACCGGAGAGCAAATTGTTTTTGTCGGTGTCAGTAGTGCGCACCGCAACGCTGCATTTGCTGCCTGTGAGTTCATTATGGATATTCTGAAAACCAAAGTACCCTTCTGGAAAAAAGAGTGGGCTGATACCGGTGACCGCTGGCTGGATTCGCGGGAGAGCGATCATCAGGCGGCACAGCGGTGGGAAGAAAACTGAGCCCGATCTGTCAGAAGAGAAATGATTCCGGTTGCTTGGGTATATATATTATTCAATCAATATATAGATTTAATCAATAAATTTGGTCAGATTCATTTAGCAATTATCAGAAATTAGACGACACTTATCCTGAACGGATAAAAAGTTTCCTGAATGGATGAAAAGTATCCTGAACGGATGAAAAGTGATATCTGAGGGAGATTGCGATGGACTCACTGAAAGTTAAAGATTATATGACGCGTCACCCGGTGACGTTTGATTCCGGAATGACGTTGTCTATTGCACTGGAAAAAGTGATTCACTCCGAACACTTTGGCGGTCCGGTTGTGGATGAATCCGGTAAGGTGATTGGCTTCCTGTCTGAGCAGGACTTGCTGGATAAACTGGTGAAAGTGGGTTATCACTGTCAGGATACCCATGTGGTTGGTGATTGTATGAATCGGGAAGTGTGTGCTGTCTCTCCTGAGTTATCGATTATTGAACTGGCACATATGATGAAAGTGGGCCGGCCAAAAGTGTATCCGGTGATTGAAGAAGAAGACAACCGTCTGGTCGGACTTATCACCCGTCGCTCTGTGCTCAAAGCGATTGAAAAATCTCTCGTTGCCTGTTTTCAACATCAGGTTTAGCTGTGGTTCGCCCTTCAGGGGGGAACCTGGACTGATTTTCGGCCCTGTCTGAATTGACGGGGCTTTTTTATGAATGACGAAATGTGATCGGTTTAAGCATTACTTCATCTCAATTGTGATCAATATTTTATTTTCATGAAAAACAATAAAACAAACATATGATTTTTGTGATCTGCAATCTGAACTTGAACGCCGGTCTTCGTTAAAGTTGTCAAATCAGGTTAAGCCTGAGATGACTTGGGTCTGTTTAACCGACATTACCGAACCAATAAAGAAACGAGGAAATAAATCATGTCTGATGCTGTTTTTCATCTTGGAGTGACGCAAGCCGATCTGGGTGGCGCAACAGTCGCAATTTTGCCGGGTGATCCGGAGCGGGTAAAGAAAATTGCGGATCAGATGGATGAACCGGTCTTTCTGGCCAGCCATCGTGAATTTACGATTTACCGGGCCCTGATTGATAATAAGCCGGTGATCGTTTGCTCAACCGGGATTGGTGGACCATCGACATCTATTGCTGTGGAAGAGCTGGCTCAGCTTGGTGTCAGAACTTTTCTGCGGGTCGGCACAACCGGGGCGATTCAGCCTGATGTGAATGTAGGTGACCTGATTGTGACCACCGGTGCGGTGCGTCTGGATGGTGCCAGCCAGCATTTTGCGCCGATGGAATTTCCGGCGGTTGCCGACTTTGATGCCATGGTTGCTCTTAAAGCAGCGGCTGAAGAAGAAGGGACGGTTCATACCGGGATCACAGCGTCCAGTGATACTTTCTATCCGGGACAGGAGCGCTATGACACATTCTCAGGCCGGGTTGTCAAACGCTTTCAGGGCTCAGTGGCTGAGTGGCAGTCAATGGGAGTGCTGAACTTTGAAATGGAAGCTGCCACCCTGTTTACCATGTGCAGCAGTTCAGGTCTGCGAGGTGGATGTATTGCCGGTGTGATTATTAACCGGACACAAAAAGAAATTCCTGATCACGCCATCATCAAGGATATTGAAGCCAGATCGATTCGTGCTGTCGTTGGTGCGGCCCGTCGCTTACTCTGATTTTTTTATCGGTCAGGAGTCTTTATCCGTCAGGCCGGTAGTGACTTTGGGAGAGGCACATACAGACTTTCAGTCAGCTCTCCCAGCATTTGGTCATAAACATGCGAAATATTCAGTGACACGTCTGCGGTCAGTTGATACATCGCTTCTGCATCCAGTTGATATTCTTCCCCCTGACTGATTTTCTCCAGCTGTTGTAATGAGCGAACACAATCCGGAGCTGCCACCGACAGCGGGCTGATGACGGCCAGCTGATTGATTTTTCTGCACACCATATCCGCACTGTGTTGAATCCGGATTTTCCCGTCTTCTTTCTCCATATCCTGAATACAAATCCTGAGCTGCGTCAGGGCATCCATGGCATCAACAATCTGTTGCCAGTTCATGTGATATTCCGTTGTTAAATCTTCCCGGTTCACTTCCACCAGCCAGGACAAAATGATCTCATCCATCAGAAACATACAATGTCGGATGGCTTTTCCGTGCACCATCTGGTTGCGGGCGACTGAATAATCCGGCCAGTTTTTGATTAAGCCGCGCAGTTTCATCTGCAGCACCCGATACATAGGTTTGTTGTCTGACCGGGCAATCGTGATTAAGTGCTGTGATTTCTTGATAAGCAGATCTGACAGGGGAGCGCTTTCAGTCCGGCGAATTTCACCCGACATCAATGCCATGTGGGTGATATGGCGGTGTTGCCGACAAGTATACAGTACCTGCCGGAGGTCGCTCAGTAAGGCATATTTGTGTTTCAGGCCCGATTCACGCTGTCTGGCGAGCCAGAACATCAGTCCGAGAATCCCTACAGAAATGATCATTGAAATCACGACGAACATAACCAAACTCCTCTGAAGTGATGGCGCAACAATCCATTTATTGCGCTGATACCGGATGGGTTGACTTATGCGGCAGGAAGGAATGACGAGAAGCTGAATATACTCCGCAGGTTGTGTCTGAACACGCATCTGGATTTCTTTTTCTGATCAAAGCAGAGATAGTGCCAGTTTTTTTTATGATGAAAATCATTGGCTTAACAAATATTTTACATTTGCAGTGCACCAATATGATGCGTTTGTTGTTGTTTTGGGGAGGGGACGGAAACTGTTTCAGGAAACGTCGCCGGAGAAAAGCGTTTTGGAGAAATTGTCCCTTCAGGGGTGAAAGCCAATAAAAATCCCGGCTGAGACCGGGATTTGAAGCTGACACGGAGATTGAAAATTCCGGTTGTCTTACATCACGCGCATACCCGGCTGCGCACCTTCATGAGGTTCAAGCAGCCAGATATCACTGCCACCAGGGCCAGCGGCTAAAACCATGCCTTCAGACATGCCGAATTTCATTTTACGCGGCTTCAGGTTGGCCACCATCACGGTATATTTGCCCACCAGCTCTTCGGCTTTATAAGCCGATTTGATGCCGGAGAATACCTGACGGGTTTCACCACCGATATCCAGTTCCAGTTTCAGCAGCTTGTTGGCTTTTGGCACTTCTTCGCAGGAAATGATTTTCGCAATCCGCAGATCAACTTTGGCAAAATCATCAAATTCGATTTCATCCGCGATCGGGTCTTTGGACAGCTCTGTTTCCGCTTCTGCTGCCGGTTTTTTTTGAGTGATGGCTTTTTCTGCCGCCGCATCTTCTTTCGAGGCTTCAATCATGGCTTCGATTGTCTTTGGCTCGATCCGGCTGAACAGCGCTTTGAACTTGCTGATTTCATGGCTGACCAGTGGTTTGGCAATCACATTCCAGTCCAGCGTTTCATTGAGGAAGGCTTCACTACGGGCCGCCAGTTCTGGCATCACCGGTTTCAGATAAGTGATGAGCACACGGAACAGGTTGATGCCCATTGAGCAGATATCCTGCAATTCCTGATCTTTGCCTGCTTCTTTGGCAATCACCCACGGCGCTTTTTCATCGACATACTGGTTGGCTTTATCTGCCAGAGCCGTAATTTCACGGATGGCCCGGCCAAACTCACGGGTTTCAAAATATTCACCGATTTTTTCTGCGGTATCGATGAATGATTGATACAGGGCAGGTTCGGCAACATTGGCAGAAAGCTGACCGCCAAAACGTTTGGTGATAAAACCTGCGTTTCTCGATGCCAGATTGACAATCTTGTTGACGATATCTGAGTTCACCCGCTGACTGAAGTCTTCCAGATTCAGATCCAGATCATCAATGCGGCTGTTCAGTTTGGCAGCATAGTAATAGCGCAGACACTCGGGATCCATATGATTCAGATACGTCGCCGCTTTGACGAATGTCCCTTTGGACTTCGACATTTTCGCGCCGTTGACCGTGACATAGCCGTGAACAAACACATTGTCAGGCTTGCGGAAGCCTGAACCTTCCAGCATTGCAGGCCAGAACAGGCTGTGGAAGTAAACGATGTCTTTACCGATGAAATGATACAGCTCTGTTTTGCTGTCTTTATTCCAGTACTCGTCAAAGTTTAAATCGCCGCGTTTGTCACACAGGTTTTTAAATGAGCCCATGTAACCAATCGGGGCATCCAGCCAAACATAGAAATATTTGCCTTCTTCACCCGGAATTTCAAAGCCGAAATAAGGTGCATCGCGGGAGATATCCCACTGCTGCAGGCCGGATTCAAACCATTCCTGCATTTTGTTGGCGGTTTCGGTTTGCAGTGAGCCGGAGCGGGTCCATTCTTTGAGCATGCTTTCAAACTGTGGTAAATCAAAGAAGAAGTGTTCGGAATCTTTCATCACCGGCGTCGCGCCGGAAACGGCAGATTTCGGATTAATCAGATCAGTCGGGCTGTAAGTTTCACCACAGGCATCGCAGTTATCGCCGTATTGATCTTCTGACTTACATTTCGGACAGGTGCCCTTGACAAAACGGTCCGGCAGAAACATCTCTTTTTCCGGATCATACAGCTGAGAAATCGTCCGGCTGGAGATAAAGCCATTGGCTTTTAACTGCTGGTAAATATAAGAAGAGATTTCGCGGTTCTCTTCGCTGTGGGTGCTGTGATAATTATCATAGCTGATGTTAAATCCGGCGAAATCTTTCTGGTGCTCTTCACTGGCCGATGCAATCATCGCTTCAGGCGTGATTCCCATTTGTTGTGCTCTGAGCATAATCGGCGTGCCGTGAGCATCATCCGCACAAATAAAATGGATCTCATTGCCTTTCAGGCGCTGGTAACGTACCCAGATATCCGCCTGAATATGCTCTAACATGTGGCCTAAATGAATCGGACCGTTAGCATATGGAAGGGCGCAGGTTACCAGAATTTTTCTCGGTTCAGTTGCCATACTCAATTTCTTCGCTCTGTCTGAAATATCCCCGTTACAGCCGGAAAATCCTTTACCTGCTGCCTGCGGTGATACAAAAATTTTAAAGGAATCTTGGATATTGATGAGATATGTGAAAAACCACACAAAATCAATAGCCGTTAATAGTACCTGATGTCAGGGATTACGCAAAGAGTCATCTGGATTCATCACCACTTTTTCCGGTTGTTTGCCCCGGATAATTTGAAAGATAGTTTGATAGATAGATTGAAAAATAGCTTGAAAGATAGCCTGACGTATGGCTTTCAGACTTTAGCTTCAGGTAGCAGAGTGGTAGCATATGCCAAAAATCTTTTCGGGAGATATATTTATGGCGTATCCCATTCCGGGCGAGCTGGTGGCCTGGCTCAATCAATTTTCCCATACAAGCCTCATTGCAGACTGGGCCTCACAGCCCGGTATCATTCGTGCTCAAAGCGAGACTGTTTTTCATATTGACCTGCCGTTTGCGGCGACATCCCTGCAACAGGAACTGCGTCAGTGGCTGGCGGTCAATCAGCCACCTGCGCAGTATGAAATCAATGTTCATGTGGCACCCAAAGCTCTGGTGACGCATGTTGAGCAGCCGCTGAAAGGGGTGAAAAACATTATTGCGGTCACCTCAGCCAAAGGCGGGGTCGGGAAATCGACCACGGCGGTGAACCTGGCGCTGGCACTGGCAGCATCCGGGGCGAAAACCGGATTACTGGATGCGGATATTTACGGGCCGTCAGTGCCAATGATGCTGGGCACGATGGATGCGGATATTTCTGTCAAAGATGGTAAGTGGATGCTGCCGGTGGAAGCACACGGTCTTTATAATCACTCGATTGGTTATTTGATCGATAAAAATGATGCGGCGATCTGGCGTGGGCCGATGGCTTCCAAAGCGTTGGGTCAGCTGGTCAATGACACCTTATGGCCGGACCTGGATTATCTGGTGATCGACATGCCACCAGGCACCGGTGATATTCAGCTGACGCTGTCACAGCAGATTCCGGTGACCGGCGCAATTGTGGTGACCACGCCGCAGGATTTAGCGCTGGCCGATGCCCGCAAAGGGGTGACCATGTTCAATCAGGTGGAAGTTCCGGTGGTCGGGCTGGTGGAAAATATGAGTTATCACCGTTGCAGTGCCTGCGGTCATAAAGAATATATCTTCGGTACCGGCGGCGCAGAGAAGATGGCGCAAACCTATGGTTTATCGCTGCTGGCACAAATTCCGCTGCACCTGCATGTGCGGGAAGACATCGACGCCGGTCGCCCGACTGTTGTCGCAAGGCCGGATAGCGAGCACACACAACTTTATCTGCAACTGGCAGAGCAAATCGCCAGCCGGATGTACTGGACCGGAAAAGTGAAGCCGGAAAGTATTGATATTGCGGTTGTTGGGTGATTGCCAATAGCCTTCAGATTAACAGGCTTCAGGTTAAAACAAGTATGAAAAAAGAATGAGATAACGCCCGGCAGATCACAAAGTCAGGCGACAGAAGCTTAAGATCTGAGCCCGCTGAACATCCGCGGTGAATACACCGGCTGAATGATCTCTTCCAGTGTGATGTGACTGATTTGCGGATGGAGCGGGTTGGCGACGGCAACGGAGAGTTCACCGATGCCAACCGCAACGCTCGGCACCAACAACAGCAGGGCTTGCTGCGATTGTAAAAATTCATCGCCAATCTGTTGGGTGCTTTGCGGGTAAGGCATGGTTTGCCAGTCTTCGGGCAGTTGTTGCTGATCCAGCCGTTTGATGGCGATCTCCGGTGAGACGTTGTAAATCGCTTTGCAGTGCGATGCGGGCACCAGCCGTGGGGTGGGGTGATAATTCGCGGCTTCTACCAGCGCGGTGCCCATATCCAGCGCGAAATAGATCACCGGATGACCGGCGCTGTTCCAGCGGGCACCATCATCAAAACTGGCTCCGCGGCCAGAGTAAACATCGGCAAAGCACTTGTTTGTGACCCGGTAGAGCTTCATTATGAATATTCGCCGTATTCGATCTTACGTAATATTTGTCGTACCAGTTCGCGTCCGGCGGGCGTGTCCATTATATCCAGCGGCACTTCACCGCCCAGTGCCGGAATCGGTGTGTTCAGCCACTCTTTTGCCAGCGCTAATGAGCCATAAACGTCGCTGGCCTGCATATACACCCGCACCGTATCAATCACATTATCGCCAACCAAAGCCGGGAGTTTGACCAGCCGGTAGCTCTTGCTCAGGTTGGACTTATCTTTGCCCATCACCCGGGCAAAAATATCCCGGTCAGAAATCACGGCAATAATGTCTTTCAGATTGGTGCCGCTCACGCCGTTGGAAACCGCTTTGAAATACCCGGAGGTTGTCAGTAAATCAACATCCGGGAAAATAGCATTAAGCTGGTCGGAAGCCTTGTGTTCGGACCGGTGAGCCACATGATTCATCATTCTGCATCTCCGCTTGTTCTGCTTAGATTGAGTGTAATCTATCCGCCTGTATTACGTCAATATGACGAGATTAACTCGTTCGTGTGACGATTTTCTCAGGCGAAACTCAGAGTGCAGGCTTGTATGTTCATCAGCGCATGTAAGACCCGTTATTAATATCAAGACACATGCCGTTCATGTAGTCCGGTGCGTCGATTCCCAGCCAGCGAATCGCTTCTGCGACTTCGGTGTCGGTGGCAAACCGGTTGAGAATGGTGCCGGACTTAAATTGTGCCTGACGGGCTTCGGGAATGCAGTGCAGCATGTCCGTTTCGACCGGGCTGGGTGCGACGCAGTTAACGAGAATTCCCTGCGGCCCGAGCAGTTTAGCAAAGCTCTTGGTTGCGTTGATCAGCCCGGCTTTGGTGATACCATACCACACGTCAGGGTGCCCGATCTGACCTGCCACAGAGGCATTGTTGACGATTCTGCCGTACTGATTTTTGATCATCGATTTGGACACTTCCGTCATCAGCTTCACCGGTGCTTCCAGATTCACTTTCATGGTCTGGCTGATGGCTTCATCAGGGTAATCATCATAAGTGCGGGTTAACATCATACCGGCATTGTTAATCAGAACATCGATATCACCTATCTCTTCCACCACATCCGCAATCTCATTGGTTTCGGCTAAGTCGAACTCAATCTCGTGCACATCGGGTACGCCAGAGAATTCAAAATTGCTGAAATCACGCGCCAGCACATGCACCTGATAACTCTGCTTCAAAAACAGCCGGGTGACTTCAAGCCCGATTCCTTTGTTTCCACCGGTGATCAGCACTGATCTTTTCATGGTATGTGTCCTTTATACGATGTTTTCTGAATTGAACCCATATGTAAATATACGCCACTTTTGGTCACGGGGCAGATATCGGGAAGCAGACCTTCCGTGCCTGGGAGGGCAGGGCCCCCAGCATACACCCAAACGTCCGGTCGTTCAGGAATAAGTACAGGTATAGGTTCAGGTATAACTTCAGGTATAAATAGTCATCTGGTTTCATTTATGTACTATTCTTACCGGGGATTCGCCGGTTGTCCGTCAGGCAGGCGTGATGTATCTGTACGGCCAGATGTTCAGGTCTTCCACCGTTTGGTTGGGTGTCATTTTAAGGAAGTACCTGTTTTATTCCGGCCATGGATAACAGTGATCGAATGAGGAGAACTCTCATGGAGAAAACCATCGGCCGCCCTGTGGTTTCAGGCAGCGTATTGTCTGAGTTAAAACAGTTTCTCAGCCAGGGGCTGGACAAAGTGCAGGTTCAGGATGACAGAGCCATTGCCGCCTGGTTTATGGGCACGAAAGGCGAAAATCTGGATATGGTGAAAAATCTGGTCACCCGGGTGATTGAAGAGACCTTATACAGCCGGGCTGAGCTGTTTCCCGGTGACCCGGCTTATATTACGCAGGAAGTGAAAGCTTCGGCACCTTATCAGCAGGCGAAACTGGATATTGCTGAAAAAAGTAACAGCTTACTGGATATTCTGACCCGCTATTCAGTGCCATTTTCCAGCCTGCGTTATCAGGGGCATATGACCTGGGATGTGACTTTACCTTCTGTGCTCGGTTATCTGGCGGGGATGCTGCAAAATCAGAATAATGTGACGCCACAGGCTGCACCAGCGACCACCTTGCTGGAGATTCTGGCAGCCAACGATATCGCGCAGATGGCGGGTTTTTCGATTCGCCCTTTGACGGAGGAAAACGACGATGACCAGTTACATGCCTGGAGCCATATCACCTGTGACGGAACGGTGGCAAACATCGAAAGTGTCTGGGCGGCGCGGGAGCTGAAATATATGCCGCTGGGCATCAAATATGCGTTAGGTGTGAATCCGGCGTGGCAGCCTCTGAGTGGCAAACTAAAGCTGAAAGATGGTCAGTTACTGGCACGGGCGAGCGCATGGCAGCTGATGAATCTGACTCAGGACGAAAGTCTGGCACTGCCGGGCCAAATAGCGCAGCTTACCGGTGAGGAAGAAAGTGCCGTCTGGAAACTGTTGGGCAGTAAGTATTCACTCAATGCCAAAGGAATGAGTTTCTTCAGTCATCAGTATCTGCAACCGGAAAAGATTCATACGCCAGCGATTGTGGTGCCATCGAGTAAACATTATTCGTGGGTCAAATCTACCTCATTGCTTGGCATGGGGGGCGGGCAGTCCGGGCTGAGTGAAGCCCAGCTCACCGATATCAATGTGATTCAGGATGATGCGTTGCTTAATATTTATGTCGATCACGAAGGCCGGGTGGATACAACGCTCTTACAGCGGGTACTGGATACCTGTAAGGCGCATAAAAAACCGATCTTGCTGAATGTTGCAGTTGTCGGGAGTACGGAAGAAGGGGCGGTCGATCCGGTGGAAAGTTTGCTGGCAATCCGTGAAGCGTATCGTCAGGACACGACATCTCCGTTTGAATATGCGATTCATACCGATGCGGCGTGGGGCGGTTACTTTATGGCCTGTATCCGCAGGCCGTTTGAGATGAATGAAGCGACACAGCCCACAGAGATGTTCACCAATCAGAGCAGCTGGTTCCGTGACAGTGTTTATCAGAGCATGTGCCGGATTCACCAGTGTGACAGCGTGACCATCGACCCGCATAAAATGGGTTATATCCCTTATCCGGCAGGCAGCCTGACTTACCGCAATGAAAATGTGATTAATCTGCTTGGATTTACCGCGCCGTATATTTCATCCGGAGGTCAGGAGAAAGGCATCAGCACCCGCAATATCGGGGATTCCGGCATTGAAGGATCCAAACCCGGCGCGGCCGCTTCGGCGGTCTTTCTCAGCCATCAGGTGATTCGTCCGGATCAGCGGGGTTATGGAGATTTGATTAATCAGAGCATGCTGAACTCGAAGCTGTTCTACCTTTATATGGCAACGCTGGGCAGTGTTTTCCCTGATGATAAGTTCCGCGTTGAGCTGTTGCATCCGTTGCCGCAGGTGCCGGAAGAACATAAGTCCGAACTGATCCGCTTGCTGTGGGAAGCACAGGCCGGCAAAGAGATGTTGATGAATTCGGCAGAAGTGATTGAATGCCTGCGGGCAATCTCCGGCGATCAAAACATTGTCGATTATGTATTTATCGACAAGCAGGATGACTCAGAAGCCAGAACGTTAGCACTGAACACTCAGTTGTTTGAACAACTGAGTGTTCAGCCGGGCGTGGAAGTAGGCGCGGATCAGATCTTTGTTTCTATGACCACTTTCCACCGGTCGGACTATGGTAATACCTTTATCGATTCGCTGGCGAACCGGGTTTATCCTGCGGGCGTCTCTGTCGATGCGGTGCCGTGTATCCGTTCTGTGATTCTCGACCCGTGGGCGATCTACACACATACCCCCGGTCAAACCAGCCCGTTTAACTTCTTCACGGATATTTTCTTCCCGAAACTGCGGGATGCGGTGAATGGATTGTGTGTCGGGTGACTGGGTTCACTCATCTGGCAGATTTTGGCTTTGGTGGAATATTTGGTGCGCTGATTCGTTTGGTTGATTCAAGCGGCATTTGGTGCACGCGCCCCAGATACTTTTCAGGGATGAAAAGTATCCCAAAATCCTTTTTTAGTCAGACTTTTGTGCGCGTTATGCGGAACGGATTTATTCGCATCCTGCTCAGAAATCCTTAAAAAACCGTCCGGGTTTTTTATCCGCAGGATATTGGATTATTTGGCTTTTGCGGATGAATATTGGTGGTAAAAAGTGGCTGTATTTGGGTGTAAAAAAGTTGGTAGATTTTGCAGTGCTGATTTTCTTTATTGAAATCAGTGATCTACAATTAGAGTGTTCCCCGTATGTACGGGGATGAACCGATCAACTGAAATGATATTTGTATTACCACTCAGTGTTCCCCGTATGTACGGGGATGAACCCTGATTTTTCACCACAAAAACGTTCAATTAAAAGAAAATCCAAGGATGAACAGACACGACGTCTGTTCAAAATTTTTCTCGCCACGGATGGCGATAAAAATTGGTCCTGTCCGGCGCGCGTTTAAGCCAAAGATAAAAAGACTTTTTCGGCGGTTTTTGGTCTTTCAAAAACCGTCTGGGGCGCAGGCACCCAAAGCCGCTTGGATCGATGAATCCAATAGCGCACCAAATAGTCCACTGATGCAGAAAACTTCCGATGATGTGACCTCTTACATCGCTGTGGTTGTATCGAGTCTGGTATGTATTCCCACGCGGGAGCGTGGGAACAATTCAAATTCTGAACCTCTCGTGCTGAACAATTCTCAAATCCATATGCCCTCTGATCATCCACCCTGCGCACAATAAAATGCAATCAAGTGTATATTTTGCTGTGTAAAAACCATAAAATGCGTTTTTGAGGTTAATTTTAATCTCTATTGAATTTATTTAACGCAAAGTCATATCACAATGAACAAACAACGTCCCGAACTGTATCAAAGCTGGGAGGTCGACAGTGCTATGCAGCGCTTTTCTGCCTCCGTGTCAATCATGGCTTCCCGGTGTTTTTCTTCTGCTTCTTCGTTTTCAAATAGGGCTTCATTGCGGTTTGCAAGAGAAGCTGGTGAGATGTCCGGTAAGATTTACCGGCAATATCAACAGGGCAGCGCCAGCTTTGAAACCACGATGAACACCTTGTCACAGCTTGAGTGGGAACTCAGACAACAGGCAGATTTAGTCACCCGTTTTGGTCCTGAAACCATCACGCTGATGATGCAACATCACCACGGTAGCGGCAGTTTCAGCAGAGCCTCGGTATATCGCTACGCTCACAGTAAAGAAAAACCACAACTCAGCCACCGGGCAGAAATCACACGCTGGCAATATGCGCCACATGCCCGGAAAAATCTGTTACTCAGACATGTGGCAGAAATTTATGTCGATGAACTGCAACACAGTCAGCGCCGGACAAGTGGCGGCGGCTCTGGTGGTGGCGGGTTATCATCTGCCGCAGCGCCACAACCGGAAGCATCCCCGCAACCCAAACCCGCACCGGAAGCAAGGCCACTGACGGTGAAAGAAAAGCTTGCCAAACAGAGAAAACAGAATCTGCGTGAATCTGATCAGGCATTCGCGACAGTGCTGGCCCGTGAAGCCGCAGAAAAAGCAGCCGCTAAACAAGCCGAAGCAGAACAAACGGAAGAGCAACCGGAAGAAAAAACGGTTCCACAAATCTTTGCCAAATCCGCTCAGGTTCCGGCTGGTACCTGCGAGATGGGAACACAGTGTGAATCTTTATCTTCTCTCGGTCAGTATGGTGCTTACGCGGCAGCCATTGCACAGGGAAGTGATGAGCTGATGTTATCCAGAATCGCCGGTCAGGCACTGGCAGAGCTTCCCGGTATGGCGATGAAAATCATTGGCCGGGTCGGCATACTGGCCGCATTTGCCCCAACTCAAATGAGCGACGGCACGCTTTACAGTGAAGATGATATTCGTCAACGTGACATGGTCGAAACCAATATCCGTTTACGGGTTGACGAGTCCGGCCAGCTCTACGGTTATCGTGTGGATGGTGATGCCATTCCCAGGCGCACAGTGACACAAAATGGCAACAAGTTCGAAGTGACGCTTGAAGAAGGTTTAACGATTGAATGGATCCCGATCACCGGCGATTTTGGCGGTCAACCGATTCTGGTCAATCCAGTTCCGGATCTGGAAACCCACGATATCTGGATTCATCCACAGGCCGGGCAGGGCAGAGAATTCGACAATACTTATATCACTCCAATTGCAGAGTCAGAACTGAGTGATTATATTCTGGTCTTCCCGGCTGAGACGGGGCTGAAGCCGCTTTATGTGGTGTATAACCAAACCAAAAAGCCGAAAGTCAGGCCGTTGGAAGTCGGGACTTATGGCGATTTAGCTCCCCGAAGTGTAAAAGATGGGATGGATATTGATCATATTCCTTCGTTTAAAGCAATAGAAAAATGGGCATCAAATGGAGAAGATTTGACTTCAGAGGAAATAAAAGCTTTAAAAAATGCAACTAATGGGTTAGCTATTCCTACAGAAGTTCACAGAAAGTGCTCCCGGACTTATGGAGGAAGAAACTCTGATCGGCAAAGTACTATCGATTCGATGGATTTAGAATCAGCAGCTAAGAAAGATATGAGTGTAATCCGTGGTTGCCTGAAAGAACATGGTTATAGTAACAAAGATATCAATGATGCTTTTGATAGATTAAATAAACTAAACAGAGATGGGGGGTTATATGAGTAAACCTACCGAATGGCTACAAAAAAAATACCAAGACCTGATTAAGGACTCTTCTTTCGCTTCTTTCATCGGTGGGAATGTTCCACAATTTGATAAAGATTTATCCGGACGGCATGATATTATTTGCTGTGATGATCAGGTTAATTTGATATTTGAAGATTATCGATTGAGAAATATTATTTTTTTGTCCCCGCATAGCTCTTTAAGTAAACGCTATATTGCGATGGAGTTAGATTTTTTTAAGCAACCTTTATCTATTTCTGATGTAATCAAAATTCTTGGTGATCCCGATGAAAAGGGAGAAGCCAGAAAGCTTCCCGGATTGGTCCAAAAAGGCTGGATAAGATACAACCGGGAAACATACAAAGTTACTTTTTCCATTGATAACCTTGATTCAGACATAATTGCAGATATCCGTTTTCGAGTATGAAGAGCAGCGAAGTGCATGAAATACAGCTACATCGCTGTGATGGTGTCGAGTCTGGTATGTATTCCCACGCAGGAGCGTGGGAACAATTCAAAAAATTTCAAATCAACGACCAATCAAAGGATGAACAGACACGACGTCTGTTCAAAATTTTTCTCGCCACGGATGGCGATAAAAATTGGTCCTGTCCCGCGCGCGTTTAAGCCAAAGATAAAAAGACTTTTTCGGCGGTTTTTGGTCTTTCAAAAACCGTCTGGGGCGCAGGCACTCAAAGCCGCTTGGATCGATGGATTCAATAGTGCACCAAACAGGTCACAGAAGCGGAAAGCTTCCGGTAATGTGACCTCTTACATCGCTGTGATTGTATCGAGTCTGGTATGTATTCCCACGCGGGAGCGTGGGAACAATTCGTCGTCGTATAAAACATCTCAAATCAACGAACAACCAAAGGATGAGCAGACACGACGTCTGTTCAAAATTTTTATCGCCACGGATGGCGATAAAAACTGGTCCTGTCCCGCGCGCGTTTAAGTCAAAGATAAAAAGACTTTTTCGGCGGTTTTTGGTCTTTCAAAAACCGTCTGGGGCGCGGCACCCAAAGCCGCTTGGACCGATGAATCCAACAGCGCACCAAACAGGCCACTGATGCAGAAAACTTCCGATGATGTGACCACTTACATCGCTGTGATTGTGTTGAGTCTGATATGTATTCCCACGCGGGAGCGTGGGAACAATCAATCCCGATGAGCTCAAATCAACGAACAACCAAAGGATGAACAGACACGATGTCTGTTCAAAATTTTTCTCGCCACGGATGGCGATAAAAATTGGTCCTGTCCGGCGCGCGTTTAAGCCAAAGATAAAAAGACTTTTTCGGCGGTTTTTGGTCTTTCAAAAACCGTCTGGGGCGCAGGCACCCAAAGCCGCTTGGATCGATGGACTCAATAGCGCACCAAACAGGTCACTGAAGCAGAAAGCTTCCGATGATGTGACCACTTACATCGCTGTGATGGTGTTGAGTCTGATATGTATTCCCACGCAGGAGCGTGGGAACAATTCAATTTCGATTATCTCAACAGCGCACCAAACAGGTCACTGTAATGTGATTCCCTTACATCGCTTTGATTGATAACAATCAACTGCCGGGACTTTCCTGATAACTGGCCAGCAGTTCCATGGCACTGGCGCGGACAGACATCGACTCACTGCTGTTGTTGGCAATGGTCTGCAAGTCCTTTGCGATACCGGAATCAAACTGTGCCGGTTCCAGTTGGTATAAGGCTTCTATAGCGCTGTATCTGACGGCGTCATTGCCATCATCTGCGTACTCATGAAACAGCGATTTCAGCTTCTGTGCATCACCGGCGACGACTCCGGCTAAGCTTTCAATCGCGACAGATTTCATTTTTCCGCTGGTGCTATCAATATAACCGGTCAGTAAATGCTCAACTTCCGTGCGTTGTGTCTCATCCATTGAAGCATTCGGGACCCGGCTGATGACCTGATCGATCTGCGCCTGTGCATCCTGTGAGTAACTGCCCTGAACGAGTGGGGCCAGAATATCGGCAGGCCGGCCGTTCATCATCAGACTGGTCGCGAGTTCCGCGCCGACTGACAGGGATTGCGCCGAAGCGCTCTGCATCAGCGACAGGGTGAAATCAATCGGGGCGCTGTCTTTGCGGGTTGAGAGCAGCTCGGCCAGCAGATATTTTTCTTCGTAGCCCAAATCGGTTGATTCAATCATGGTCATGATGTCATTCAACGCATGATCATCCGTCTCAAGTCTTTTCTGTAATGCCTGAAACAGGTCATCGGGCACCCGGCCTGATGCGTCAATTCTGGCAAACAGATCCTGAATCGATAACATGACCGGCATGTCCGGGTTGATTGCCGTAGCCGTGATATCCAGTTGCGTGTTCGGGGTCATGGCTGAACCTGAAGTGTCCGGTGTGGACTGGCGTTTCAGCGCCACTGCTGGCTGAGCACTGGCTGGCGTTTCAGCTGCATGATGCGTGTCGGCTTTTGACCACCGGAGTGAGAGCGTGGCTGAATGCGTTTCGGGTTGCAGCCATGTCATCAGTCCATATGACGCAACAGCTGCGCCGCCAACAAGCAAAATCAATTTTCTATACATACGGATACCTTGTCTGATATCTGTCTGATACCTTGATAAATATCAGAGCGTTGTCTGGTATGAACCGCGCCATAACAGCGTGTTCGGTTTTCATCCAATCCGGAAACAGACGACGAGAGTTTGAAAACACCGGATCTGGTCTGTCGGGCCCGAAAAGCCGGGCCTGAAAAAGAGCGGCGCAAGCCGCTCAGGTTTGTATGCCATTGTGAATGACAATGATGACATTATTTTGTACGCCACATGTCCTGGCTTGAATAACTTGGATAACCGGAAGGTTTGAAGCGGTTGACATCACGGAGCATTCTTTCATGCTTGACCGGCAGGTTAGCGTTGCCGTAGTTGAAGCGATGCAGGTTATTGGTCAGGGTTGCATTGCTGACATCGCCTTTCATGGTGTACCAGCTGGCAAGCGCAGGACGAACCCATTTGTGTGTTGGGTTTTCAGCGGTCCATTCGCCGGATTTCGCCATCCGGAAAGAGTGTGTTGCAACGCCTTTGTGATACACAACATGCGGGTGATTACCCCACTTGTTGGTGTCACGCCATGCGCGGGTGCTCAGCTTACCGTGCGCACTGACACTACTGTGCGTCGGGCGGCCATTCCGGGTCCAGACAACCACATTTTCCCAGTCATGACGGTGTCCGAAACCGCCAATACCGCCCTGTGCTGCCATGTCTTTCTGAAAGTACAGCGCATAAACGTGTGCACAATAGTTATTACGACCGCTTTTTTTACACACGTAGCGGTGATAGGTATTAGACAGCCCCATAAAACCACCGTGACGGCAGTGGCCACCGAGTGAACCTGATGGCTTCAGACCACCATTCTGCTGTCCTTTCCGTGAAATACCTGCATCCGGCAGGCAGCCATCTTTATCAAAGTCGAAATCAGGTGCAAACCAGACGGCCTTTGCGTACCGCGGTTTCGCTTCATTCAGACGCTTGAAAAAATGCGCATGTGCATTGATTGAAAAAACAGTCATTCCAAACAGCAGGGCGATCACGCCCCAGAATGACGGGGTACTTTTCCTGTTCATATATATCCCAAAATATAAAATAAAAAACACCAAAAATATGAGTGGGTTGTCATTCGTCCATTGCGACAAATCCCTGACTCGCTAATGCGTAAATTACTTACCAATAGATATTTAATTTACTGGGCTGCATTCTATTTTCGTAATATTTCATATTCTTTACTTAATTGTTAATTAATGAATTTACATTACTTTACAGTTGGTAAATATATTTTGATGGAATTTTAAATGCAGTATTTAAAGTAAAAACTCAAAGGTTATCAGATTGGTTTTGTTCTCTGATATATCTGGTGATTTTCTGTAACTAAATGAAATTATTGGTTTTTATTTGAGGTTTTCAGTGTTTCTGTCTGTTTTAAATAAAGTTAATCATCAAGAGGTTATTAACTTTATCTTGATTTTTCAGGAAAATTTAAATAAATGATGTTTTCTTAATCAAAAAATTTAAACAGAATTAAAATATTATTTTTATTTATATGAAATATCGTTTATATTTTGAGAGTGATGTCAGAAATACCTGAATCAGTATCGCGTGATGAATATGGTTAAATGGCGGCAGTCCGGCGTGTTGCTCTGTCACAGCTGATGCAGGTATCAGCGAAATCCGAAACCTGCACCATAAAACTGTTTGAGTCTGAAAAGACGTTTTTGATCAATACTGGATTAATTCTACGGATGGAATGACATCGTGCCGGGCATCAGATAACCGGAGCTGGATCGTCCTTTTTTGATAAATGCCTTGATCAATGGGCTGGAACTGGTGGCGGAACAGGAAGTCATTCATCTCAGTCCGGGGAATTTGACAGTGCAGATGAATCACCACAGGTTTAGTTGCCGTTGCAGAGTGATAAGAAAGCTTGGGCATGGTCTGACAGAGTTTTTCCAGTTGCATCATTTCACCGGGGGTGAACAGAAAATCTTCAATGCTATTGGCAGTGTACAGATGATTTTCAGAATGAATACAATAAATAAAACAAGAAATCACAATAGCAAATGAGGTAATAAACGGGGTAATGGGTATTCTGCAATCCATATTAATATGTGGGTTAGTCGCTGCTTTTATTGCCTGATGATCTATCTTAGTTTCTTGTTATTGTAAATATGCAAGACATCTTTATGTGCACCTTGTATCATCTTTGGCTTGGATCTTTGAAGTCGCACGCACTTCATGAATGTTGGGTTGCCTCTGTGGATTTATTCTGACCCGGTTAGAGAAATGAGACTGCCGCCCGTCACATAGAGGCGGCAGTTATTTAGCTCAAAGAAAGAAATTCACCGCAAAATGCTCAGTCTTTGCCAATCATCTTTTTCAGATAATTCAGGGCTGCCTGAGCATCGGCTTCACCAGCGCCCGTCACCGGATCCCAGCCTTCACTGCCACGGTCGGTTTTGATATCACGAGCGGTAGACAGCAGGGCTTCCTTAATCATTTCGCCGGAAGCATCTGAGCCAGCATACTGTTTTAGCAGTGCGGCAACACCAGCCAGCGTTGGTGCAGCTGAAGATGTACCAAAGAAGTTTGGCAGGCCATCCGGCTCATTGATCACATTCCATGAAGAAGGAATATCACTGCCGAAGAATGAGGTGTCTCCACCATCTGTTGACGTGATTGACGGTCTTTTCATGGTTGAATAAGCATAATTTCCGTCGATATCAAAATAGAAAGGGTGGCTGGCTGATCCTTTCGAACTTTGGGATTCAACAAAAATATCCGCGTCACTGTTGACATAAGGGTGGCTGCCGTACCACGGCATGGCAGCGACCGTAATCGCGCCTTCCGAGTACGCGTGTCCGTACATCATCGAGCTGTTATAATCCACACCTACTTTGATATTGTCACTGGACATCGGGAAGCGAAGGTTCAGTTTTACCGGCACATTGAGATTTTGCGGAATGACATCCGTATTTCCTGACCAGTGATTGACGGCCAGATAAAATGTTTTGGACGAGCCGGAGTTATTGGTATACCAGATTTGCTCATACGGGTCGTTGTACTTCTTGTCACCCTGCTCGGATAAACTGGAGTAGACAACACTGACATTGTTATTTGAGTCTTTTTCAAGCAGGTACATATCAAAATCAATCAGCGGGAAGTTGATTTTGTTTTCCTGATAACTGATATAAGGCTGGTTCCAGTTCAGAACGGCCCGGAAATGACTGCCGGCAGGAATCGTCACCGGCAAATATGCACTGCCGTTTGGCCATTTATGGAAGTCATAACCATACGCGACTTTGCCATCAGACGATGATGAGTGATTATCGTAAGTGCTGGTATCGATATCCTGATAAGTGAATTCATAGCTGCGTTCGCTGTCATTTCCGGCGATCGTGAAGAACATCACACCGCTTGCCACACATTCCTTAATCGCTTCATTAATGATGCCCGGCTGATAAAACGGAGCCGAGGAATACATGGTATCGTCGACGATGATATCAGCACCTGCACCGCCTTCTGAACGGGGTTTACACAGGTCTTTGACCGCGGCCACGAAACCAAGCATTGAGGCCTGATCTGAATAGAAAGAGATATCTGCATCCGGTGCGATGTCATGGATATTTTCAGCCATGGCTGCGCCTTCGTCTGTATCACTGTAGGTATTGGCATCATCGCGTAATTCAACGGATGCGGGTAAATCTCCGGAAATCTGGTTTTTGGCATTTTTCAGGATGCCGGCTTTTCTCAGGGCTGGTGTGGTTTTATCACCGCGCACACCGGAAGAATGGGCGAAACTGTCTGAAATGATGCCGACACGCACGCCTTTACCAGTCAGACCGGGCAGCGTTTTTTGCACCTGATCGACATTCAGTGCGCTGACACTGTGGTCGGTCGCTTTACCGACATAATGACTCGACGGTGAAGCCTGAGAAACATACAGAACAACCGAGAGTTTTTTTAATGCCTCCAGGTCAGACTTTGGGGTTAACCGGACGGTGACCAGATGATACTGCTTTGAGATTTGCAGGACTTCAACATGCATGGCTTCCAGTTGCTGCTTTAAATCGTCCGGAACACTGCTCAGCTGGATATTCGCAGTCACTGAAAGTAGTGATCGGACACCGTTCGTATTTTGATTCAGAGCATTCTGAATTTTCATATCCAGTTTGCTGTCTTGTTTTGGGCTCACAAGCGGAGCTGGTAAAACAGCCTGATTGGTTTCACTGGCATGAACCGCGGGTAAATGCAGACTAAATACACATGCTAAAAACGTATTTGACCAGAATAATGGCTTACTGATGTTGTTTTTCATTTTTTAACCTCATTAGGGGGATAATTTAAGTTAAAGGGTTTTATTATTATCACGTTGTTTTATTTGACGTTATCTTATTTTTGAATGATTACTCTAGTTATAAATGACATCAAAATACTTCATTTAAACGCTTATGATTATTAATTATAAAAATATTAATCCTGATAATATTTTTATTTGTGTCATCATCATTCAAAATTGTATTATATTTAATGAAAGCGGTATCATTGGAGTAATTTATTGATTTTATTGTGATTTTTTATTTAAATTTTTATTTCAAAATTGTTTAATAACACCAAAAAACTGATCGTTTCACTCATAAATATTGAGTAATGATTCGCTAATGTACATGTAAAGACAAGTCAGAATATAATTACAAATATTATGATTTGCAAGAATTAATTTGAATAAATCAATTGAATTAAATATTTGCTTTTACTTTCATAGGATTATTATTTGTCAGTTATTTATTGTGATATGTTTTATTGTATATTCATTCTGTGACTAGCCGGTGATATAATAATAAGAGATTAACCCCAATATAATTTGATTATATTAATGGTATTATCATCAGTATCTGAAGTCATTTGAGCATAACCGCGCTGGGGAGTGAAACCACGGGAAGGAATAACACGGGAAGGCATAAACTGAAGAAAAAATTGCGGACGGCAGAAAGCCGGCTTTAAGACCCGGCAGCACCAAAGACCATGGTGTTAATTTGATCGGTGTTTTTGATGATGATTTTACTGTAGCGGGTTTGAATCAGCCCAAGCTTTTCCATGACTCTCAGTTGTGTGTCGACATCTTCCTGAGGTGCGCCAATCACGCCTGCCAAATCGGCCTGAGTCAGCGAGATTTCATGGGTACTGGATTTAATCGCTTTCATCAGCAGTTGCCGGGCGATGCGAAACTGAAGATCGCAGCTCACTTCACACAAGTGGTGTTCTGCAAAGTCGACGTATTCTCTGGTGATATCTTTCAGCATTCGTTGATAAAACATCGGATATCTGTCGAAAAAGCGTTCTGATAATGCACCGGAGATATGAAATATCTTGGTCCTTTTATGTGCAATCGCATTCGCTGATGCCGGTAAACCCGCAAAGTAATGCACATAACCCAGCCACTCATCGGTGCTGCGGAGTAAAATATGCTGGCTGTGATTGCCGGTTTTACGTTTCAGATGAATCGCGCCTTCTGCAATCACATAGTATCCGTCTAAAAACTGTCCTGCCTGATAAAGACATTCACCGGGCTCAAGTGACCGGTAAGTGCCATTAATCAGTAAAAAGTTTTCCGCTCTCTCTGAGATACCGTGAAAAGGCGATGATTCATTAAAAAAACTATGCACAGCTGACCTTTCATTTCATATATAAATAAATTCACGCCGCTTATTATACAGATAGAATCGACTTATTTAACAAAATTATTAGTAAATTGCTGAAAATATCACCTGTAAAAGCGGAAGAAATCGCCGTCAATTCGCCCGCAAGCCAGATATGGCGGGTTTTGAGGTGTTTTACAGAGCGATGTTCCGGGAAACAAAAAAACACGGGGAAAGATCGCAGAAAGTCCGGGCTGCTGTCTGGCCGGATCGTTCGTGCCCTAACGATTTGAATCGCCTCTGCGACGATGCAGATGATATGGATGGAGACAACTGACTGACCTGTCAGTAATTTTGTAAATGTCTCTGTCAAGGAATCATTTGTCTTTGCTGATAAGCTGAATTATTCATCCTGTCAATGCTATTGACTGAAGTTGTTCAACTTTTCCGGAATCCGTGCTGGTATCTCAGGCGGCTTATCTCTATAATCACGCCGCTAGTCATTTCTTTACCATCGTTTGTTATCGGGTACTTCAAATATGTCTGATCATAGTCATTGTGTCATCATCGGAATCGCGGGCGCTTCTGCTTCAGGTAAAAGTCTTATTGCGACCACCATTTATCAGGAGTTGCGGGCCAAGGTGGGGGACCACCAGATTGGGGTGATTACCGAAGATTGTTACTACAAAGATCAGAGCCATCTGAATATGGAGCAGCGGGTGAAAACCAACTATGATCACCCGAATGCACTGGACCATGATCTCCTGTGCGAGCATCTGCAGCAGCTGACCCTGGGCAATGCCGTTGATGTGCCTGAATATAGTTATTCGGAACATACCCGGACCAACAATACCACCAGCATGACACCCAAGAAGGTGATTATTTTAGAGGGAATTTTGCTGCTGACGGATCCCCGCCTGCGTGAACTGATGCATGCCACTATCTTTATGGATACACCGCTGGATGTGTGTTTGATGCGTCGTATCCGCCGGGATGTCGAAGAGCGGGGCCGGACGCTGGAATCAGTTCTCAAGCAGTATCAGAACACAGTGCGTCCGATGTTTTTGCAGTTCATTGAGCCTTCCAAACAATATGCGGATATTATTGTGCCGCGTGGCGGTAAAAACCGGATTGCGATTGATGTACTGAAAGCCCATATCGCACGTTTGTTAAATGCCTGAGTCCGGATGACCTGAGTCCGGCTTTTCTGCTCACCTGGCTTCGTTCCTTCTGCTTGCCTGGTATTCAAATCTGCTCAAATCACCGGAGTTATCGGGTGATTTGGGTATCAAGTCCGTCAATCAAAAAGAAAAATTGTCTTATCGGCTAAATCATAAAATTGCACAATAATTTTTCATAAATCTGGTGTTTCTCTCAATATTTTATGAAATCCCCGCTTTCCACCGGAAGGATCACGGATAATTCGCGCTGCACAGAGACAACTTGCACTATGATTACAGAGTGTGAAACAAATTACGTGTGATGAAAGATAAACACGCTCTAGTGCCAGTTTGGATGAAAGAACAGGAAGGTCGGGAGTTTCATTGTGGCAGAAACAATTCATAACATACTGGTTGTGGACGATCAGGACATTATCCGCTTTACGTTGCGGACCTGTCTTTCCCAACTGGGTGATTATCAGGTGTTTGAAGCAGCAAATGGCGCTGAAGCAAGGAAGATTCTCAATCAGGAGCGGATTGACCTGATTTTTTGCGATCTGAACATGCCGGTTGAAGATGGACTGGCAGTGCTGCAGTATCTGGCTGGTTTAAAATTCCGTCATCCCATTGTCCTGATTAGTGCAGAGGAAGAAGAAATTCTCCGAACCAGTTCCCTGCTGGCGAATCAGTATAACCTCACCATTCTGGGCGTGGCCCGCAAGCCCATCAGTGTTGATATTGCCGCCTCATTTCTGGATGACGCCCGGCATCGTATTCAACCGGAAGCGCCACTGCGTGTGCCGTTAACGGAAGCGGAATTCAGGCAGGCGATTGATCAGGGGCGGCTGATTACCTATTTCCAGCCGCAGATTTCAATGCATCCCTACGCTGTCAAAGGATTTGAGGCGCTGGCACGGATTGTCGCACCGGATGGCGGCCTGATTTACCCTGACCGCTTTATTACCCTGGCAGAAAGCTCGGATGAGCTGATTGAGCTGTTGACCAAAACAACCATTCAGGATGCGTTGAAAAAATTTACAACTTTGCAGGCTAAAGCGCCGGGGCTGACGTTGTCTGTCAATGTGTCGGGCCGGATGATGAAAGACAATGAATTTCCTGCCTGGTTTCAGCATCAGTGCCGCAATGCTCAGGTCGATCCTGAATCCATCATTTGTGAACTGACGGAGACCATACTCAGTGATGAACCGTACTCGATTACCACCTCCATGCTGCGGTTACGTATGATGCGCTTTTATTTATCGATTGATGATTTCGGAACGGGTTATGCCTCGATAGAACAGCTACATGCTTTACCTTTTAATGAGCTGAAAATTGATAAAACCTTTATCCGTGATTGTCTGACCAACTTAAAGTCCAAGGCTGTGGTGGAACAAACGCTGAATATGGCCAAGGCGATGAATTTAACCGTAGTTGCTGAAGGGGTTGAGAATAAGGCAGTGGAACGGTATCTCGATGATCTGGGTTGTGATATCTGTCAGGGCTTTTTGTATTCAGAAGCCGTCGCGCGGGAATCGCTCGCCAAAGCCATTCATATTTCAATGCGGCGCTGTCTGCCGGATTGCTCAGAAAACTGAGTTTGCAACTCGGGAATAAAAGGGGATAGCGATGAAGCTTTCTGCCAAACTGATCTGGCTTTTTTTACTGACCGGATTACTGATTATTTCATCTGTATTTTTGTTCTCCCTGCGGGAAAACAGTTTGCTGGAAAAAAATACGTTAAACCATATCAGACGGGAAGCGACGATACTCAGTCGCCATATCGATGAGCATTTGGCTGAGCGATACAATGATACACAGCTGTTTCCGCTGGTGCTGGGTCATGTTGGTGAGGGACAGTTGGCATATATTACGGCTGGCAGCGAGCTGACTGACCGGCTGAATGACTTTGTCCGCACCTATCAGATTTACCGGCGGATTATTATTTTTGACACGAATGGTGAGGTGCTGGCGGCGAACAGCCAAAATAGCTTTGGTAAAACGGTCGCTAACGTGATGGTGGATGCCGGCAAGATCAGGTTGTCACACTGGTTCCACAACGTATTGTCGGGAGAGACACTCACACCGGAGCGCCCTGAAGGTGTTTATATTGAAGGGCCGGTGCGCGGCATTCTCAGTGGGGAAGCCAATGCTTATGATTTGCTGCTGGCGAAGCTGATCCGGGATGAAACCGGAGCGATTGCCGGAGTCTGGGTCAATCTGATCGATTTTCAGGTTGTGGAACAGATGGTCAGAGATGCTTACGAAATGCAGGCAGGTACGCACCAGCAGCATCAGGCAGAAATTTTGCTGCTCGATGAAGCGGGTCATGTCATCATTGATATGAATCCGCTGGTGCAAAGCGCTGCGAATTACCAGAGAAATTTCAGCAAACTGGGAAAGCTGAATCTGGCGAAATCTGGTTTTGAGGATGCAAAACGTGCGATCGCCGGCCTGACCGGAGCCGGTATTTTTACCGATAAAGCCACGCAGCAGCAACTCATCAGCGGGTATACCCATTCACAGGGCACCAGCACTTACCCGGGGCTGGGCTGGTCGGTACTCATCCGGGTGCCGGCAGAACAGGCGCTGCTGCTGCCGGGTTATATGAGTCAGTCGCTTCTGCTGACCGGGTTTATTCTGTTGATCTGGTGTGTCGGGTTTTATCATGCGATGAGAATGATAAAGCCAATCCGAAGTATCCATGATGCTTTGTGGCAACTGTCCCGCGGTCATACCGATGTCCCGCTGTTGCCGGAGGCACGCAAAGATGAAATAGGCCGGATGGCGGGTGCAGTCAACCAATTGCGTGACACACTCAATGCGCATCATCTGCAGCTGCGTGATGATCACGCTAAATTACAGACAATGGATATTCCCCACCGGTCCATTCATGCCATGACCACGGGCATCGCGGTGATCGACATGACGCAGGAGGAAACGCCGGTTATTTATGTCAATCCTGCATTTGAACACCTGACCGGATACACCTCGATGGAAGCGCTGGGGAAAAATCTGAAGTTTTTACAGGATCCGGAAAGTGTGCAGCAGGTGTGGGAACAGCTCCACCATGAAATGCGGACACACCGATCTTGCTCGGTGACGGTGAAAAGCTTTAAGAAAAGTGGTGTCTCGTTTATGAATCATCTGAGGCTGGACCCGGTATTTACGGAGCAGGGGGCGCTCAGCCATTATCTGGCGTTGTTAACCGATGTCACAGAACAGGAACACCAGCGGGCGCTGGACCGGGTTGAACTGGAGAAAGAGATCGAAGCGCAGAACCGCGATTTTAAAGAGTCCGAAAACCGGCTGAGAGCAATATTTAACACCGCACTGGACGGGATTGTTGTCTTGAATGATGAAGGGATCATTCTGGATGTGAATTACGCTTTTGAAACGATTTTCGGCCAGAGCAAAAAAGTATTGCTGGATAAGCCGCTGATTGAACTGATGAAACCGGAGGATGGCGATTTGCCGGAAGGGTTAACACTTCAGTCTTTACTGGTCAGTTGCCGGAACCGGGTCGGAGCTCCCGGAAAAATGGCGGGGATTCATGCATCCGGGCGGATTTTTCCGGTCGAAATTTCCATCGGTGAAACCTGGCTGGATAATCGCCCTGCATTTGTCGGGGTGGTGCGGGATATTACCATGCAGGTGGAAAACTGGCTGCGGGAGCAGGCACTGAAAGACGAGTTGACTGAGCGGGAAATCATTTACCGGGCCGCCTTCAGTAATGCGGCCGTCGGGATTGCAAGATTATCGCCTGAAGGCCGGTTTCTCGAAGTCAATCACCGGATGTGTAGTGATTTTGGTTATACGGAAGCGGAGCTGCTCCAGCTTTCTTTCACCGATATTACGTTCAGTGATGATGCAGCCCGGGGTGTACAGCTGATTGAGGATGTGAAGGCCGGACGCCGTAAGGAATTTACTATCGATAAGCGTTATGTGCGCAAAAATGGTGAAGTGCTGTGGGCAACGGTGTCTGTTTCACTGGTCCGTAACCCGGATGATTCGCCGAAGTATTTTATTTCTGTGGTTGAAGATATTTCTGAACGCAAAGCATTTGAAGAAGCGCTGAGAGAGTCGAAAGCACAGCGTGACGAACTGCTCAAAGGACGGGCACTGGCATCCGAAGCGGGTGGTGTGTGTAACTGGTCAATCAACCTCAGCACCGGTGCGCTGAAGTGGGATGACAATATGTACGCATTGTACGGCGTGCCGGAAGATGAAGCTCTGGTCTATGAGAGTTGGCGTAACCGGCTTCATCCGGAAGATATCGGGATGGCTGAAGCTATCTTCCGTGACTGTATTGACAACCTCAAACCCTTTAACTGTGAGTTCCGGATTATTAATGAGAAGACGCAGCAGGTGCACTGGGTCAAAGCAGCGGCGGACGTCATTGCCGGGGAAAATGACTTTGCCGAAATGATGTTCGGTATCAATCTGGATATTACCGAAGAGCGTCAGGCGCAGATAAGGCTGGAGAAAGAGACCTTTGCCGCCCGTCAGGCCAGTGAGTCGAAGTCGCGGTTTCTGGCCACCATGAGCCATGAAATCCGGACGCCGATGAATGGGGTGATCGGTATGATTGACCTGCTGCGGGACACCTCGCTGACCCGGGATCAGAAACGCATGGCGAATACGGTACGGGACTCTGCATTTTCGTTGCTGGAAATTATTAACGATATTCTGGATTTCTCAAAAATTGAGGCCGGGCAGATGGCACTGGAATATACGGAAACCTCACTGCTGACACTGATTGAAAAAACCACGGAAGCGCTTTGGGTGAATGCCGGTAACAAAGGGGTGGATATCTTTATTTATTATCACTTTATGACGCCGGACCCGCTGTTGCTGGACTCCGTCCGTATCCGCCAGATTATCCTGAACCTGCTGGGGAATTCGATTAAATTTACCGGTGGAAATGGCCGGCCGGGTTTTGTGATCATCCATATCAGTTATGACGCCGGGACGCTGACGCTCAGCGTGGAAGATAATGGCATTGGCATGAGTGAAGCACAGCTTGGCAAGCTATTCCGGCCATTTTCTCAGGCGGATTCATCAACGACCCGGAAATATGGTGGCACCGGGCTTGGCCTGAGCATTACCAAATCATTTGTTGACATGATGGGGGGCACGATTCAGGCAGAAAGCCAGAAAGGAAAAGGCAGTACATTCACCATCAAAGTGCCGGCAGATGCTGCACCAAACGCCTCTGTCAGTCTGCCGGATTATCGTTTTTCACAGCATGTGCTGGTCCTCAGGGTCAGTGATGTCCTGCTCAGACAAGCTTGTCTGAATATTATTGAGCAGCTTGATTTTGCAAAGGTTTACTACCAGCAGCCGGAGGTGATACCCGATGGTTATTTGCCGGTCACGGTGACGGATGAGGAAGTCAGTCAAGCCATGGAAGCCTTTAGCGTGGTGGTATCCCTGACCCGCGATCCTGTTTGTACTCAGGGCTACATATCGCAACAATCTTACGTCGTCGGCGCACATCCGCTCAAACCCACCGAGTTTATCTTCGGGCTGGCGGTCTCCTGTGGGCTGGAGAGCCCGGATATTGACTGGGATTTCTCTTCAGTCAGTGAACCGGATCAGGTGATTGTGCCGGATAAAACGACGGCGATTGCCGCCGGTACTTTGATTTTATGTGCGGAAGATCAGCCGGTGAATCAGCTGGTGATCTCCCGGCAACTGGAAAAGCTCGGCTACGCTTATGAGATGGCTGATAACGGGAAAATTGCACTGGATATGTGGCGTTCCGGCCGGTTTGGTCTGGTACTGACAGATTGCCACATGCCAGAGATGGACGGTTATGAGCTGACTTCTGAGATTCGTCAGATCGAAGAGCAGGAAGGACGCGAGCGCACGGTTGTCATTGCATTAACCGCCAATGCAATGGCCGGTGAGTCAGAGCATTGTCTGAAAGCCGGAATGGATGACTATATTGCCAAACCGGTTGAGCTGAGCAAGCTGAAGAAAATTCTTTCACTGCGCATGAAGAGCATTTCCCTGCAATCTGCCGTGACGGGATTGCCGCAGGAATCCGTCAGCTCATCGCAGATTCAGGGGATTGATTATGAACAACTGAGCAGTGTGATTGGCACCGATGACCAATCGCTGGTACGGGCGGTACTGGCGATGTTCTGGGAAAGTGTCTCGAAAGATTTATCGGCGCTGGAAGCCGCACTGGCAGAACAAAACAGTGAACTGATCCGCAGCAAAGCACATGGCGCGAAAGGGGCAGCGGCTTCCAGCGGAGCGATGGCGCTCAGTCGTCACTTCAAACAAGTCGAAGCGAATTGTAATAACATCGAGATGGTGAGCACTCTGATTCAGGACATTAAGTCAGAGATGAATTACCTGAAAGAGAGTCTGGAAGCCGACGGTATTATCTGAATCCGTTGCTGGAAAACTGTTGGCTGAGCCAGAACAACATGGGGAGTGACACAAAATGCAAGGGCAGGAGATTCCGGTCAGTGTCTTCATTTTTTATGATTCACTGGAAGTGTTAGATCAGGTCAGAGATATTGTGATGCCATGTTTCAGTCAGATTTATAGTTTCGGGGTTGAGAGTGAACAGGAACTGATCCGCCATTTACAGCAAAAAGAATTTCACGGCATTTTATGTATTTTTGCTTTTGATCAGCCGGGAGATTCTCTCAGGCTGAAACAGCAGCTGGATCATTATCCTGAACTGGAAAAGCTGAGAACCATCCCCGGTATTTCCATGTTGGTTTGCGACAAACAACACAGAAAATCAGCATATCTGTTGTGCGAGAATCATCAGTTTTACACGTATGAAACGATTAAACCTGTTTACGACATTTTCAGATTCCAGCTGACCCTGTATCAGTTAAAGGACTTTATTCTGACGCAGATTCAGCTGCACGATGAGGCGCAGAGTATCCATCAGATGTCTGATGAACTGAACGCCAGCTATGAAGCACTTGATGTGATTGAAACAAAGATAGAACAGGAGAAACAGCGACAAAGTACAGCGTTAAAGCAGGTCATTAAGCCGCTGGAGCAGGTTCTGGAACAGATTCCGGCTGGTGAGTGGAAACGGGTGATGAGCCGGATGATCAACGCCCATCCGGATGCATCGGGCGTACAATTGTCCACACTGAAAAAGAATCTGCATGACTTGCATACCCTGCATGACGAGTTTATGGATGAAATGAGCTTTGCGATTCGGGAAGTGCAGCATAAAGATGTAAAAAAAGAAGTCACACCACTGATTCTGGCGGCAGATGATCAGCCGGTGATGCTGAAAATTATATCCACCATTCTGGAGCCCCGCGGATTTAAAGTGGAAACCGCCAGCAATGGTGCCGAAGCCCTGCTCAAGGCGAAGGTGATGATACCACATGTGATTTTGCTGGATATCGATATGCCGGTGATGGATGGTTTCCGGACACTGAAAGCATTACAGGCGTTGCCGGAGCTGGAACATGTCGCTGTGATTATGCTGACCAGTTTTACTGATAAATCCATCTTTCAAAAATGTATCCAGTGTGGCGCGAAAGATTACATCGTGAAACCAACCAAAGGTGACATTCTGGTGAAAAAAATTCAGAAACTCATGATAAAAGAGGAGGCTTAAGTGGCGCAGTGTTCCGGGGATAATGAGCGCAGATGTTGGCGGAAAAGAGCCGGATGTGAGGTTTTATTCCCCCGTTCTGATATGCTACTTTGACAAGCCTGAGTGACCTGAGAATGCAGGTGTTAAGGCATGAGGTGGCTCAGGTAAATTTTATGTACCGGAGGCTGAAGAATAATGAAAAAACTGCTTTATGTGATTGTGGGGCTGCTTGTCGTTGTTATCGGGGCGATGATATTGCTGGTGACGCTGGTTGACCCGAATCAGTACAAGCCGCTGATTGTTGAGCAGACGAAGCGGGCAACCGGCTTAGACCTTGTGGTAACGGGTGATCTGAAATGGCAGTTTTTCCCGTCAGTCGGTCTTCATGTCGGGCAGGTTGCACTGAAGAATCCACCGGGATTTGAGCGTGATAACCTGCTGGAAGTCAAAGAAGCGGCTGCGGATGTCTCGGTGATGCCGCTGTTCAGCCAGCAACTACATATCGGCCAGATCCGCCTTGACGGGATGCGGCTGGATATCGAAACCCGCAAAGATGGTGTCTCGAATCTTGATTCACTGAAGAAAAACAAGGTGTCAGAGCCGCAATCCAAACCGGCCACGCAGGCACCAGCAGTGGCATCCTCATCGTCATCTGATACGGCAGGTGAGTCGTCTGGCCACGGCTGGCAGGTGACAGTCGCGGGTATTGCAGTGACCCATGCTCACGCAGAAATCCGCGATGCGGCGGCCGGAAAACAGACAATTCTCAGTGATTTAAACCTGAATATTTCTGAGTTTTTACCGGGTCAGTGGACCGGGTTTGAGCTCTCTGGTCAGGGCCGGCAGGACTCACGCTCTTTCTCGGTGCAGGGGCTGGGCAATTTTCAGCTGGCAGCAGATTATGGGAAATTCAGTCTCAAAGATCTGGATCTGCAGGCCAGCGTGAATGGGGAGTCATTGCCGCTGAATCCGCTCAAGATCGCGCTTAAAGGTCAGATGGACATGGATTTGGTAGCGAAAGTGATCCAGCTGACAGGGCTGGATCTGAAGTTCAATGATGTGCAAATTGACGGTCAATCCACGATTACCCTGAACAAACCGATGCCTCAGGTGCGCTTCAGCCTGCATAGTCCGGATATTGATCTGGACCGCCTGTTACCGGCTTCTGCCGCGAAATCACCGGCAAATCCGGATGCTCAGGTAAATCAAAGTCTTCAATCAAATAAAAATGTTCAGTCAACTCAAGCCGCACAGACGGTATCTTCACAGGAGCCGGATTTAACCGGGCTGAAAACACTGGACGTGTCCGGAGATCTCCGGATAGACCGGCTGAAGGTGAAGCAGGTCGTCCTGACTGATGTGGCGCTGAAAACTTCCGTTCAGCAAGGGATTGCCCGTTTGATCGTGACTGATGCCGGGCTTTATCAGGGAAAAATAAAAGCAGATATTCAGCTGAATGGTCGCCAGGTACCGGCGACCTATCAGGTGAATCAGCAAATGACCGGCGTGCAAATTCAGCCGCTGTTGAAGGCGCTGGCGGAGAATGATCAGTTTGAAGGTACAGGCACAGTGAAAGTTAACGTGGCCGGAAAAGGATTGAGCGGGACGCGGCTGAAGAAAAACTTGTATGGGACGGTTCGGGTTGAGCTGGCCGATGGTGCGATCAACGGGATTAATATTGCTCAGCTGATTCGTCGTGGCTATGCCAAAATAAAAGGTCGCTCACTGCCGGACAATGCCGTGCAGAAAACCGACTTTAGTGCACTCAGCGGCACATTTAATCTGAAGCAGGGGATTGCAGCAACCCGTGATTTATCCATGATGTCGCCATTACTGCGTGTGCATGGCGAAGGGCAGGTGAACTATCTGAATCAGAGCCAGGATATGCTGGTGCGGACATCGTTTGTCGGATCGTTACAGGGACAAGGGGGCAAGGATATCGATGAATTGCGCGATATCACAATACCGCTGAAGGTAACCGGCAACTGGCAGAAGCCACATTATAAAGTTGTTTTTGATGATGTGCTGAAACAAAAAGCGAAGAAGGAACTGAACCGTGGCCTGAAAAAGCTGGATGAAAAAATCAAAGATGAGAAAACGCGCGAAGCGGTGAACAATCTTCTCAAAAAATTGTTCTAATCTCGTTTTGTGTTTTCACCCGGCTTTTTCTGGTCAACAGACCAAAATGGTCAATATGTGCCTGACCGGGGCTTCTGCCGGTCAGGCACATTCATTGTCTGTCGGTTTATCTGTCCCGGATTTGATACGAATCGCATCCGGTTTCTGATCAGACCATCAGTGACATGGGGATTACCAGTCCACGCCCCGCTGTGCTTTAATGCCAGCTTCGAAGGCATGTTTAACATTTTTGACTTCAGAGACGGTGTCTGCGGCTGCAATTAATTCACGGTGTGCGGCCCGGCCGGTGATGATAACCGTCTGCATGGCCGGACGGCGGCTCAATGCCTCCAGAACCTCGTCCAGTTCGATATATCCATAGGTAATCATGTAAGTCAGTTCATCGAGTAAGACCAGATTTAAAGACTCATCCTGCAGCATCTGCAAACAGTGTTGCCACACACCCTGAGCGGCTATCGTATCGGTTTCTTTATTCTGGGTTTCCCAGGTAAATCCGGTCGCCATGACATGAAACTGAACGCCATGCTGTTCAAGCAGGTTGCGCTCGCCATTGTCCCAGTTGCCTTTGATGAACTGGGCAACACCACATTTTAGCCCGTGACCAACGGCTCTGGCGACCGTACCGAAGCCAGACGTTGTTTTTCCTTTACCGTTACCGGTGATGACCAGCAAAATACCTTTTTCTTCCTGTGCGGCTTCGATGCGGCTGTCCACTTTCTCTTTGACCCGTTGCTGGCGTGCCTGGTAACGGTTTTTCTTATCTTCTGTCATGTCAATACGGTCCTGGTTTTTATCAGTAGAGGATGAATATTTCAGGTTTTGTCGGCTTTGCTTCTGCCTGCTCTTATCATAGTGTAAGAAGCACACAGTAAAAATACCTAAAAGATTAAGGCTTTAAGCTCAGAGTTGGTTTGAGGCACATGGGTGATTTTTGTGACCGCGTCACATATGTAACGTTCATCGGATGAAGAATGAAGACGAAACTTATCCGTCTCTGTCTTTGTACAGATTGTAAATCCAGTAAACAAGCAGAAATAATCCGCACAGGCCAAGGTAAAGCGCCAGCATTTTCATAAATATCTCCTCAGATAAACACGCCTTTGATAATAGACATGCAAATATGCTCATTGTTTCATTTTAAGCGACATGATTCATTTTCAGCTATGATCTTTTGGTCTATTTCTGCCGCAAATGAATGAATGTTCCTCTTGATTTCGAACACGCCCCGGGCTTTGACCAATGACTGCATGCCGTATTTGTGTACACGAAAAGTGAATGCCTGAAGGGGTAATTATACACTATTTGTGTTTTTATTTCCAATCACAAAATGTGTTTATATGGCTGAATCCAGCATCTGAATCTGGTCTGGGGATATACAATTTGTGGTTGCAGCCTGATTGATGTGACCGGTGAGAAAGCGCCAGGAACCGCCATCGTATTGAATGTATGGCGGTGACAGGGTTTTTGGTGATTCAGGAATGTGAGTGGTTTCTTGTATACCCACACAACCTGAACACAGCACCTTCAGGTCATTTGGGTATCCGGTGAAGATTTATAAAAGCACGGAATACCAGAAAACACGGCCGATGATGGTGATTTTCTGGTCAATGACTTGCTGTTCTTCATATTCTCTTGGCGGATATTCAATTTCATTGAAGCTGTAAATTCTTAAACCGCCGCCGGGAAGTTTATACAATCGCTTAATAAACAAATCGCCATTGTGGTTAATCGCGTATATTTTTCCGTCTACCAGCTTCCGGTTGCCGCAATCAATGCCAACCGTTGAGCCATCAGGAAGGACAGGCTCCATACTGTCTCCCTTCACGGAAACACAGACCGCATTTTCCGGTGCAACGTTATAGCGCCTGAGGGTTGATTTAGCAAAACGCAGACGAAAACCGTTGTCCTGTTCCTGATCACACATTAAACCATTACCGGCTGATAAGTTGATTTCAGACAAAAAGGCGATAGAGACTTCATCCTCGGATAAAGGCGTCTGGCTATCCCAGGCCTGCATATTTCCCAGCACTTCCGCATTGCCTTCTTTATGCTGCGGTTCAGGCGACTGAGGGGCAATATCATCAAAGAACAGCTGGTGAGCTTTGACATGAAGTGCCGTGGCAATGATTTCTGCATCATCAAGATCAATACTCCGGACACCGGCTTCGTAGTTACCGATACGCGATGCTCCCCAGCCACATTTTTCGGCGAGGGCGCGTTGACTTAATCCTGCTGCTTCACGGAATCGTTTTAGTCGCGATCCGACTTCTTTCTTTTTAGTCATACTCATAATGTTCCGAATCTAACACGATCTGTGTGTGAAGTATAGACACTTTTTGTGTTTACATGCAAACACGTTTTGTGTATATTGCTCACCAACAAGGAGAAAACAATGAATAAAATTGCAAAGTACCGACGTCAGGCAAAGGTAAGTCAGGCCATTCTGGCAAAAGCGGTTGGCGTGATGCCATCCACAATCGGCAATTATGAGTCAGGCATTCGCAATATCAGTCTGACCATGTGCTGGAAAATTGTCGGCGCATTTAAACGCTGGGGAATTTATTGCTCACTGGAAGATGTGTTTCCGGAACCTCAGCCAAAGCATTCTGTTTTCACAGAGATGGCCGGTCAGGCTATCGAACATGAGTCGGCTTCAGGCAGCGGCCACTGACTGAAGCCATGTGATCAATCTTGCGAGGAAAAATCACTAACCACAAGGAGTGGCCAGTGACAAGAATAACACTACAAGCAAAACAAGAGAACCGTTCTGATTTGGTTTTCCAAACAATTAAAGCTGTATGTCAACGTCAGAAAAAGGGGAAAAGATGTCTGTCAAAGTAATGAGTTATGTATGGGATATTCAGGTATTCAGAGGATCCGACAAGCTGGTGATGCTGTGTCTGGCTGATCATGCCGATGACAGCGGTTTTTGCTGGCCGTCCATTGATACGATTGCCCGGAAGTCGGGTGTATCGGCGACGACTGTCAAAACCACCCTGAAAAAACTGGAAACGGCGGGCTGGCTTACCCGGAAAAACCAGTTCAGAAAAGCTGACAGTGGCAAGCTGGTACGGGCAAGTAACCAATATCAGCTGCCGGTGATGCGGTTGAGAAAAATGGTCAATGATCAACTGGACAATGAACAGGCGAATTTCGACTGTTCAAATCCGGACCAGACCAAACAACTGGCCGGGGTTAGTCAGATCCCGGCCAGGGGTAGGGCGGAATCCGGCGATAAACCATCAAGGGATCCATTAAATGATCCATCAAATGATCAAATAACAACGCGCAGACAGCCACTGGACTTTTCAGTGTTTGGGGAGATTTCTGAGCAGCAGGTGAAAGATATTTTGCGTATTCGTAAAACCAATGCAGGTAAAGCACCGGTGACACAGAAAGTGTTGAGCATGCTGGCAAAAGAGTTTGCCCTTGCCGGACAGCAGTCAGGACTGAGTTTGCAGGATTGTCTGGATGAGTGGGAATACCGTGGCTGGCGGAGTTTTAAAGCGTTGTGGCTGCAAAACTCAGTGTCTCAGGTGCCGGGCCGCAAAGCACCTCTGCGCGCAGAGCAGCCGGATTTTCATAGTGGCGATACCAGCTGGGCAGACGGGCTGGTTTTGGGAGTCTGATGATGAGAAATATCGCTGAACTGGCACAACAGGTTCGTCAGACTGAAATTACAGGGACTTACGACCAGCCTCAGGCGGGACAGTCTCAGCAGTCCAATACCAGACAGCCGGTGGTTTCCACACAGACGGCCCGGTTGGTCAATCATATTTTTACGGAGTTGCAGGTGATCTTTCCTGCCTGGCGGGTGGCTTTCCCGGATAAATCGTCACTCAATAATGCCAAACGGACCTGGACGATTGCCCTGTTTGAAAGCCGGATCTATCACACCCGGCAGATTGAACTGGGCTTGCAGAAGGCGCGTCAGTCTGGATCCCCGCATGTTCCGAGTGTGGGGCAGTTTATCCGCTGGTGTGTGCCGACCTGTGAAGCGCTGAATTTGCCAACGGCAGAACAGGCCTTTGCGATGATTGGTGATTTTCGCTACGAAGAAACCAGACAGCATTTACCGATGGTGGTACAGGCTGCATTTCATCAGATTGGTCACTGGGATTTAACCCATCTGAGTCAGCAAAAGCTGTTTCCGGTCTTCCAGTCCCATTACGACGGGTTGATCCGCAAGGTCGCCATCGGGGAGGACATCAGTCAGCTGTGTCCGGTGCTGCTGCCTGAACCGGGGGAAAGAACGCTGACACTTGAAGAGAAAGAACGCCGCAGAAAAGCGGGATTATCAAAAATTCAACAATTAAAACAACAATATTTTGGAGGAAACGTCCATGGCAACTGAAAAAGATCTACACCAACTGATGACTGCCCGGCCGCGGGTCTGGTCACCGGCTGAATTATGTGAAGCACTCAATGTTCATATCGTCGAACTGGTTCGTCTGGTCGCGAAAGCGAGAAAGAAAGGGGTGCAAATCAGAGTCGAACAAGGCGAGCACACCGCGAATACCAGTAAAATTTTACTTGATGAGATTGGATTGCCGGCATGACAGAACTTTTACAACCAGACTGGGGATTCTGGCTGGGTATCACATGCTGTATGGCACTCTTCTGGATCACTCATTTTTCAGAATAAATTAAGAATATCTTTTAATCATTGAACAACAAAAATCATGTGCGCATCGTTTTCCGGCCAGAAAACGGTTTGGGTGCTCTATGATTTGAAATAAAAATACTGTATATAATTACAGTATTGTGATGAAATTTGCGAGGAAACAAATATGGGATTAGTCACAAACTTTGAGCGTTGGGAATTACCATTTGCATTAGGCAGAGCCACAGAAGGTGTCCGCGGGAAGAGCAATGACGCCGGTGTGAATACCGGCCGGAGTCACGGCGCTTCAGATATAGAAATTGGTGCGAAGCTGGATAGCGGGAAAATACTGGCTGCTGTTGACCGGATGGCTGAAAAGGCGCCACATCTGGCGGACTGGAGTTTGTTTGCTTATGCGGCACCGATGTGGAATGCGGCCCGTAATAAAGAGCGGTTGTTTGAGCATGTGCTGAATGACTGGGTGATTGCTGAATCAGAAAAGGGTAAGCTCATCCAACACCGGACATTCAAGCGCATCAAAGCATTAATCGAAGTGATCGCCGGTGCACTGGCACTGGAACAGTCCCGTGGTGCCGGTGTCGAAGTGATTGACGGCGAAGTGCGTTATAAGCCGGTATCCACTAAAGCATTTTTGATTCATGTCCTGGTTGATGTGGACTGTGAAGAAAAAGAAGAAGACAGTGATGCATTCCGGAATAAACGGAAGCGTTATTATCAGAATCACTGGGCTGACTGGGCAGCGCATGTTGAAACGCTGAGAACCCTGTTGATGAATTATGATTTGACGGCGAGAAAAATTTTTAAAAAAGAGCTTGCAAATAAAAACGGGGCAATATATACTTCGTATCACTAGGTTGGTAAATTACGCCTAGGACATAAAAACCGCCGCTCAGGCGGTTTTTTTATACCTGAAATTCCGATGATTCATCTTTCACTGAATCTTAATCAAGGCAAACATCATGACAGACATTAACTTTGTCGCTGTGTTTGGTTTCCTGATCTCACTGTTCCGCTCATTTGTTGTAGTGGCTTTAGCGTGGTTCACACTACGTTGGCTGGACTACCGGATGGGATTTGTTTTCAAAACATGGTGGAGTGAACTCGATGGCCATTCGAAAGCGATTTATTTATCTGCTCGCTGTTTTGCTGTCTTCCTCGCCTTCAGTATTTGCATGGCATAATCAATACGACTGGCAAATCCGTAAGGCGGCCCGGCACTATTTACCGGTTGTTCCCTGGAAGCTCTATAAAGCACAATTGATTCAGGAGTCGGCATTAAACCCGCAGGCTGTCAGCCCGGTCGGGGCTGCCGGGCTGGCGCAGTTTATGCCCGGCACCTGGCATCAAATCTCACAGGAACTGGACTTATCCGGAAAACGCACAGACCCGTCACTGGCCATTCCGGCTGGTGCTTATTATATGGCGAAGTTACGCCGGGTCTGGAAATGGCCGCGGCCCGAAGAGGACAGGCACAACTTAGCATTAGCCTGCTATAACGCAGGATGTGGCAATATTCTCAAAGCCCAAAAGCTTTGTGGTAATCCTTCACGCTACAAGCCGATCATGGCTTGTTTACCTTTCGTGACAGGCAAATACGCCACTGAAACGATTAACTACGCGCCGCGAATCCGGCGTATCTACCAACGTTTAACTTATCAATAATCCACAGAATGGAATGAATGATGAACCGCATCATGATTGGTATTGTTGTCAGCATACTTATGGCAGGTTTGTTTGGCTGGCAACGCTTCGCCATTCATTCTCTGGAATCCAAACTCATGCTGGCAAACCGTAAAGCCGAGTTTTTGAGAAACAACCGGGACGAGTTAGCACTCGAACTGAAAGACTCAGAAGCGTCGAAACAGGCACTGGCAAGAGAATTGAAACAACAGGAAGCCGTACTGGCACGCCGGGATGCTGCGATTACCCGCAGCCGTAAAGAGCTGGCGGAGCTGTCGGAACAACTGCGAGGGCTGAGAAAAACTGATGAAGAATATAAATTGTGGTCTGACGCTCATGTCCCTGATGCTGTTATCCGGCTGCTCCGCAACACCCGAGCCAAGGGTGATCGTCAAGACTGAATATCAAAAACAAGTGATTCCGGTATTTCTGATCCGGGATACTGCTGTTCCTAATATTCCGCAGCAAGGTGCGACAAATGCACAGCTGGTGGAGTATATGGCCAGCATGGAAAACGCACTCAACAACTGTAACATCGATAAAAAGAGTATTCGCCAATGGCAGAACCACACTCAACCACCACCATAGTCAGCAATACGGCTGCAACCGTTGCGATTACCAGCGGTGTGACACAAAGCTCTTTTGCTCAGTCGCTGCTGAGTGCGTCGTTTGAGCAGGTCTTGAGCGGGCATTTTCACTGGCAGTTGTCTGATGTGGTCACACTGGCTTGCTCTGCCATTGTGATGAGTAACTTTGTACTCACCCGGCTGGAGAAACGGCGGTCAGTCAACTGACCGGTGCCAAAGCGATTCAACAATTTCAATGGTAAGCCTTTTCGGCTGCTGAATTTTCTACTCATACCAGACAGATCAAGCTTATGACTCAAACAACACTGACGGAAGTGCATCAGGGGATTGTCGATCGCCTGAAAGATGCATTTACCGGAATAACTGTGGAAACGTATTCGCCGACGACTGATTTTGCGGCCAAAGCGCCCGCCCTGTTGGTGGAGCTGAATTCCTTTCCGCTGGCAAAAGATGCCGGTGATTATCGTTATCCGGCGGATTGCTGTTTCACGATTCACTGTGTGACGAAAAAAGATCAGCCATTGGTTGAATTATGGGAGATGGCCGCTTCTGTTGCGCAACTGATTTACAGCAACGGTTTCTGGGTCAGTGGTGGCGTGATGGAACGGCCGCATACGCTTAAAGCCCATGCAGATAAACCCAGATATCAGGATCAGGTTGATTATGAATCCCGTGTGGTGAGCTGGCGGCAGACGATTTATCTGGGTGAGCCAAAACCGGTGAAAGAGGGCATTGTGGTCAAAGAAGCCTATCTGGGCTATGCACCGGGAAGAGAAACACCCCCAATCGAATCATATATGAGGATGAGAGATGGAGAGTTACCGGATTTCTGAGCTGGAGCGTCAGCTGCATGGCCTGATTCGTCTCTGTACCGTGACTGAGCTGGGCGATAACGGGCAGGTGAAGGTGCAGGATGGTGAGCTCAACAGTACCTGGCTGGACAGAGCGGTTGACCGTGCTGGTGATAACCGCTCGTGGCACCCGCTGGATGTTGGCGAACAGGTGGTGGTCTTATGTCCGTCGGGTGACCTGACGCTGGGTATCATTATTGCCAGCCTGTATCAGGAGAAACATCCGGCACCCAGCAGTAACAAAGAATTAGAATCCAAAGTCTTTAAAGATGGTTCTGTGATCAGCTATGACCGGAACGCGCACCAGTATCTGATTGATATCAAAGGTGCTGATGCGACGGTAGACGTGGTTTCAGCCGGAACACTGAACATAAAAACCAGCAAAAATATTCAGGTGCAGACGTCGGCCGATGCCAAAGTTTCTGCACAGGGTCATGTCAATGTTTCCGCTTCGAAGATTGCTTTGAACGGTGGCTCGCCTTGTGTCACGACTGCACACATTTGTCATTTTACCGGGAAACCACATGGTGATGGTTCCCGGACAGTTACAGCGGGGAAATAACATGGCACTTAATGCTGATTTGCTTGAACAATTAATTGTCGAGAACTTAGACAATGCAGGTTTTAACACCAGTAATACGCATTCACAAGTGACAGAACTGGCCGACGCCATTGCCAAAGCCATCGTGTTACATATTCAGGAAAATGCGGTTGTGATTGTTGACTCTGTGCCTTACCCCGTCAGGTAGGTGCATCATGAAGGGAATGAATGCACAAACCGGCCGGACATTATCCGGCCCTGATCATGTTCGTCAGTCCATCATTACCATTCTGACTACGCCTGTTGGCAGCAGGGTTCTCCGGCGTGATTTTGGGTCTGACTTATTTAACCTGATTGATCATCCAACCAATGAAGCCTGGTTTCTGGATGTTTATGCCGCCACGCTGGAAGCGCTGGAGAAATGGGAACCCCGGTTTCGTCTGAAAGATTTAACGGCTGAACGGGGCGATGCAGGAAAGATTAATCTTTATATTGATGGTGAAATGCTGATCAATGGTCAGTCGATCACCATGGATGGGATACAGGTAACGATATGAGTGAAATTAACCAGACGCTGAACCTGCCTGATCCGGATATTATTGAACAGCTTGATGCTGAGCAACTTATCGAAGCCCGGCGGCAGAAGCTGATTGAGCTGAACCCTGATTATCAGGATGTGCTTGCGCTGGAAAGTGAGCCGCTGAATATCAATATTGAAGCGGAAGCTTACCGGGAAGCATTACTCCGGCTGCGGATCAATGAAAGCGTTAAAGCCAACTTACTCGCCTTTGCAACTGGCGGTGATCTCGATCATTTAGGCGATTTTTACGGATTGCCCCGTGCAGATGGTGAAGATGATGAAAGCTATCGTCAGCGCATCCGGGAGCGGACCAAAGCGTCGAGTACCGCAGGCAGTATCGCCCATTACCGGAGCCGTGCAATTGAAGCGGCGCCGCTGGCTATTCGTGATGTGCGTATTGACTCACCGGAAGGTGGATTGGTCCGGGTTTCGGTTCTGGTTCGTCATGGTTTCGATTTGGATGAAACGCTGGCAAAGGTTGAACAGGCGGTAAATTCTGACGAGGTCAGAGTGCTGACTGATACCGTGAATGTGGTGTCCGCCGAGACGATTCAGGTGCCGGTTGCGGCGACCATTGTATTGCAGAATACCACGCCGGAAGCGGTGATTGATGAGCTGAAATCAGGGCTGGTGAAACAGTGGGAACAGCAGGCTGGTCTTGGCTGGGATGTGACGCCCAGCTGGATTAGTGCGCAGCTGCAAAAAAGTGGTGTGTATGAAGTCAATATCCTTGAACCGACACAAGTGATTCAGGTTGGAGCAAACCAGCATGCTGTGATTGAAAAACTGGATATCAGCCTGAACGGCAGGGGGTATTGATGACACTGTTACCCGTAAATGCATCCAGGCTCCAGTATGATCTCGAAACGGCGAACCGGCTTCATCACGATGTCAATCTGGCGGTTCAGCAGCTGAAAACATTTAAGCAGGAACCGGCAGATAACCTGCTGTACTGGCTGATCTGGGAATACGGTCTTGAAGACGTCCTGCTTTATGTGCCTGACTTGAGGAAAGTGATCAAAGAAGGCTTGATCTGGCAGCGTTTACGGGGAACCCCGGAAAGCCTGAAAATTGCACTGGGCTGGATTGGGATGGATAACATTACCATCGAAGAAAACAGTCCCGGCCGTCATTTTTATGAATATCAGGTCGATCCCGGCAAAATCCCCACGCAGGAAGAACGCGCCCGTTTGTTTGGTGTCGCTGCGCTTTCTGCGCCGGTCCGCTCCCGCTTATCCAGGATGTATCATGGCTATGATGTCCGGACGCTGATTTTGTCTGAAGGTCATTTCGGACAATTGTTGTCAGATTATTCGGGGGTCGACCATCAGGGAACCAAACTCTCTTTCCGCCGCGATTATCAAAGTGAACTCGCGATAGGACAACCGGGGATTGAAAGCAGTCATTTCCGGACCGTGGTTGACAATGCAACCTACGAAGACCGGCCATTGCTCAGCTACATGCATCTGGATGATAAATTTGATTTTGGCATTTATGTCCATCATGGGCGCCTGGTGTCTGAAGGTCTGTTTTATGATGCACAACCGGTGATTCAAGACCAGCATCGCTTCTCTCAGGCGGCGATGGTGTTGTCAGACAGTGAAGCCTTGGGCAGCTTGCATTCCTTATTGGGTGCACGCCGGCAGATTGAAGTAGGCGGCACGATTATGCTGTCAGAAGATAAGCTGGATGATGCCTGGAGATTTGAATGGCAGCCGGTGCACACACTGCAGCTGGAAAATCATCCGGGTGAATTGAATGCAACCTTGCCAGTCACCGCCAGTGTTGCTGAGAACCGCCTGGAAAATGTATGTCTGAGCACTGACTTCAGCATTGAACAGGGCCGGACACGGATTACGTTAAAAACACCAGAGTTATCTGGCATGAGCTGGATTGGACGCTGGGATCAACGGACCTGGTCCAATGCCGGATATGTGCTTGTTGGTGTGAATTACAGTCATGAAAATAAATCAGATTAATATGAGTGGTGTGAATGTTTTTGAACCAAACAAATGAAACCAACCGCCATCCGGCGGTTTTTTTATGCCGGTCATTCGCTTCCATCCGGTCAATCCTGACCTGTATTTAAGATGAAACCATAGGAGTAAATTACAGTGGCCATTTTAACTAAATCAGGCCGGACTGCGATTGCACAGTCAATTGCAGCTCAGCCTGTATTCATGGCATGGGGACGCGGTGAATCCGCGTGGGAAGAAACCCCGCCATCAGAACCGGTAACCAGTACGGCACTTGTTGATACCGTCGGCTTCCGGAAATCATCCCGGGTTTTATTTTGTGAACCGGATCCGGACGGAGAAATTGTTGTGACCTCTGGCCGGTTCAAACTCTCGGATACACCAACCAATCACCTGTTCTGTGAATTCCGTTTCGATTTTGAAGACGCACAGGGTGAAACGCTGCGCGAAGTTGGTGTGATGGTGGGAACTACGCCGAAGGCTGATACCCCGGCCGGACAGTTTTATTTCAAACCGGAAGAACTGGACAAAGACGGCACTTTGTTATTGCTGGAATACCGGAAACCGCTGTACCGCGATATCGGTGTCCGTGAAACCTTTGAATTTGTGATTACGTTCTGATGGGAGCGAACATGCAAGATAAGAATGAACGATTAAATCCGGCAGATTACCTGCAGGATTATTATGGGCGCTTTGACGCGGATGATGGTTACGAGAAACTATTATTCCGGGCCGGGAAGGGCCTGCAGTCTGCAGAGCTGAATGACATGCAGGCGCAAGTGTTTAGCCATGTCCAGGGCGTGGCAGACGCGATTTTAAAAGATGGCGATGTGGTTTCCGGTGGTGAAATCATCGTCGGAGAAGACGGCAAGGTGACGCTGGGTGCAGCCAAGATCTATCTCCGTGGTCAGGTTCGCACCCTGCAACCAGCAACATTAACCATTCCGGTCGATCAGATTCTGGATATTGGCGCCCGGTTCACTGAAACTGTAGTGACGGAGCTCGAAGCCCCCGCATTGCGAGACCCGGCACAAGGCACACATAACTACGGTGAAGCCGGTTCAGCGCGATTGAAAGTCACCTGTACCTGGGGTTTAGCGGCTGACAGCAATGAAGGCAACTTCTACCCGGTATATAAAGTGGATAATGGTGCACTGGTTGTCAACACCACACCGCCGCAACTCGATAGCGTGAATGTGGCGCTGGCACGCTATGACCGTGAATCCAACGGTGGTAACTATGTCGTGGATGGAATGTATGCTTCCTACCGGACCGAGGAAGATCTCGGTGATGCCGGTAAGAAACAGGTCTTCAGTATTGCGGAAGGGAAAGCGCATATTCTCGGATATGAGATCGAATACCCAACAGCGATCCGAAAAACCTTCCCGGTTGATCCGGATTTGCAGACCATAGAATCTGAACCGCATATTTTTTCACCTGACCCGGAAGGCAAAATGCGGATTAACACCGCGCTGAGCCCTATTTACAGCATTGATAAAGTCTATGGAACGGTTGAAATTTCTGAAACTGTGAAACATGGAACAACAGTCGGGGTGAGAGATGCATTAGGCAACACTTCCGTACTGAAAGTAATATCAGTAAAACAAGGGGATACGGTATATACCCAAGGAAAACCAACCGATACCTCGGGTGATTTTGCCTTGTTAGGTAATCAAATTGACTGGAGCCGCCCAGGCTCTGAGCCAGCTACAGGTTCGACCTATACTGTTGTCTATCAATATGAAAAATCTATTCCTGTAACGGCTGATGATACAGGTTTTACTGTGAGTGGTCTGGTGTCTGATTCCCTTGTCAGGGTTAATTATCAGTGGAAAATGCCGCGGATTGATGCATTGACTTTGGATCGTTCAGGCACAATTCTCCGGGTGAAGGGAATTCCAAATGCCTACACGCCCTCTGCACCAGCGATTCCGGATAATCAGCTGCTGTTGGCTCATGTGACACAGAATTGGACGACAGCTACAGATACGAATACGGATGTTTCGGTGACTGATCAGGCTGTCCGGTCAGTGTCCATGGCAAAATTAGGCGACATGCAGTCACAAATTGACGATTTATATCAATTATTGGCACTTGAACGCTTACGTAACAATGCAACGGCAGAAGAGTCCGCATCGAAATACGGTGTATTTGTTGACCCTTTCCTTGATGATGATTTAAGGGATCAGGGCGAATCACAGACTGCAGCCATTATTGATGGCGAGCTGATTCTGCCAGTTGACAATGTCAATGTATTTGACTTCGTACTGCCAGAAAGTCAGTCAGCTCTGACACTGGACTATGAATTAGAGCCGGTTATCGAGCAAATCATACAAACCGGTCAGATGAAAGTGAACCCATATCAGGCATTTGAACCAATTCCGGCGAAAGCGAAGCTGACGCCAAGTGTCGATTACTGGGTTGAAAAGAAATATATATGGAAGAGTTCCGTTTCCCGCTGGGTTTATCTGTCCAGATTCTGGCGCAATGGCTGGGGTTGGAGATGGTACCGGGGCCGGTGGTTTGGTGGCTGGAGAAATGGTTGGACGTCCTCATATACCCAGGTCTTATCCGATGAAAAAGTTAGTAGCCAATATTTGAGACAACGCTATGTCCGGTTCGAACTCTCTGGGTTTGGGCCGGGAGAAGAACTTGAGCATGTCTATTTTGACGGGGCGGCAATTGGAGTATTGAAATGATAAAGGCAGACAGTAACGGTAAAGTTACAGGCAGATTTTATATCCCGGCTAATGTGCCAGTCGGGACTAAGCTGGTTGAATTTAAAGGAAAAGGTGGTAGTTCAGCCAGTGCCACATACACTGGCTCCGGCACAATTGAATACAAAACGCTGCGCAGAGTTTATAACTACTACACTTATCGCGTTGATCCACTGGCACAAACGTTTACCCTGAGTACTGCCCGTCATATAGGTGGTGTTGACCTCTGGTTCAAAAATAAGGGGCCGGAAGAAGTCCGGGTACAAATTCGTGAAACAGCAACCGGATTACCGACTCAGACAGTCGTTGCTGAATCTATTATGAGCAGCGATGACATTCTGACAAACGGTAGTGCAACACGATTTACATTTACGCCGGTGTATCTGGATGCTGATCAGGAATATGCCATTGTGGTATTGACTGATGGCGCTGACCACGAAGTGGCTATTTCCGAATTAGGCAAATTTGATAAAGTCAATCAGAGCTGGGTCACCAGCCAGCCTTATCAGGTCGGTGTTTTGCTCTCGTCCAGTAACGCGAGTACCTGGACGTCACATCAGAATAAAGATCTGACTTTTCGTTTATTAGGTGCGAGATTCACCGAAACAGACAAAACCGTTGAGCTGGGAGAATTTGATGTCACTAATATGACGGAATTTAAAGCTATTTCTGTGGTTGAACGTCCGGCAAGTGATACTGATCTTTCTCTGAATATGACAGATACAAATGGTGTGACTTACCAATTGCTTGAAGGCGAGTCAATGAGTCTGGCATCTGAACAAACCGGAAAAATTAAATTACAGGCAAAACTATCGGGTACCGCGTTGCGCAGCCCGGTGCTGTATGAAAATGTCCAGGCCGTGACAGCAACGGTTCAGCAAACAGCAGACTATATTTCACGCGCGATTCCCGGCGGTACGGATGTCAAAGCGATTGTCACCTTTGAAGCCTTACTTACCGGGGATGCTGACGTGGACACTTACATTGAAGTCAATGGTGAATGGCAAAAGGTTGACTTGCATGCCACAAGCGCGGCAGATGATGGTTTTCAGGCACATCAGTATATTTTGGAAGGTGTCACCAGCCCGACGATTCGCACCAAACTGGTGCTGAAAGGCAATGCTGCAAACCGGCCAAGAGTCCGCTCTCTGCGGATGATCACCACCAAATAAACTGAGGTGAGCAATGCAAGACTCACGCACCCCGCACCGGAATTATCCGGTGCCAGTGCCGGACAATTTTTTGCAGGATGACGTTGGGCGGATCGCTCAGGCCATCACCGACGTCGATGCCGATGTTGACCAGCACCAACAGCAACTTCACAAGCTTAAGCACCGTGTGAGACGCCTGCGTCTCGATGCGCTGCTGGGTTAATTCTTTTTTCTTTTCAATGGATATCCGGGACGGCTGAGGCGATTGCTTCAGCTGTGACGGGTACATCAGAGGAAATTATGTCAACTATTTCAAATGCCGTGCAGGTCATGGTCGATAATCTGGTGGCTAAAATGGCCAGCAATACACCGTTGACGCCGGAAGAGCAATCGATGGTGGCAGAATCGGTTGCGCTTTTGTCAAAAAGTACCACGCTGGAAACGGCACTGATCGCCGTCGCCGAAAAACATCTCGATACCGCAACATCCGCACTGGATAGCGCTAAAGTCTCATTGCAGGAGAATGCCGATTATCTCAAACTGCTGCCGCAGATTAATGAGATTAAAACTTCGTTTGGCAACATTAAAACCGGGCTGGATAATACCTTAGGGAATTTCCCGGCAGTCATGCGGGAAGGCGCACCAGCAACGCCAGCACTGGCGTTTAACTGGAACGGAGCGGAGATTGCCACGCTGACAAATGCCTCTAATTCTGCAAATACTTCACTACTGGAATCATCACCTGTGACTGTGACGTCTTTGTTTGATGATGCTGAAAAGTGTTTTTATGTTTACGCTGGTTTTGGCAACGGAACAAAGTATTACAGCAAAGATTTTGCTGTAAAAGTCGATGCCAAAGGCAATATCACCAGTGCGAATGCCGGATCGAAGCGTATTTCTGCCAGTTCCTCTGAATACTTTCTGCTAATCAAAACAATTCGGGGTGTGCAGTTGGCTAAAATGACCAATACTGCACTGACGTTTTTTGGTGTGATGCCTTCGCTGGCAGAAGAATCAGCGAGCATCCCGCTCACCGGCGGAAAAATTTATCAGGAGCCGGATACATTAAGCTTTTGGAGTTATTCTCAGGGGCACGCGCAACATACGACCTGGGATGCGCAAGCACAAGTTTATCTGACTAAACCAGATACCAGTAAAGACTTTCTGAATGAAGGGGTGTTTAACCAATGGGCCGGAGAACAAGGTTATACCCAGTTCACGGTGAGTTATGGGAGTCATGGGAGCTCTTCAACCCACTTAGGTGCTCTTAATCAATCGTCCGTCTACGGGTTCTCAAGGCCACTGTTCCATAAACACATGACTTTAATGAATGGGCAGTATCAATTTAACCAGTTAAGCATTACATCCGGAGAAGCCATTTCTTTTGGGGTAGGGAATAGTAATGTAATAAATATTGGTGCAGGTTCTTCTACCAAATTTAATTATCCGAGGGCACATATTGCGCAGTGCAGTAGTCATTATCTGGATAGTGCCAGCGGTGCTTATATGTCGTTTTCTGGTCAAATAGGACCAGCTCAAGGTTTGAATGGCACTACAATGGTCGATATTTATTTGCCAGCACTGATTGCTGTTTCACCATATCACCGGGTGGCCTTTTTATCCCTTGGGAGTAGAAATGGGTCATCTTGCAACCAAAAAACCGTCGTCCGGGCATTCTAATCAGGAGGAAATAATCAATGACAACTGGAACATGGCATCCTGAAGTCAACGGGATTGATATTGGTGGCGGTTATCTGGTCGCAAGCCCGGAAACACTGCAACCGTGGAAAAATGAAGCCGAAGCGCTCGCCTGGTGGGAAACTGCCGAAGAGAACCCGGCTAACCAACCCGAGCCGGTGGCTGATACAACAGAAGAAACCGCTGAAGCGGAAGATACCCGCAAAGCTATCACAGTCACTGAAATAAACGGCACCGTGCGCAAGCCGGAAGATATTGCTGTGCAGGATGTGGTGCGGATTACAGCGGTGGAAGACACAGATATCACTTTAAAAGGTACGCTGGATATTGATGATGAAGCCTTTATTGTGCCTTTTCGTCAGGATGGCGGACCTTTGGTATATTTCAATGCGCAGGTGAAGGATGGCGAGTTTTCGGCCACGCTGAATTTCCGCGATTCGGGCCGCTATGAAGTCAACACCGATCTGCTCAACGCAGAGCTGGCAACGCCACGCTTTACTTCCAAACCGTTGGTGGTTTACGTGATGCGTCAAACGGCGTCTGTCAGTTAATTTTCATATCTACGATGAACGGCTGAATCTATACATTCAGCGGTGATAGAGGTATTCAAAGATATTATGTCAACTATTTCAAATGCCGTACAGGTCATGGTCGATGATCTGGTGGCTAAAATGGCCAGCGATGCGCCATTGACCGCAGAAGAGCAATCCATGGTGGCTGAAGCCATTGCGCTGTTATCGAAAAGCACCAAGCTGGAAACGGCACTGATCGCCGTCGCCGAAAAACATCTCGGTACCGCAACATCCGCACTGGATAGCGCCAAAGTCTCATTGCAGGAGAATGCCGATTATCTCAAGCTGCTGCCGCAGATTAATGAGATTAAAACTTCGTTTGGCAACATTAAAACCGGGCTGGATAATACCTTAGGGAATCTCCCGGCAGTCATGCGGGAAGGGGCACCGGCAACGCCAGCACTGGCGTTTAACTGGAACGGAGCTGATTTGTTTTATTTGACTAAGGGCGGCAGAACAGATACTAAAGGCATAAGCCAGTCATTGCCTCAAACTGTAGTTTCATTGTTTGATGACGATGAAAAGTGTTTCTATGCTTATATCGGTTTTGGTTCAGGTACGGATTACTTGAGTCATGATTGCACAGTAAAAGTTGATGCTCAGGGTAATCGCTCCGGTATTAAAGCAACTAAGAAACGAATCTCCGGAAATGCCAGTGAGTCTTTTCAATTCATGAAAACATATGCTGGTGTTCGATTAGCGAAGATGACCTCAACCTCACTGAAATTTTTTGATGTGATGCCTTTACTGACTCTTGCTGACGGGAGCATCCCTCTTTCTGGTGGACGTATATATCAGGAGCCGGATACACTGAATTTCTGGAGTTATTCTCAGGGTCATGCTCAGCATACGGTCTGGGATGATGAAGCTAAACAGTATCTGACAAAACCTGATACCGATAAGAATTTTCTGGTAGAAGCGAATTTTAATGATTGGGCTGAACAGCAAAACTTTATTCTTTTCTTGCAGGGAGGTGGATGCAGCGGAAAATCTGGTCAGGAGTCATTGAAATCAGCACCTCATGGTGGAAGTGAAGAGCCTTTTTCCTCAAATTACATTTCTGACGCATGTCACCGAATCTTGATAAATAATCGATATGTTTCAGGTAAAGTTGGAAGCACAACGGCAGAAGTAATTGCCTGGGGGCCCAGTAATAATAGTTTTTATTCTAATACTGACGGAAGTACCCGGCCTTTTCCGGCTCCACATGTGTTTCAGTGTAGTGCCTATTACGAGGATTCACAAAATACAAGGTGTTTATCATTTAATAGCCAGTTCGGAGCGGCTCAAAGGTTATATGGTAATAAATCATCGATGAGGCCAATTTATACGCCTGTTCTTGTTGCCGTATCCCCTTATCATCGCTTAGCAATACTGTCTTTAGGGAATTGTAATTATTACACTAGTACTACCAGTTATTACTCACAAAAAACCGTCGTCCGGGCATTTTAATCAGGAGGTAATTTCTAATGACAACAGGTACATGGAATCCTGAATTCAACGGGATTGATATTGGTGGCGGTTATCTGGTCGCGATTCCGGAAACTTTGCAACCGTGGAAAAACGAAGCCGAAGCGCTTGCCTGGTGGGAAACCGCCGAAGAGAACCCGGCCAACCAACCCGAGCCGGTGGCTGATACAACAGAACAAACCGCTGAAGCGGAAGATACCCGCCAAGCCATCACAGTCACTGAAATAAACGGCACCGTGCGCAAGCCGGAAGATATTGCTGCGCAGGATGTGGTGCGGATTACGGTGATGGAAGACACGGACATGACTTTAAAAGGCACGCTGGATACTGACGATGAAGTTTTTATTGTGCCTTTTCGTCAGGAGAGTGGGAACATCGTGTATTTCAATGCACAGGTGAAGGATGGTGAGTTCTCGGCCACGCTGAATTTTCGCGACTCGGGCCGCTATGAAGTCAACACCGATCTGCTCAACGCAGAGCTGGCAACGCCACGCTTTACCTCCAAACCGCTGGTGGTTTACGTGATGCGAAACACCACGGCTTCTGATACGACCGCTTCAGACAGTTAATTCCACCGCTTCCTTCTTGAGCGCATCACTCAGTATCAATACGATTCAGAGACCCACAAACTCACACAGGTTGACGTGGTTTTCCGTGGCAGTTGCGAGACCACCACACTGACTTACGACAACGACACATTAACCGGGCTGACCACGAAGACAGAAACCGTTTCCGTCAGTTAGTCCTTCCTTAATCTATTTAATCCATCGGGGCTCCTCATCTGAGGCGCCCTTTTTTGCATAAACCGAGAGAGTAATATCGATATGGCAGAAAACTATATGCACGGCGCTGAGGTCGTGGAAATTGATGATGGTTCCCGTCCGATTACTACTGTAAAAAGTGGCGTAATTGGTGTTGTGGGAACGGCACCGGATGCGGACCCAGCTAAGTTTCCGCTGAATAAACCCGTCCTGATTGCAGCGAGCCGCCGTGAGGCTGCCAAGCTCGGAGCGAGAGGGACACTTCCTCAGGCGATTGACGGTATTTTTGACCAGACAGGTGCCGTGGTGGTGGTGGTTCGCGTAGAAGAAGTCATGACAGATGGCTACGTGGATCAGGCGAAGACGATGTCGAACATCGCAAGTGATACTGTCGATGAGACAGGTCATTATCAGGGCATTGCAGCACTATTGAGTGCTAATCAGGTGGTGAAAGTCCAGCCCCGTATTTTAATTGCGCCAGGATATTCCTGCCATAAAGCCGTCGGGGATAAATTAGCTGAAGTCGCTGAGAAGCTGCGCGGTTATGCAATTCTGGATGGCCCGAATACCACCGATGAAGCAGCGAAGGCTTATCGCGGACTTTACAATAAGCGCCGTTGTGAAGTGGTTGACCCATGGTATACCGTCTGGGATACAACGACCAGTACACAAGTGATTCAGCCACCATCAGCACGCCATGCCGGTGTGATGTCGCGTGTACACAATACGCTGGGCTTCTGGTGGTCGAACTCCAATCAGACGATTAACGGCATTCAGGGCCTGTGTCGTCCGGTTGATTTTAAACTCGACGATCCGAACTGTCGTGCGAACCTGCTGAATGCGAAGCAGGTTACGACGACGATTCAGCATAACGGCTTCCGTATCTGGGGTGACCGGACTTGTGCTGATGATGCCAAATGGGCATTTAAAAACGTCGTGATTACCAACGACATGATTTCAGACAGCCTGATTAAAAACCACTTCTGGGCGATGGACCGTAACATCACCGCCACTTATGTTGAAGATGTGACTGAAGGTGTGAACAACTACCTGCGCCATCTGAAATATATCGGTGCGATTGCCGGTGGCGAATGCTGGGTGGATCCGGAGCTCAATAGCGCAGATCAGATTCAGGCCGGTAAAATTTATTTTGACTTTGACTTCAGCGCCTATGCGCCAGCGGAACATATTACATTCCGCAGCCACATGGTAAATGGTTACTTAACGGAGATTTTATAATATGGCAGAGACAGCACTGATGCCTCAAACGATTCGGGCGATGAGCCTGTTTCTTGGTACGACAACAAATAACCGCGGTTATGCCGGAGTGGTTGAAGAAGTCACACCACCGAAACTGACAATTAAAACCGAGGAGTTCAGGGCCGGTGGCATGGATGCCCCGCTTGAGATCGACCTGGGCATGAACAAACTCGAATGCAGTTTCACGATCGCAAACTATGATCCGACGCTGTTTAAAGCTTACGGTCTGGTTCCCGGCGAAATGGTGACTTGTACCTTACGTGGTGCGATTGAAGAAAATGGCACCACGGTTCCGGTCGCAATGACCATGACCGGCAGCTGGAAAGAAGTCGATTTTGGCAGCTGGAAATCAGGGCAGAAAGTTCAGATGAAAGTTGCGATTGCGCTCAAATATTACAAGCTGACCATTGGTGACACGGAATGCATGGAAATTGATGTTCCGGGCATGGTTCGCAAAGTGAATGGCGTTGATAAACTCGCTGATATGCGCAAAGCCATTGGCCTGAAAAACTAAGGAGTAAAACATGGCAGAGATTACAGATAAGAAAACATATATCGTCAATCAATATGTTGAAATTGATGTTCATATGTATCCGGTCAAAGAGGAAAGACCCGCATTAGCGTTTATGTTTGAAGATAAAAAATATCAGGCGGGAGATGAAATCTCACTCAATGATGTGCAGGCAGCCAACCTGATTGCAGCGGGCTTTATTAAAGGTTCGACTGCTGCGCAAGCAAGTGCTTAAGCCGGATCATATCCTGAAATTAAATCAATACCGAACTCAACATTAATACAGAGCGCCCCGCGGGGCGCTTTTTTATAAAGGCCTTGAATATGACTGAATTAAATAAAGCAAAAATGACTGAAGTAAACAACGCAGAACAAACCAACGCAGAACAAACCAATACACAGTCAATCAACACACAATCAACTCACACACAGGCAGGCAATACACCATCAGCGAACACACCATCAGCGAACACACAAGTGCAATTTCCGGGGGCAGACAAAGTGATCGCACTCGATACCGCACTGGATAATGGCAACGTCACTTGTATCGCATTGCGCAAACCAATGCCGGGTGACCTGCGTGGCCTGAAATTGCTGGATATTATCCAGATGGATGCAGGTGCAGTGGCACAACTGGTGCCACGGATTGCGATGAACAACTTTACAGCACAGCATTTCTATCAACTGGATCCGGCAGACCTGTTGGAAGTGATGACGGAAATTGCGACTTTTTTCACCAAAGATCAGCACCTGACTCAGTAGATGAGGCTTGGGCTGATATTGCGGCGGTCTTTCACTGGCCGCCGGAACAAATGAACGGGATGGATTTTGAGGAGCTGATGCGCTGGCGTGATCTGGCGATTGAACGCTTCAAATCAATGCATCAGGTACAATCTCAGGGCGACTAGTGTCACCGGTGCCAGCGAATGAAGCTGGCATCTGCATTGCTGACATGAAGTCGCCCGCTTTTTTTCTTGGGTGGCGCATGGCATCAGACAAAAAAAACTTAGCTGTCAGGCTGGAGCGGATTCGTCAGCTACAGGCGCAACTGAATTCACAGACCCAAACGCTGGCAGATAAAACCAGAGCGGTAGCTGCCGGGATTGAGCAGTCGGCTGCGGGCGTGTTGTCCATGGGCTCAGGGATGGCGCAGTCCATGTCTCAGGCAACCGATCAGGCGGCAGGATTCGGCAATCAACTGGCTGAAGCAGGCTTAATAAGTGAAAGCACCAAAAACCAGCTGACCGGGTTCATTGATTCGGCAAGGCAGTTTGGGCAACAGGCCGGAAGCAGTTTCAATCAGGCAGCAAACGGCATTGAATCCCTGAAAACGGCAGGGTTGGATACAGATAAGGTCCTGAGTGCACTTGGCAATTTCCAGGGGCTGGCGAATATGACCGGCATGGGTGATGAACTGAAAGCCATTGAAGGCAGCGTTCAATCCATTTTACCGGTTGTCAGCCAGACTGCTGATCAGGTTCGCCAGGTCTCAGGTATTTTTAAGGACTTTTCTGCTGATACCGGGCTGGATAAGCTGGGTGAGAACCTGAAAACAGCCCGCGGACAGGCCGGAGAAACCCGCAAAGAATTCCGTAAGTTCGGCAAGTTGTCAACACTGATGTTTGCCAAAATTCGTCGCGGTGACAGCCTGCCGGATTTAATGGATCACACATTGCGGATGGCCAGTGTCGCGCAAACGGGTGCCGGGAAAATCGAGGCGCTGGGTAAAACGGTCAGCAATGCGCTGGCAGCGCCAACGCAATATGCAGCTGACTTTAAAGATAAAATTGCTACGGTGGCGAAAGCTGCCAATGCAACCGATGCGCAGCTGGGTCAGTTATCAGCTTCGGCCAGACAACTCGGGTTAAATACATCGATCGGGACGAATCAGGCTGTTGCCGGGATGCAGGCGCTGGCCAGTGCCGGGCTGAATGCCAGCCAGATTCAGGCCGCGATGCCGGATGTGATTAATATTGCGAAAGCCTCCGGCAATACCGGTGACCTGAACGCCGTGGGGACAACCACAGCGGCCCTGATGGCTGAATTCGATATCGTGCCGGAAAAAATGGGGGCGCTATCGGATGTCCTGGCGACCGCAACCAGCAGTACGGGTCTGAAGCTCAGCGCGCTGGGCGATACGATGCGTGGCATCGGGCCGATTGCCCGTCATTCAGGAATGAACCTGAAAGAAACGGCAGCCATGGCCGGTCTGCTGGCGGATATGGGCGTGAAAGGCGCGGATGCCGGTGCATCTCTGGAAGCCATGTCTGCGCGATTGTCTTCTCCGTCCGATGCGGCAGCGGCAACATTGCAGCGACTGGGCGTCAGCACTAAAGATGCGGGCGGTAAGATGCGCAATACGGCACAGGTGATTGGTGATGTGATCAAAGCCACCAAAGACATGGCCCCGGAAGCGCAGCTCAAAGCAATGCAGGATGTGCTGGGTGAAGATTCAGCGAACAGCCTGCAGGCAGCCGCGCAAAAAGGTGGCAAAGGGGTTTCCGGCTTTAATGACGTCCTGAATACACAAGAGGGTGCTTCGGCAGATATTGCCGGTGGTGTCGATCAGAGTATTCAGGGGGGGATCAACAAGCTGTCTGCTGTTGTCGATTCCATCAAACTCCGGTTTGGTGACTTGATGACACCGGTAAAAGGTTTTGCTGATTCTGTGGTCAGTGCAGCGCAGAAAGTCCCTGAAATGACCAAGGCTTACGCTGATTTTGTCAAGGATGCCAAATCAGCGTACCAGTCGGTGCAGGCTCTGAAAGATGCTTATCCGCAACTGGGGCAACAGGCGAAAAAAGCCATGCGCCGGATGAAAGCGCTGGGGCGGCTTACGCGCCGTTTCTCAACCCGGAGCGCTGGCCGTATGATGCAGAGTCTTCAGGGTATCAGTGGCCGTTTACTGCGCATGATTCCGCCTTCAGCAGTCCGGATGATTTCCGGCTTTGGCGGCACATTGATGCGTTTAGCCATGAGCGTCTTTCCGGTCGTGATGTCCGGTATTCGTGCCATTGGTATGGCGATGATGGCCAATCCGGTTGGTCTGGTGATTACCGCCATCGCGGCAGTGGCCGGGCTGATTTACTACTACTGGGAGCCGATTAAGAAATTCATGGGCACCTTGTGGGATGGCTTTGTCGCCGGACTCGACTGGGTGATGGAAGCCTGGAATAACTTCAGCCTGCTGGATGCGCTGAAAACGCTGTTTGAATGGTCTCCGATGGGCTTGTTGATGAAAGTCTGGGGCGCTGCATTTGACTGGATTCATGAAAAGTTCGGTGGTGTGGCAAACATCGTTTCCGGGATTTTCTCTTTTTTCACCGGCGGTGACGATGAAGAAGAGAAAGAACGGAAACAATCGGGCCGGAAACAGCAGAACAAAGTGGCTGAGAAAACCCAATCCGTTCGCCATAAAGTGAAACAAGCGGAAAAAGTTTCAGTCCAGGCCGCTGCTTCTGAAAAACTACAGACGAAAACGGCTACGGTGGCGAAAGCGGCCTCAAAAGGTCAGGTGATGTCTGCCCGTGGTCAAAAGCGCACGGTGAAAATACCAAAAGCAGTACGTTTGAAGAAAACTTACCGTGAAACCGTTCATGCGCATACCGCTGTTGCAGCCGGTCAGTCCCAATCACCTGCATCGATTCCTGAAACCGCCAGCCGGATGAAGCGCGGTGGTCAGGGTGATTCAATGATCTCTATTAATCAGCTTGATATTCACGTGCAGGGAAATGACTCGATGGATATGCGTGATTTGGCCGGAGAAGTCCGTCGTCAGTTTATGGCGCTGATGGAGCATCAGAAAATGAAATACAGGGGAGGATTGTATGACTACTGATCAGGATGGCAATCAACAGCCATCCAACCGGCCGAATGTGGTGATGATGAAACTGGGAGATTTCTCTTTTTCAGTGGAAACCGCAGCCTATCAGTCGATGAAACGTGATTTCTCCTTCGAATGGAAAATGGAAACCGTGGGCAAAGTCCCCGGTTTACAGTTTGTGTCTGAAGGCACCTATAAACGAACTTTAAGTGGTGTGATTTATCCGGAATATAAAGGTGGATTCAGCCAGATCGATGAGATGGCCGCACAAGCCAGAACCGGCAGGCCGCTACGATTGTTGATGGGATCGACTGAATCGAAACAAGCCGGAATTAATCTTGGCTTTTGGTGTATCACCAGTATCAGTGAAACCGCCACTGTGTTCTATCGTAACGGCCGGCCCCGTAAGCTGGAGTTCAACATGGGGCTGGTTTATTACGGCAACAAATACCCGGATCCGGATAAGGAGAAAAGCTAAGTATGCAATACCGAACCAAAGAAGGCGATGTGGTCGACGCGATTTGCTATCGCGAATACAGCAATGCAGCCCTGTTTGTTCAGGTCTATGAAGCGAATCCGGGTTTGGCGGATTACGGCCCGGTGCTTCCCGGAGGTTTATTGATTGAATTGCCGGATATTTCGGTACCGGACGTGCCTGAACTGCCAAAAATTTCACTGTTTGATTAACTGAACGTGCGGGGAATAGCATGCACCCAACATATAAAGTCATCGTGGATGGTGAAGACATTACGCCCAGGCTTGACAGCCGGCTGATGGAAATTCGTTTGACTGATGAAGTCGGCTGGTTTTCAGATACCATGACGATGATTGTGGATGATGCCGGCGGGCGGATTAAACTGCCTAAAATCGGTAAACCGATTCAGGTTCAGCTGGGTTATGAAGAAACCGGCATTACCCGGGTCGGTGATTATATTATTGACGAAGCAAAAATCAGCGGACCGCCGGATCAAATGCTCATCCGGGCCCGGTCCGTCGATATGTGTCAGCAGATGAAAACTTTGCAGCGTCGCTCGTGGGATCAGAAAACACTGGGCGAAATGATTGAAAAAATTGCCGGTCAGTATGGACTGAGACACCGCGTCTCCCCTGAACTGGCGTCCATTTTTGTTGATCACATTGAACAGAACAGTGAAAGCGATATCCATTTTCTGACCCGTCTGGCTCGCCAGTATAATGCGGTCTGGAAAGCGATAAGCGGCCATCTGATCTTTATTACGTCTCAGGAAGGCAAAACCCCGCAGGGCACGCCACTCCCGGTGTTCAAAATTCACCGCACAGGCGTGACTGCGTATGAACTTGCCTGGGCGGAACGTTCGAACCTGAAACATGTCACGGCTTACTGGCGCGACCGCGATAAGGCGTTATTGATGCCGGAAACAGCGGGTGATTCCGGACAACCGGGCAAGATTTTACAGCCGGTTTATCCGGATGCAGGCCGGGCAAAAGCTGCGGCGCAGGCCGAGCTGACACGGTTGCAGCAGCAACATAAAGAATTGTGTATTACCATGCCGGGCAATTTGACCATGATTGCGGAAAGTCCGGTGCAGCTGACCAATGAAGGTGTCAGTGTTTCCGGCCGTGGCAAGACACAATCCAAAGAACATCATTTGTGGCGTGACGGTTATCCGGGGGATTATACCGTTCACTGGGTTGAACATTGCTTTAAAGGCAATGGTTATACCACCACTTTCCGGGCGCGCTGAGGCGCAGCCCGTCAACCTCATTTCTTTAACTTTTCTTTTTCATGTTATTTTTGACCTGTGCTCTCAAGGCTTTATTCATTGCCTTGAGAGTACAGGCTTTTTTTGTGTCTGAAATTCCTCTCTTCTTTGCTTTTCTTCCTCTCTTTATTTCCCGTTTCATTGTTCTTTTCTTTCTGATTTCGTCTGTGGTTTGCAGCGAAAAATAACGCCTGAACTGATAACAATACGCTCAATAGTGACCTGTTTTTTTCCTGAAACTGATAATCGAAGCTTTGCCATATTCATTTTATAATCAGATAGTTATGTTTAGTGTTATTTAAATCAACAAATAAAAACAATAATTATTACCGTTGACGGCCGGGTGAATAGTAATTACCATAGTTGCATATGTGGTCTGTCTTAAAAGACATCTGACTTATGGTATTTTATGGCATACTGTGCGCAGAAAAATATGCAGGCGGGCAGACAATGAATTGTCTCTTTTGTACTGATATTTTTCCTATGCTTCCATGCCCGGGCCAGTTCAGTTTTTTAATCTTGACAGTACCCACGAAGAGTCATGTTCGGCGTTCTGTATCTGAATGTTATCGCTGCATTTCATTCCTTCATCCGCCGTAACAATATCGGATTAGTACCGTATCAATCAGTTCTTTATAACCGGCCGGTGTTCATTCAGATTCTTTCTGAATTTGTGGTGTTCCGGTCACCCCAATTCATACCTGAAAGTATGTCCGGCTCATGCGGGCGTGTCATGTTTGTCTGAAAATGCAAACGTTTACATCCACAGAGCCCGGACCGGCACCCTGACGTGAAATCAGCCGCCGCTGAAGTCTGTTCTGCCGTTTATTTCATGTTGACCGGGCGAATTGACTGATTGTCGTTTACTTCATTGATTGAGCTAAATCATCAGTATATTCATCACGACGATGAAATTATGGAGGAAAAATCTATATGACCGTGAAGACTTTGCTATCCGAAATGGAAGCGTTGGGAGTCAGGCTGTGGACGGAAGGTGGCCAGTTGCGTTTTCAGGCACCGGTTGGTGTTTTGACTGAAGATCATCGCAACCGGCTGAAAGCTGCCAAAGGAGAATTAATCACACTTCTGGATGCTCAGGTGGCCGGAGTAAAACAAGATCTTGAGCATCGTTATGCGCCGTTTCCTCTGACGCCGATTCAGGCCGCTTACCTGGTCGGCCGTGGTGATGCTTTTGAGTATGGCGGCGTGGGCTGTCATGGTTATCTTGAACTGAATTTTGAGCGGCTGGATACAAAACGGATGACGCAGGCATGGGCCCGGTTAGTGCAGCGTCATCCGATGCTGCGGGCAGCAATTTTGCCTGATGGTGTTCAGCAGGTGATGGCAGATTTTCAGGCACCAGATGTGATTGTCACCGATTTCAGCGCATTGCCGGCTGCAGAAGCGGCGCAGAAATTTGAAGCTATCCGCGCTGAAATGGCGGGTCAGGTCTATACACCGGCACAGGCACCCTTGTATGAGCTGAGGATTAGCCGGATGCCGGCGCATGACACCCTGCACGTTTCTGTCGATTTGCTGATTGCTGACTTTGTCAGTATTCAGGTGCTGCTGTCTGAGCTGGACCATTTGTACCGTCATCCCGACAAAGAACTACCGCTGATCCGGGCCGATTTCCGCGATATTTTACTGGCGGAAAGAGCGGCGATGGATACTCCCGCCGGGCAGGCCAGATATGCACGGGATAAGCAATACTGGGCTGATCGCCTTGCATCACTGCCGCCCGCACCAGACTGGCCGGTTCAGGACTCGCAGCAGAAGTATGGCAAAGCGGCTTTTGTCCGCCATGACTTTGTGCTGGGAAAAGAGAAATGGCAGCAATTGCAGCAGAAAACAAGGGATCAACGCATGACGCCATCCGGTGTTGTCCTTGCTGCGTTCTGTGAAGTGTTGCGCCGTTGGTCTGCGTCCAAAAGTTTTTGTGTGAATGTGACTGTGCTGAATCGTCCGGCGATCCATGAAGATATTGACCGGATTATCGGTGACTTCACTCAGGTGAATATTCTGGAAGTCAAAGCTGAGTCCGGAACCGGCTTTATCAACCGTTGCCGTCATCTGCAGGATCAGTTATTGACTGATCTGGAGCACAGCAGTTATACCGGGGTTGATCTGCTCAGAGAGATTGGCCGGAATGCAGAAACCCGCGGCCGCCTGATGCCTTACGTGTTCACCAGTACACTCGGTGCCGGAAAAGGCGGGCATCCATCTTTTATGGATGGGGCAACGCTGGGCTTCGGTATCTCACAGACACCACAGGTCTGGCTGGATTGTCAGGTTTCTGAACGCGATGGCTGTTTGCACCTCAACTGGGATGTCCGTGACGGCGTTTTCCGTGACGGCGTGATTGAACAGGCCTTTGGTGCGATGTGCCGGCTTATCGACAAACTGGCAGTTGATGACTGCTGGTCTGACGCCTCTGTTGTCACCATTCCTGAACAGTCTCTGACGCAGAGAAATCTGCAGAACCTGATTCAGGCACCTTTACCCCAAAATCCTTTACATGCAGGTTTCATGCGTCAGGTGGTTGCGACTCCCGACCGGATTGCTGTGTCGGCCGGAGCTCAGCACTTCACCTACCGGATGCTGGCAGAAAAAGCCGCGGCCGTTGCAACATGGCTGAAAGAGAATGGTATCCGTCAGGCGGAGCCTGTGGCTGTATGTTTACCGAAATCCTTTGATCAGATTGCTGCGGTCATGGGGGTGATGCTGGCTGGCGGGGCTTATGTACCGCTGTCGGCAGAGCAACCCCGTCACCGGCATAACCTGATCATGCAGGATGCCCGGATCACCCGGCTGGTGACGGATCCGGCAAATGGTCACGACTGGGAAGAAAATATCCGGATTCTGGATATGGGTGATGTCCGGCCCGCACCATTCTTACCGGAAGCCTGGCTTGACGCCCGCTTTGACCCGCAGCAACTGGCTTATGTCATCTTTACTTCCGGAACAACCGGGCAACCGAAAGGGGTGATGATCAGCCATCAGGCGGCACTGAATACTTTGTGCGATGTCTCGGCGAGAATCAGCCTTCAGGCTTCAGATAAAGTCCTTGGACTGGCCAGTCTGAGTTTCGATTTATCCGTTTATGACGTCTTTGCAACCTTGTCTTGTGGCGCTGCGCTGGTACTGCCGGATCCCGGCCAGCTGAATAATCCGGCCCACTGGCTGGCACTGCTGACCCGTGAGGAAGTCACCGTCTGGAACTCTGTACCGGCACAATTACAGATGTTGACCAGTGTGCTCGAAGATCAGGCTGTTTCTTTGTCACTACGGGTCGCGCTGTTATCCGGAGACTGGATACCTGTCAGTCTGCCGGAGACGGCAAAACGGTTTATTCCCGGCTTGAGAGTCATCAGTATGGGAGGTGCAACTGAAGCGGCGGTCTGGTCGGTCTGGTATGACATTCAATCGGTTGAGCTGACAGACAAAAGTATCCCTTATGGCCGTCCGATGAATAATCAGGGTTTCCATATTCTGGACGATGACATGCAGCCATGTCCGGACTGGGTGCCCGGTGCACTGTATATTTCCGGGCATGGTCTGGCGCTTGGTTATATGGGCGATGCGGAGAAAACCCGCCAGCAGTTTGTCACGCATCCCGGCACCGGTGAACGTTTGTATAAAACCGGTGATAACGGACGCTTCCGTGCTGATGGTCTGATCGAATTCCTTGGCCGGAATGATACCCAGGTGAAAATTAACGGCCACCGGATTGAGTTGAGTGAAATAGACGCTGTGCTGCAACAACATCCGCAGGTGGCACATGCGACCAGTGTGATCAGCCATCAGGAAGATGATGAAAAACGTCTGGCAGCTTTCATTGAAGCCGCTTATTTAACTGAACCGGCAAGGGATGATCGCCAAAGCTGGTATGACTGCCTGCTGACAACCGGTGATGGAATGACCGCAGATGTGGATCGCGGGAAGCTGGTGCAGTGGGTGGAATGTGCCGACCGGATTGCGCTGCTGGATATTATGAAAACGTTTCATGACAGTGGCCTGTTCCAGACGGCAGAACATGGTTATACGCTCGCTGAAATAATTGATGCGACCCATACCTCAGATGATTACCATCATCTGATGCGACGGTGGTTGCATGCATTGACCGGCTTTGGCTGGCTCAAAGAGTCTCAGGGGGTGTATCACTGTATTCGTCCTTACAGCAAGCAGGAGCATGAGAATACGTGGCAAAAATTACAGCAGCTGGAAGATGAAGTGCAATACAGTGCTGAATTACTCCGTTACTTACGTGAATCGGCAGAGGCATTACCGCAACTATTGACCGGTGAAGCCGATCCGCTCGATCTCTTGTTCCCTCAGGGAGAAATGGATACCGCGCTGGCTGCATATAACCAGAATCTGGTTGCCCGGACCATGAACCGGTGTGTGGTTGCGGCAGCAGAGCAGCATGCACGCAAGTTTACCAAAGAAAAACCCATGCGTTTGCTGGAAATTGGTGCCGGTGTCGGTGGGACCTCGAACGATATTATCCCTGCGCTGGACGGGCTTCCGGTTGATTATCAGTTTACTGATTTATCCACCTACTTCCTCAATGCGGCCCGTGAACGCTACAGTGAATATCCCTGGGTCAGATATGGCATTTTCGATCTCAATCAGCCCAACTGGTTGCAGGGGCAGCCTGACCGCAGTCTGGATATGATCGTATGTGCGAATGTGCTGCATAACTCAGTTTATGCGCCTGACGTGCTGGCTCAGTTACGGCGGATGGTGGTGCCCGGTGGTTTGATTGTCATTATTGAAGCTACGCGGGAAATTTATTCTCTGATGACGTCGATGGAGTTCAAACATGGTCTGAACGGATTTAAAGATTTCAGACAACAAACCGGTCAGACATTTATTACCCGTAAACAGTGGGTTGGCTTGTTTGCTGACGCGTCGCTGGAATTACTGGGCGGCTATCCGCTGGAAGATGATCCGATGAGTTATGCCGGCCAAACGACATTCATTGTCCGGGCACCGGAAACCCGTCATACCGTGAGACATGAAGAGATGACAGCGTGGCTGACAGAGCGGCTACCGGGTTATATGGTGCCATCTTATGTTGAAGTTCTTGAACATTTACCACTGACGGCCAACGGGAAAGTCGACCGGAAAACACTGGCCAAACGGGTGGTCACACCGAAAACCGGTCAGACGGTCAAAGTGGCCGGTGACATGTCGGAAATGGAACAGAAAGTGGCTGCGATCTGGTCGGATGCGCTGGGGGGTGTTCCGGTGAGCCGTGAGCAGGATTTCTTCCAGGCGGGCGGAGATTCGCTGCTGATTGCTCAGGTCGTGACCCGCCTCCGGGAACAGATTCCGCAATCTCAGCAGCTGAGCTGGGACCGGCTGATGCGGGAAATGCTGAGTAAGCCAACAGTTGCGCACATTGCCGGCTTGCTGACGCATCTTGAGGCGGGTTCTGAGCACGGGCAAGCGCATCAGGTCACCGTGTCACCACTGGTTCATCTGGCGGGCGTCACCACACCTTCCGGTAAAGGGATGACCCGGATTCTGGTGCATGACGGCAGTGGGACGCTGGCACCTTACAGAGAAGTCATCTCTGCGATTCAGGCGGCGATGACACCGGAAGATAGCTTGTTCGGACTGACACTGACAGACAATGAGCATTTCTTACAACGTCCGACAGATGGTTTGATTGAAACGCTGGGCGCAGAATACGCGACGCTGGTGGCGGCGCTGGGTGTCACTGAGGTGCAGGTGATTGGTTATTGTATGGGAGGCTTTATTGCTGCAGAAATCTCGCGCAACTTGCTGGAAAGCGGCATGACGCCGTCATGTTGTGTGATCAGCAGTGGTAAGTTTAAACATCAGATTGAAGAAGAACTGTTGCTCGAACGCGCTTTTGCCACACTGATGGGCGCCGATCTGGTTGAAGCGGGTCATACGTCTGATCATGAAGCGCTGGACCGGACAATTCAGCAGATTATGGCGCAGCATCAGGGGGTGATACCGACAGGCAGTATCCAGCAGTGTCAGGAAGAATCTATCCGGCGGGCTTACACTGCTCTGGCGGAGAAAACACATCCGCAGCGACTGAAAATGATCGCCGGTGCGATGGCCGATATTCCTGATAACTCGTGGAATGACGAACAGCTTTCGAGCGTTTACCGTGTGTTCCGGCATAGTCTCACCGCAGTAGCAAATTATCATCCGCTACCTTATCTGGGAGCATTGTCGATCTTTAATGATGACCAGTCTGTGCAACTTTTACCGGGTCTGCCGGTCGAAATGAGCAGTATCTGGGATGAAATCTCTTTGGGAATTGCGGAGCAGTCGATGATCAATGCTAATCATGTCACCTGTATGACCGGCCATCACATTCAACAGTGGATAACCGCGCTGTTTGATGACCTGCCCCTGGCGAGAGACAGGCAAGCACAAACCGCAGAGGCATCATTATGATGAGACCTGTCATTGGTATCACCGGTGTGACCGGTATGGTCGGGAAAGCTCTGCTTTCCCTGATCAAAAACTGTCAGCCGGATGCTGAAATCCGTCTGGGTGTCAGGCAGCCTGACCGTCTGGCTGACAGCCCGTATCCGGTTGTTGCGGTTGATTTGAAGCAGCCCGGCTCACTGGCAGCGTTCTGTCAGGGATGTGCCATTATCGTTAATTGTGCCGGGCCTTCTGCGTTATATGGTCTGAATGTTGCGCGTGCTGCCGCGATTGCCGGGGCTCATTGTATTGATGCATTTGGCAGTTACGGGCCTGATTCAGCCAGAGAACTTGATGACATAATGGCAGTGCCTGGCGCAGCCAGTGTGATTACCGGTGCCGGGGTATTCCCCGGCCTGTCTGAGCTATTGCCAATGGCGATGGCCAGCCGGTATTTTGATAACGTCAGTACGCTGCATGCAGCTGCGGGCGGGCTGGAGCCCTGCTCGAAAGGGGCCGGTATTGATATTCTGATGAGCGCGGTGGCCGGTTATGGTCAGGCCACGGGCGCTGATCTGACGGCGTTGGAAGGTTTCCCGTCTCACATCATTGCCAAACCATTCCGGAGTACTGATTTTGTCAGAATGACGGAGACATTCGGATGTCAGGAAGCACACTGGTATTCCGTTTTCTCTTCCTCCAGGGTTTCTGAGGTGATTGCTGACCAGTGTCACCAGTTAGCCTCAGCCGGTGAGTTGACGGAATGCATGATGGCTTCGGCGGCAGATAAACTCTCTGAAGTGGCCGATGAACAACTGGCAGGCCGAACCCCGTGGTACAGAATGCGCATCGATATGAGTGGCAGCCTGCAGGGGGAACCGCTTTGCTACCGTGCACTGCTGCAGACGCCGGCCAGCTATGGACTGACCGCGCTGACAATGTATGCGACTTTAACCACAGTTTTGCAGGATTTATCTTTGCATGGCCATTTCCGTGCCAGTGAGATTGTCAGTCCTGAACTGATGGTTGCGTTGATTCAACAAGATGATCGTCATCAGTTGCATTTTGTGCAGCTACCGATCCACGCAACATCTTTCTATTCGAACGAAAATGAAACAGAAGAAGGCTTTTTATAATGACTGAGATGAAACCCGGCGATTTGGCAAAACCTTTACGTGTTTTGTTATGTGGTGCCGCTTTTGGTGAAGTCTATCTGAAGGCCATCGAACGCTTGCCCCAGTACTTTCAGCTGGCTGGCGTGATGGCCCGCGGCAGTGAACATAGCAGGAAAATAGCTGAAACCCATCAGGTGCCGTTGATGACTTCGGTTGACGAGGTGTCTAAAGCTGATTTTGATCTTGCCTGCGTAGTCATTAAATCAGGGGTGGTTGGTGGCCCCGGAACCAAAATCAGCTGTGCTTTGATGGAAAAAGAGATTCCGGTGATTCAGGAATATCCGCTGCATTGTGATGAAGTGGTTCAGTGTATTAAAACCTCGAATCAGATGAAGACGCCATGGATGATGAACAGCTTTTATCCTGATGTTGCGCCGGTCCGGCGGTTTATTGAAGCCGTGCAGGGGTTGCGCAAACTGTCTGATATTTGTGCCATCCACGTTGAAACCAGTATTCAGGTACTGTATCCGCTGATAGATATTCTGATGCAGAGTCTGGATAACCTGCGTCCGTGGCGTTTTTCCAATGTGTTATGCCGGAACGGGCCTTTCTCCGTGATTTCGGCCCGGTTTGGCACTATTCCGGTTGTATTTCATATCCAGAATCAGATTCACCCGGATGATCCGGACAATTATATGCATGTGTTACACCGTATTTCTGTCACCTCAGAAGATGGTACGCTGACACTGAATGATACGCACGGTGATGTCACCTGGTCGCCACGGGCACATGTGCCCAGAAACGAACAGGGTTATCTGGATATGTTTAATGAAGATTATCCGCAGATGAAAGAAAATGTCCTGCACTCTCTGAACAGCCAGGCAACTGAAACGCCGATCCGCTACGCCGAAGTTTTCAGTCAGCTGTTGCCGGGGGCGATGGAGAAAGTGTTGACCCGTTTCTGTCATCAGGTCGTCCGGGGTGAACCTGACCGGCGGCAGCAGCAGCGGGTGCTGACAACCTGTCAGTGCTGGCAGGCTTTGAATGAAGCCCTGGGGCCAACGGAAGTGATCAATCAGGAGCGGCCATACAGATTGGTAACAGTTCGTGATCTGGAGGATGCGATTCGTGACTTACAGTAAATTATCTCAGGTATCTGGCAACATCACGGGACAACAGCAACAAAGCCGGGGACTTCATGTTCCCGCTGATTCTGTTCCCGCTACTTCTGTCACCGGGGCATCTAAATGGCTGAAAACATTTGTGCCGCGTCCGGATGCATCTCTGCGGCTGATCTGCCTGCCACATGCCGGTGGCGGCGCCAGTGCGTATGCGACCTGGGCCAGACTGCTGCCTGAACATACCGAGCTGGTGGCGGTGCAGTTGCCGGGCAGGGAAGACCGGCTGGCTGAACCCATGATTGATTCGATGACTGCTCTGGTGAAAATACTGATGCCACATCTGCTCCGGCTGAATGATAAGCCGTATGTTTTATTCGGCCACAGTATGGGCGCAGTAATTGCGTATGAAATTTGCCAGATGATGGTAAAAACTGCTCAGCAGCCACCAGCGCATTTAATTATCTCCGGCCGTGAAGCACCGCGGCTCAGCCGTAATGATAATCTCCATTTGGTGCCCGATCAGGCACTGATTGAAGCGATTATCCGGCTGGAACCTCAAAGCAAAGCCGTGTTTGACCATCCGGAGCTGGCGGCGATCAGCCTGCCGGTGATTCGTAACGATTACCGGCTGATCAATGGGTATCAATATCAACCGGACAGCCAGATGCTTACATTGCCACTGACGGCAATCAGTGGCGATGATGATCCGGAGTTGTTACCCGGAGACATGCCGGCATGGCAGGACGTGACAGACGGACATTTCAGCTGGCACCGCTTCAGCGGAGGGCATTTTTATTTAAAACCGCACCGTGAAGGTGTGGTCCGGATCATCGCTGATGTGATGGATACAGTGTGGCAAAAACAGCAAAGTTCGACCGGGTAATCAATGCGGGCACTCACTTTTTCGGTGTATAAACCGGTCCGGGAAAGTGAGCCACTTTATCCCCCAGCTCCACAATTTTTGCCATGCCGCTTTTCTCTATCTGATGCTGTGCGACCCGGTCAACTCTCAGAATGCAATGCATGGGCAGAAACGTCCGGTCCACTGCATCAAATTCATCTTTTAACTTCTCATGACTTGGGTCGAGCACAATCGTCGCCCGGGTATCCCAGACAAAATCACCAATTTCAATGAAACCGAAGATATTACTGCTGAGCAATTCCCGGACAAACACTTCATACTGCTTTCCGGCCTGAATAAAAATGACTTTATAAAGTGGTTTTTGCTGTGCCATTATCTGTTTTGTCATCGAGAGCCCGGCGCTTCTTTCTGCTGTCAACCGCAGGCAGATGAACGGGCAGGTGTTAGACGGTTAACCTGATTCTGACACAGAATGTCAGGGGCTGTTGATCTTTGTGGTGAAATTGCGTACAGGTAAACATTTTGATGCGTTATTCGCTGCAAGTCATTCGCAAACATGTTCCAAAGCTCCGGAAAGCGGATGCGGTCGATCTCATCCTGTAAGAATAAAGTTTCATTTTCTGGTGCAGAGTCTGTAATCTTTTTAGCTGACTTTAAGCCACTTTACTGAAAAGAAGAATCTCATATCGGCAGTTGAAATCACGGAGACAAATTTGAAAAACTATAAAGCATATCTGTTTGATTTAGATGGCACACTGGTGAACTCAGAACCATTAAAAGGAAAGGCGATAGCACTGACCTGTCATGATTATGGATTTCCGGTCGATTATCATATTTATCAGGATGTGATGGGGCAGCACTGGTCCGCCGTCACCGCTCATTTCTTCCGGCAAGCGGGCTTCAGCCCGGATCAGGCAGAATTTGACCAGAAATTCAGAGCGCATTATGAGCAGTTGCTTTCCCGGCAATTAGCGCTGAACGCTGGTGCGGCTGACTATCTTCAGTGGCTGAAAAATACCACTCAGCCATGTGCTGTGGTCAGCTCCGGTGCCCGCTGGATGGTTGAGTGTATTCTCAGCGCAATGCAGATTGCGGATATTTTCAGTGTGGTGATTGGCAGAGAAGATGTGACCCGGCATAAACCCGATCCGGAAGGTTACCTGTCGGCATTATCTCAGCTGGGCGTGACCCCGGAGGAAGCGGTGGTGTTTGAAGATTCCGCCGCAGGTATAGCAGCAGGGGTTGCCTGTGGATGTGATGTCGTGGCTTTCGCCCATGAATTCAACGCACACAATGATTTGTCAAAAGCTGTTCAGGTGATTTCTGATTACGATCAGATGCGCCGGTAAAGCCCTTTGCATGGAGGCAGGGATGAGCCAAAAGAATATTCAGCAGGTGATTGCTGCGTTTACGTCAATCGAAGAAGCACTGCATTATTTTGAGATTGAATTTGACCAACGTTTTATTGATCAGCATGGGCCGCAATTGATAAAGCGTTTTAATGGTTATCTGCTGCTGGAAAAGCCAGAGGATTGGTTTGCCGCCCGCCGGGCATTGAAAAATGCTTACTGCAAGGTGCAGCGCAGCCTGCTGGACCCGCACAGCCGCTCGGCCTGCCGGGGATGTACCTCCTGCCAGCGGCGGTGAGGTGTCCCTCCAAAATTTCTCCAGAATAAGATGAGATTTATCCGATTGTCTGGCTCGATGCGATTCACTATAAAATTAAGGAAAATGGTCGTTTCGTCTCCAAAGCAGTTTATACCATTCTGGGATTGACTATCGAAGATAAGAAAGAGCTGTTGGGAATTTATCTGTCTGATTCTGAAGGCGCACATTACTGGCTCAGTGTCCTGACTGACCTGCAAAGTCGGGGGAGGCAAAGATATTTTGATTGCCTGTGTCGATGGGCTGAAAGGCTTCCCTGAAGCGATTGAAATCATTTATCCGGACACAGAAGTTCAGCTGTGCGTCATACATCAAATCCGTAATTCGCTGAAATATATGCCAGTAAAAATCAAAAAGCGTTTATGGCCGATTTAAAGTGTGTTTATAAAGCAGCCACCCGCAATGCGACTGAGCTGGCACTGGATGAACTGGAAGCGAAGTGGGGCAAACAATATCCGGTGGTCATTCAGTCCTGGCGGAACAAGTGGGAACATCTGAGTGCTTACTTTAGTTATCCGGAGCAAATACGCCGGGTGATTTATACGACCAATGCAGTTGAAGCGGTGCATCGCCAGCTCCGGAAGTTGACGAAAACCAAGAGTGGATTCGCCAACGAAATCAGCTTGCTTAAACTGCCGTATGCCGGTATGTTGAAGGCCAGCGAAAAATGGACACATCCAGTGCAAAACTGGAATTTAGCACTGTCTCAGTTAAGCATCCATTTTCCAGCCTGGCTGAATAAGCATCTGGATTTGTGAAAATGAGCGTGACACAGAATTATGAACAGTCTAGAGATGAGTAATCAGTCAAAATATTGAGATATGGCCCGTTGAGGGCCATTTTTACATACGGATACAATTATACAGAACTTCAACTTTTAGCACTCCCCCACAAATACTCAGTTAATTGATATTCAACCGGAATGATTTAAGATGTCATAAGATCAAATGGAATCATTACGTGTGGTAGTTACCAGACTGGGTATCTGAATCAGGAGAATACTGAATGGGGTGGTCTTTTAAAGATGTAATTGGCTTGTTTTCATTACAGTGGGTATTTCATCATTTGTATATAGCTGCACCCATTCTTGGAACTATCCTGCTTATCTTAGTCAAGACTGCGCCTCAGCGCTTTCTGAACATGTTCGGGTACAAAGAAATCTATGAAGGTGGCTCAAATGATAATGGCCCAAAGATCAAAGAAAAGCATATCAGGATACTGGAAATAGAGGATAATTCCGATAAGTATTTGAATGCAAAAAAATCAACAGAACGGATACTTGCTACAGTTTATGACCAGAAAACACTGAGTATTTCCGGTTTTAACAGAGCGCTTCTCATTGCATTCATTTACCCTATGGCTTTATTTATTCTTACATGGGTTTTTTCTGGTGAAGGATTGACTTTTAACGAGGAGAAGTTGCTTCCAAACGTATTCATATACAAGAAAATCTTGTTTCTCATTGTCTGTATATCATTCTATATTTTATTTCATAAATGGGGGCTTGTTCTTTTTTTTATAGAGAGGCAATTAAGCCGATTAATCTTAAATAAAAATCTTATCAAATTTATTCGCTTTGTCATTTCTTGCTGTTATTTAGCCTTTGTTGTTACTGTCGTTTCTAATATTTCCAGTAATAGTTATAATTCAGGCGTAATTTCAGTTGTGGGTGTGGTTGCTGGCGCTGCATTAATTACTCTTATTTCCTCTGGTACAGGTTTTGGTGCTGTCATTATGGCTACAGTTATTGCTGCTGCTGGTACTGTAACTGGTGTTGTCGCTTTTTCTACAGTTGTCTTTGGTATAGTTGTCGGTGTTATCACTTACAATATTATGGTACGGGAAAATCGGTGGATAGCTATAAAATTATTATCATTCATATTGTTTTTTTTCATTATATTATTGGGGCTTTCATGGCCCTATCTAGCAGGTTTAGCTACCAAAGGCACTGTAATTGGTTTTGTCGCTTTTTCTACAATTTTTTCTAGCGTATTCGTAGGTTTTGGCATCTACCATGTTATGGTTCGTAAAGTGCGTACTGTACGTATGGTAAGAGCAAATCAACAGATAGTTATAAAAATATTATCATTCACATTATTTTCACTCGTTGTATTGTGCTGGTTTTTATTGCCTTATTTCACAGACTTGAATGCTAATATTGAAAGTTCGGAACTTCAGGTTGGCTCATCTAATTGGATATCAATTTTTTTTCTGGGCAGTCTTCCAGCTCTAAATGGCCTATCTGACTGGTTATCGGTCAGCTTTACCCAGTATTGTTTGAGTCGTTATAGTTCAGAGAGTAATAACTGGTGCATATGGCTATTGCTGGATTTTATGGTGGCATTGCTCATGCTGCTGCTTGTGTTCGCAGGGGTTTTTGGCATTCTTTATATTGCACAACTTTCTGGTTGGGGTGTAAATGCAAAGGATTTTTTTGATGCATTTAAGTCGGCTCCATTTTCACAGGACAACCGGTGGATAGTGTTATTGGTGGTGACTAATTTACTGCCAACCTTAGTGCATTTCCTGCTGATTCTCTTCGGGCATTTTTCTGGCTGGTTTTTCAAGGTGGGGAAGGATTTTAACCAGTTAGCAGAAAAGTATGAATTGGCGAACTCCCTTACAAAAAATGAAAAGGCAGAAAGAGTGGAAGGTGAATATACCTGGACCCCGGAGGAAGCGCGTGAGGTTGCTGAATATCTCTGTGGTATGCGCGGAGTGTGGTGTATTTTTACTGCAACTTTTATCGTGCCGTTTTTGTATGGTGTTTACTGGTTGATCACTGAAGGCTTGCAGAGGCTTGTCGGTGTAATTATCTAATACTTATTCAAAAAGCGCGGCCAAAACCGCGCTCTTACCTCAATTCAGCTTAGCGCTTTTCTCTGCCATCCACTTAGCCATCGTCATAATTATCTTCTGGGCATGTTCTGCCACTTTGACGACTTCCTCAAACTCCATCATATCCAGATAGGTACAGATATTGTGCCGGCTGACAACACAGGCGTCATCATCAAGAGCACGTGACTGAATGCTTTGCCCTCTTCAAACGCAACCAGCACCCGGGCTGTAGCCGGGAAGGGGCTGGGTTTTGTTTTCCAAAAATACCCGATTGACCTCTAACTGAAACTTAGGGCTGATCCATCCGGCATATGAAATAGCGATGAGCTGATGAGCGAATGTACCTGGTGTAGTACCTCCCCGAATTTTATTGACTATACCAGTTCTCAGATCTGAGGATTGCTCTAATTCATTAATCAAATCTTTTGTTGAATCCAACCTGAGCCAGTTATTTGGTTGTTTTGATTTTCCCACACCGCTAGCACGGTGAAGAGCATTCAAGTTTATTCTCTGATCCGAATCCACAGGGATAGATGAATTAGAAACTACAAATTGATTTGGCATAAAGGCCTCCTTGAGTGAATAGTATTCACCACTCAAAAGGCTAAGATTGGGTGGTGAACTGAACAGGATTCGCATTACCGCGACTAAGGAAGCGGCGCACCAAAGTGCTCCTATCCAGCTCACCATAATTCAGGTGTGCAGAATTTACGCATAAACAAGCCAGAAAAGTCTATGGTTCCAAAGACAGTTTTTGTGGGTTTTTGGGGCTGTTTTGGATAAAATTCACACGTTTTTTGGGAAAAACCCCCCTTCAAAACTAAACGTAACTCCATGATCTAAAAGGATTTTAATTTCATTCAGCTTGCGTAAAAAAGGGGTGAAAACAGGAGTTAACTCTATGAATAATAAAAAGAAAAAATCTATTTTGATTTGCTGCATGGGCAACATCTGCCGCTCGCCAACCGGAGAAGCCGTACTGAAAGCGAAAGCGGCGGAAATGGGCATTGATGTGGTGGTCGATTCTGCCGGGACGATTGCTTATCATCAGGGCAACCCGCCGGACAACCGGGCCCGGGCCGCCGGAGAAAAGCGGGGTTACAGCTTTCACGGAATGCAGGCGAGACAGGTCACGGCTGATGACTTTGAGCACTTTGATCTGATTCTGGCGGCAGACAAAGCGAATCTGGCTGATTTGAAGGCGCAGTGTCCAACCGCGTTTCAATATAAGCTTTCTTTATTTCTCAGCCATGGCGGATCATCTTATGCAGAGATTCCCGACCCTTATTATGGCGGAGAAGACGGATTTGAGCTGGTGCTGGATTTGCTGGAAGAGTCTGCAGAGGCGGTGCTGCGTGAAATCTCTCAGAATGAAAGCGCAGATTAAATATCCGGCCGGTACAAAAAATCCGCCAGCTGGCGGATTTTTTACCGGTAAGGCACAGCGTATCAGAAAGAATGGCTGTACTGAATGGCCAGCATTATCGCATCTGCATGAGTTGTCCCGTTTAAAACAGACAATGTCATGCCAGACATGCTGGTGGTTTCAGTGACGTCGACATCACGGCCCAGCAGGTATGTCATGCCGAAATCAACGGTTGACTGCTCATCCAGATGATAACTCACACCGGCAGAGAACCAGTGACGATCAGAATCCGGTACAGAGATGGAACGGGTTGCATCCTGTACGCTGGTATCGAACATATAGCCTGCACGCAATGTCCAGGTTTTATCCATGAAGTAAGTCCCACCCACAGAATAGTGCCAGCCATCCTGCCAGTTGTATTTTTTAAGTACGCCGCTGGTATCTGCTTCGAGCTGAGAAAACTCAGACCACTTCAGCCACTGAATACTATAGTGAACGGCAAAATCTTCATTCAGGCGATGATAACCGGAGAACTCTGCAAAGTCCGGCAGTTGCAATGGCAGATGATCCGTAATGCTGCCGCTTGCCTGAGGATACCCGGCAAAGCTGATATCACCTTTGGTCTTGATTTCAGGACTGTAGTGATAATCGATACCGAAACGGTTGTCTTTATCCAGCTCATAAACAGCCCCAAGGTTAAACCCGGCAGCCCAGCCATCAGCATCCACATCGAGCGCGGTTGAAGTCCCGGCAACTGCAGCAATACCGCTGCTGAAAGAACGCTTCAGCTTGCCTTGACCGTAAATTAAATCCAGTCCGGCGCCAAGGCTCCACTGGTCATTCAGCCGGTATGCACCGGATAAACCAAGATTAAAGCTTTTGACGTCGGTTGTTCCACCGTACTCAGATCCCTGATAACTACTGCTGAATTCTGTTTTGGTACCGAAGTTAGAATAAGCACTGACACCCCATGCGAATTGATCATTCACAGGCACAATCAGATAAAAATTAGGGGCGACTGACGTATCACCGGCATCGTCATAAGAGGCGTCGGCTGCGGAACTTGCACCCAACTGACAACCCAAACCGCAATACTGGCCATCTTTGACATCAATTAATGTTGTAATGGTCTCGACCCCAAAGGAAAGCGAAACACTGTCAAATAACGTCATTGCTGCCGGATTTTTTGCAAGAACGGAAGCGTTGTCTGCAATGACAGCATCACCGGCATATGCCCGGCCCAGACCTGTAGCTGATTGTGCATTCACCTGAAAGCCTGCTGCGGTTGCCTGTTGTGCTGTCAGTGTGACTGCTGCGGCAAGCAGCGCTTTTTTATAAAATTTGCACGGTTTGTTCATCTGTTCTTTATCCTATAAACTCTTTGACATTCCGGTCCGGATTCCGGAAGAGATAATTGGAGCTTTTACTCAGTTGGCGGCAGATAGTAGACAGAAGTGGCAGTCATAGAAATCCGACCACCCGTTTTTGGAGAAGAAAAGTTCAGAAATGCTGACTATATAGTTCATTTATTTTGAAGAATGGCTTTTTTAAAGTATATGCTCTATATCCGGATGACCTCAAGATGCAGGATTAAGAGCTTCCTCAACAAAGTCAGTTCAAGGAAAATAACTGAAGGAAGAATGACGCCTTTCGACGTGATTTGACGCTGAGTGCTGTATTTTGATGCCGGGGTGTTGCTGTACTTTTCTTTCAGGTTAAAAAAGTTTTGTGCATGTCCGGATGAACCGGTGCATTTTACCGGGAAACCGGTTACGTCCCCGATACGGTATAGGATGGCAGCTTTCTGCCACCTATAACATAAATACGTCATTGTCCAGATGATTTTCAGGGATGTTGTAATTTTTCATATATTTATTGTTCTGTGTATGTTTTTACGGGAATTCAACGCTGATTTTTATCTAAATCAAAACAAAATTGATCTAATTCAAAAAATGAATGCTGAAAGTGATTATATTAACACTTGTCATCTGGTTAGCCGTCAGGCTGACATGTTGAGCAAGATGACACTTCCTTTTGAAGGCTGACTTTACTTTCTCCTAATCAGGAAACTGATTTTTCAATTGGCGTAAGTTAATTGCTTTATATTTTCCAACCACACAGTTTTGTGTGGTTTTTTTTTGCCTGTGATTTATCCCTTGCCCGAATTAAGCGCTCATGGATGTTTTTTCACTGGCTTTCTGGCTGCTCCCTTCACATTTCCGGTCTTATCATATTTGGTTTCTGGTAGATATACGGCCGCTTGACTACAATTTTTACAGGTCAGACTTGTTGTAGGTGGATTATGTCAGCGCAGTTATTTCGTACATACGCCGGTGATCGCATTGCCATTGTCTCCGGCATCCGGACGCCTTTTGCAAAGCAGTGTTCTGAACTCCGGGAATTGATGGCGCTTGAACTGGGTACGCTGGTCGTCAATGAATTACTGATGCGGACGAAGATAGATCGCCGCCTGATTGACCTGGTGGTTTTTGGTCAGGTCATTCAGATGCCGCAAGCACCAAACATCGCCAGAGAAATCGTTCTGAATGCCGGATTGAATCCCGAAACAGATGCATACAGCCTGACCCGTGCCTGTACGACCAGCATGCAAACCCTGATCTGTGCGGCTCAGGAAATTGCCTGTGGTCACCATGAAATTGCTATTGCTGGTGGGGCTGACTCTTCATCAATTCTGCCGGTTGGTTTATCCCGGCGGCTGGCAGATGCCTTGGTACGCAGCGCCAGACAGAAAAAACTGGCAGATAAACTCAAGGCGTTTCGCTGTATTCGTCCACGGGATCTGCTGCCGGTGCCGCCACCGGTTGCTGAATTTTCTACGGGTCTGTCGATGGGACAAACGGCAGAGCAGATGGCAAAAACTTTTCAAATCAGCCGGGAAATTCAGGATGATTTTGCCTGGGAATCTCATCAGCGTGCTGCGAAAGCATGGCAACTCGAATTACTCAGTAATGAAGTCATGACCGTTTATCCCAAGCCATATCACACCAGTTTAGCGCATGATAATCCGGTAAGAGGGAAAACGCCGCGTTCATCGTATGGGGAGCTGAAACCTGTCTTTGACCGCGATTTTGGCACGGTGACGGCCGCAAACAGTTCGGTACTGACTGATGGCGCCGCGGCAATGTTAGTGATGCGCGAACAGCGTGCACGGGAACTGGAACTACCGGTACTGGGTTATCTTCGGGCATTTGCCGGCAGCGCAATCCCGGTGCACAAAAATATGCTGATGGGACCCGCGCATGCAGTGCCGGTTGTGCTGCAACGGGCCGGGCTGAGTTTATCTGATATTGATTTGGTTGATATTCATGAAGCGTTTGCAGCACAGGTTCTGGCGAATCTGAAGGCACTGGATTGCCATCAGTTTGCCAAAGAACTGGGACTGCCTTCTCCGGCAGGTGAAGTCGCACCGTCAAAACTCAATGTGCTTGGCGGTTCAATCGCATACGGACACCCCTTTGCGGCAACCGGTGCCCGGATGATCACGCAGCAGTTACATGAACTGCGTCGCCGTGGCGGTGAGTTTGGACTGGTCACGGCTTGTGCAGCTGGTGGACTGGGCAGTGCAATTGTTTTGGAGGCAGCTGATGAATAAGCCTTCCGGTATGCTGAAAGGCGGCTTTGAGCTGACCTATGATGAGGATATTGCATGGCTGGCAATTGATGTTCCCGGAGAGTCGGTCAACATATTGAAATCTTCATTTATTGAAGCGCTCAGCGCTGTATTTGAAAAGCTCAGAGTGAATCCACCAGCGAGCGGGTTGGTGATCTACTCAAAAAAACCGGATAATTTCATCGCCGGTGCTGATATCGCGATGTTTGACCAGTTTGAATCGCCCCAGGATGCCCGGCAACTGGTGCAAAAAGGTCAGGATATCTTTAATCAGCTGGCAGAACTGCCATTTCCGGTGATTGCAGCCATTCATGGCGCTTGTCTTGGTGGCGGGCTTGAGCTGGCGCTGGCCTGTGATTTACGTGTCTGCTCTGATGACCCGAAAACCTGTCTCGGACTCCCTGAGCTGCAACTGGGTATTCTGCCCGGACTGGGAGGGACGCAGCGGCTGCCGCGGTTGATTGGTCTGATTCCTGCGTTGGATATGATGCTTACCGGCAAAAAAATCCGGCCGCAGAAAGCATCAAAACTGCGTTTAGTGGATGCTTGTGTTCATCAGGATGGTTTGCTTGAGATTGCCCGTAAAATGGTTCGGGTTCATCAGGCATTTGCTTTCCGGAAAAAGTCACTGGTACAGCAATTGTCTGAATTCAGACTGGTGCGCCATTTGATTATCCGTCAGGCCCGTGCAAAGGCACAGAAAAAGGCCCGGCATCATTATCCTGCGGTCGATGCTGTGCTGGATGTGATCCAGCGGGGACTGGATGAAGGCACCGAAGCCGGGTTGCTTCACGAAGCGCAGTGGTTCGGGCAATTGGTTTTTTCGCCGCAGTCCTGTGCTTTACGGTCGGTTTTTTTCAGTACTTCGCGGCTGAAGCGTGAACTGGAACCGGAAAAAATTCCCTCCGGCAACCTTCGGGTGGCCATTCTTGGGGGAGGACTGATGGGGGCAGGGATCGGCTGTGTGACGGTTGATAAAGCCCGGCAGCAGCTCAGGGTGAAAGATATCAGTCATCAGGGGGTGTTACATGCGTTCCGGTACATTGATCGGGTACTGAGAAAAAAACAGCGGCGAAAAGTGATGTCACAGGCAGAACGACGGGCGACCATGGCACGGTTATCCGGCGGTATTGATTTCTCAGGTTTTGCGCAGGCTGATATCGTTATTGAGGCTGTCTTTGAAGATCTGGCACTCAAACAGGAGATGGTGCAGCAGACCGATGCACACACCAATCCTAGCACTGTGTTTGCCACGAACACATCTTCATTACCAATTCATCAGATTGCGCAGGTGGCTGAACATCCTGAACAGGTGATTGGACTGCATTACTTCAGTCCGGTGGAAAAAATGCCGCTGGTGGAAATTATTCCGCATGCAAGCACTTCAGAGGAAACGATTGCCCGTGTTGTTTCTCTGGCTTATGCGCAGGGTAAAACACCGATTGTGGTGAAAGACAGTGCCGGATTTTACGTCAACCGGATTTTAGCGCGCTATATTAACGGAGCGCTGCAATGTCTGGCAGAAGGGGAACCCGTCGAAGTGATTGATCAGGCGCTGGTGGCATTTGGATTTCCGGTTGGCCCGATGACATTACTGGATGAAGTCGGGTTTGATGTGGCGATGAAAATTTCACCTGTGCTGGTCAAAGAACTGGGTGAACGCTTCAACAGCCCTGATTTTCTCAATCGTCTGACAGGTGCACAGCGCAAAGGGAAAAAGTCAGGGCAGGGTTTTTACCGTTATACCCGGCGGGGAAAACAGCCTGATCCAACCATTTATCCGTTGCTGAACATCGGATTGTCCACGGCACGGATGACTCAGGATGAAATCGTAATGCGGTGCCTTTTACCCATGTTGAGCGAGGCAGTGCAATGTCTGGATCAGCAAGTTATTCATTGTCCGGGTGATGGCGATATTGGTGCTATCTTCGGGATTGGTTTTCCCCCTTTTCTGGGCGGGCCTTTCCGGTATATTGATGATCAAGGCGCCGCAAAAATTGCAGCACAGATGGCGCAGTTATCTGTTGAAGATCTCCATCATACCAGTCTGCGGCTCAAAGCAATGGCTGAGTCGGGTCAACGTTTTGATGACTGAATTGTTCCTGTGGTGACTGAAGGTTTTCCTTAAGTGACCGAATGGCTTCCTGAATCCCCAAAATATTCATGGTTGGGAATGTCTTTGGGCTGAGTTATGCTGTCTTTTGTCTGTATAGTCCGCTTAATTTTAGTCAGAGAAAGGAGAGATTCATGGATGCTTTAGATTTATTGTTAAATCGTCGTTCTGTCGCAAAACTTGAGGCCCCGGCACCAGAAGGAAAAGTGCTGGAAAATATTATTCAGGCTGGATTAAGAGCGCCGGACCATGGCGGACTGACGCCATGGCGGTTTGTGATTGCACAGGGTGAGGGGCTCAGGACATTATCTGATATTTTACTCAAGGCTGTTGTCGCGGAAAACAGTGATGAAGCCACGCGTGATAAAGTGAAACATGCACCGTTTCGGGCGCCGATGGTCATTACTGTGATTGCGAAGGTCACCCCGCATGAGAAAGTACCTGCGTTTGAGCAGCATTTATCCGCAGGATGTGCTGTGCAGGCGATGCAAATGGCTGCTGTAGCTCAGGGATTTCAGGGCATCTGGCGTTCAGGGAAGTGGATGTTTCATCCGCAGGTTCGTCAGGCCTTTGATGTCCACGGTGACGATGAAATTGTCGGATTCCTTTATCTGGGAACCCAGATTACAGAACCGATGAAAGCACCCCGGCGGGAACTTTCTCAGTTTGTCGAATATTTATAGATAAGAATAAAAATTATTTTTTGCTATTATTCTGGTTGGTAACCCATGACAAAGTCGATAAAGAGCCGTACTTTTTCCGGTAAATGGTCTTTGTGATTATACAGCATGTAGATGTCGCGGGAGTTAGCACTCCAGTCATCGAGAACGCGGATCAGCGTTTTATTTGTCAGATGTTCTTTTAACATCACATCCGGCATCAGCGTGATTCCCAGTCCTTCTGAACAGGCCATGCGGACAACATCCAGTGCATTGGCCTGAAAGCGTCCTTTATCATTGTTGACTATGGTTTCACCATCGGTGTGAGTCAGTTGCCATTTGATCAGCGGATAACCTTTCAGCAGGGAATGATGAGCGAGATCTTCTGCATGGACAGGGGCTGGATTTTTCGCCAGATATTCGGGGCTGGCTACCAGAATATCTTTGACCTCGCTGATTTTACGGGCGATAAGTGAAGAGTCACGTTGCGGGCCGACCCGGAAGATGACGTCCCATTCGGTTGGGTCAAGCTGATCAGCCAGATTGCTTGTGGTCAGTTCAATATTGATATCCGGATAGTGGCGCATGAATGTGGTGAACATTGGCATGATCATACGTTTGGTCAGATTCGATGGTGCAGAGATCCGGATCCGGCCGGAAGCGCCCCGGCATTCATCACTGATTTCCTCAGCGGTGACAGATAAACGTTGCAGCAGTGGTGAGCATTCTTTAAAAAAGCGCTCGCCTGCTTCAGTCAAAGAGAGTTTGCGTGCGTGACGGTTAAGAAGTCGCAGATTGAGGGCGTCCTCAAGTGCCTGAATTCGCCGGGTAATCGTGGCGACGGGGATCATGGTTTTTCTTGATGTGGCAGTGTAACTGCCATTCTCAACAACTAAGCGGAAGAGATTTAGATCATCTAGCTTCATGGTTTTTAATACATCTGTAATTTATTTAACCAGTTTCATTTTATATACGTAACTGAATTGTCAAAGTTTGAGGTACATCAACATCTTTAACGAAAACTCATTTTTCATTCTTAATCACAGATATTTTTACAGTTTTCTGAATCATTATGCAACTATGAAAATAACTGTAACAATTTATGAACTATTGAGTTAACAAATGTCTAATAGCATAAGAATATGATAACACAATGATAAAAAAGGAAAAAAAAGCTGATATGCAGGCTGATGTTTGTATAAATCAACTGAAACGGCTACCTTTAACAGATAACATTAAAAGTGTCAGTAATGCAATAAGACATATTGGCCAGGGTGTGGGAGTGATATTTTTCCCGGCGCTTTATTTTATATATGTGAGGCTGTAAGCATGCTTAAAACCGACCAATCCAGTAAGAGGCCGTCTGCTGCGCAACCAACGTTGGACGGGAAGCTGATTCTTGTTGTGGATGACGATCCTGTTTTTCGGCGGTTAACTGGCGGATATCTGATTTCTCAGGGATGTACGGTTTGCGAAGCCGGTAATGGCGTTGAAGGATTACAGGCACTGAAAGCCGAAGCACCGGATCTGGTGATTTGTGATATTAATATGCCGGTTTTAAACGGACTGGAGTTTGTCGAAGAAGTCTGTCAGGCTTATCCATCGCTGCCGATGATCGTGATTTCAGCAACAGAAGATATTTCTGATGTCGCAAAAGTTTTAAAGTACGGTATTAAAGATTTTTTGCCTAAGCCCATCGAAAATTATGCCTTTCTGGGAGAAGCACTGGTCAACACTCTGAATGACTCATCCAACTATATTGCCGACCAGCGTGATTTTGCCAGTCAGTGGTTCCGGGTTGATGGCGGTGGAGAAATGCCCGAAGAAGAGGAGCTTCACTGGCATCTGGAATATTTACAGAAAAACCCCGGCGCTGCGAGAGATCTGCTGCTGGCATTGATGCCGGACAACGATTCATCCCAGGGGATTTGGCGCTGTAGCTACCGCTTGCTTCAGTCCGCCGACGCATTGCCGCTGGTTTTTGACTATATCTGGTCAATGAATGGCCAGTATGCGTTTTATATTGTTGATTCGAATTCTCAAACCTGTTGCGACGGAATTGCCACAAGCCTGCTGGTACGTGCGTTATTCCATGATTATCTGCGTAACCAGAAGTGTTTAAGCGCGGACCTGAAAGATCTGGCGGACATTCTGGAGAAAGGGATCAGTTGTACCCGGACGGCATCTCCGATTTCTGCCATTCTCGGGATTGTCAATGTTGTTGACGGGACGTTGTCTGTCTTGCCGGCGGGTATGGATTGTCACTGGAGCAATGGTCACTGTTCCCAGCATATTGCCGGTGGTGTTGAGCTTGGAAACAACTGCCGCAAAAACTTTATCACACAGGATTTACCTCTGGGAGATTTGACCCAGCTTTCTGCCAGCAGTATTGGAATCAGCTCATTTTCTCTGAATATTTCGCGGCGTATCCGGCCGGATATATAGCTATTTTAGAGCGTGTTTATCTTTCATCGCCTAACCTGTATTCGCTTGAAAACTGCTCAGTCAAGGCGCGAAAAGTCCCGTCCGGGTAAGAAAACACCGACACAAAAAGGATGAGGGAATCAACATCATGAAGCATTGGTTTCTGACTGCGGCTGGTTTTTTATCGCTGGGTCTGGGCGTTTTAGGTATTTTTCTGCCGTTACTTCCGACAACGCCATTTGTCTTGTTAGCCAGCGCCTGTTTTATGCGCAGCAGTCCGCGTTTTCACCGCTGGCTGCTGAACCATGCGGTATTTGGCCCTGTGATTAAAAACTGGCAGACCCGGCGGGCGATCTCTCCGGAAGTTCGTCGGCGCGGCTCATTTCTGATGGTGATCACATTCACATTTTCGATTTGGATGGCACCATCCACGATATTAAAAATCATTTTATTTTTGTTTTTTATCATTGCACTGACTATTTTTCGTCGTCTTCCTGTCTTCGACCCGGTTGCGCATCGTGAAGAAAATCACTAGCATGGGCGGGAAGTGTGCCCACTCTTCATTTTGTATCCTGAAAACCCGCATTCCGGCTTATCAGGATACCGGAGTGGGTTTTTTATTTTTGTGGCAACTTTATTTGTAAATGAGTTGCACATACAACATTTGAATGATGCTTTGTCTGTAAGCTGGCAACGGCCTGATTCAAACCAAAACATTAAGTTATTGACGATGACAACTGAAACAATTTCACTGATTAAATCCAGTATTAAAAGTATTCCCGACTATCCAAAACCAGGTATTTTGTTCCGTGATGTAACCAGCCTGCTGGAAAATGCCAAGGCTTATCACGCAACGATTCAGCTGATGTTTGAACATTACAAAAACATGGGATTTACCAAAGTGGTCGGCACTGAAGCCCGTGGTTTTCTGTTTGGTGCTCCGTTAGCGATAGAACTGGGAATCGGCTTTGTTCCTGTTCGTAAGCCAGGCAAATTACCCCGCCCGACCATTGCCGAGTCTTATGAACTGGAATATGGCGTGGATACACTGGAAATCCATTCAGATGCGATCGTCGCGGGTGACAAAGTGCTGGTTGTGGATGATTTGCTTGCAACTGGTGGCACGATTGAAGCGACGACAAAACTGATTCGTCAGCTGGGTGGTATCGTTGAACATGCGACGTTTGTGATTAATCTGCCTGACATTGGCGGTGCGAAGCGACTGGAAGAACAAGGCCTGAAAATTTATAGTATCTGTGATTTTGATGGTCACTAAACGGAACCTTTCATGAGTTATCTGGCATTAGCAAGGAAATGGCGCCCCGGACAATTTTCCGAAGTTGTCGGGCAATCCCATGTGTTAACTGCGCTGGAAAATGCGTTGTCACAAAACCGGTTGCACCATGCTTATCTGTTCAGCGGGACCCGCGGGGTCGGTAAAACGACCATTGGCCGGTTGTTCGCCAAAGGGCTGAATTGTGAGACAGGTATTACCGCTCAGCCCTGTGGCCAGTGTGCTGCCTGTCAGGAAATTGCGCAGGGACGTTTTGTGGACCTGCTGGAAATAGATGCAGCCTCACGTACCCGGGTAGAAGATACCCGGGAATTGCTGGATAACGTTCAGTACAAACCGGCCCGCGGGCGGTTTAAAGTGTATCTGATTGATGAAGTTCACATGCTGTCCCGCCACAGTTTTAATGCTTTGCTGAAGACACTTGAAGAGCCGCCGGAGTACGTCAAATTCCTGTTGGCGACAACCGATCCGCAAAAGCTGCCAGTGACGATTTTATCCCGGTGCCTGCAGTTTCATCTCAAACCTATCAGTATTGAGCACATTGAGCAGCAGCTTGAGCACATTTTGCAGGCGGAAGGCATTGCGCATCAGCAGCGGGCGCTTGCACAGCTGGCACACGCGGCTGATGGCAGTATGCGGGATGCACTGAGCCTGACCGATCAGGCGATAGCACTGGGTAATGGCAAGGTTGACCCGGATATCGTGGCGGGCATGCTGGGGACGATTGATACCGATCAGGCACTGCACCTGATTCAGGCGCTGAGCCATAAAGATGCAGGGCAGATGATGGCGTGTGTCAGTTCGCTGGCTGCCAACGGTGTGGCATGGGATGTGTTGCTGCAGTCTTTGTCTGCGCAGTTACACCGGATTGCCATGTATCAGATGCTGCCTGCTTCTCTGGATCAGACACTACCGGATGCTGAGAAAGTACACCAGCTGGCACAGGTGCTGACGCCGGAAGATGTACAGCTGTTTTACCAGATTGCCTTAAAAGGCCGGGAAGATTTACCGCTGTCACCGACACCGCGCACCGGGCTGGAGATGATTTTACTGCGGATGATCGCATTTCGCCCGGCAGATGTTTCTCCGGTTCATTCGATCAGCACTGAAGTGCGTCAACCGGCAGTTCAGACGGCCCATTCTCCCGCGGTCAGTGCGGCGCATGAGTCGCCTGAGACCCGGTCAGTGACCAGACCAGAACAACCTGTGACTGAAGATGCTGTGGTCACTACGTCGCCGGACACCTTGGCCGGAACGGATACAATCTCATCTTCTGAGCCGGTATCCGGACCTGCAGAATATGCTGTGACCGGTATGCCTGAAATGTCGTCTGATCCGGTTTCAGAGCCTCCGGCTTCAGAAGCCATGGACACACCGGTAAACTGGCCGGAGTCTCTTGAATCTGTGCCGCCATCCCCTGATTCAGCTGGTGGCGATGAGGCTACAACCGAGGCGAATTTCCGCTCTGAGGCCATGCTATCTCAGGACATGCTATCTCAGGACATTCCACAGGAAATGCCACCACAGGATATGCCGCCTCCGGAACAGCATGCTGAAACCGCTTCACAACCTGAAGAAGCACCGGAACCGGCAGCGCCAAAAAGCCCGTTACTTGGTCTGAGGCATCAGCTGCGTTCCCAACGTCTCTCGGGTAAAAAAGCGCAAGATACGCCAAAAAAGTCTGAAGCGACATCATCTGCGCCGGGTAAAAAAACGGCGCCTGAGTCGATTATTGATCGACTGAATCAAAAGCAGGCCGGTTATCAGCCGGTGATGTCGCCCGAAGCTGAAACTGCCACAGAACCAGCACCGGATGAGCCTTATCAGTGGCGTCCGCAGAATGCACCCGAACCGGCAGATGAAAAACATCTGACACCGGCAGAACTGAAAAAGTCTCTGGCACATGAAAAAACACCGGAGATGGCGGCAAAACTGGTGCAGGAAGTGATTGAACAGGATGAATGGGCGGCGATGATCAGTCAGCTTTCAATCCCGAAAATGGTGGAGCAGCTGGCACTGAATTCTTCTTATCAGCAGCAGGATCAGGTGGTTCAGCTGACATTACGGGCAAATCAGGCGCACTTGAATACTGAAAAAGCACAGGCTACGCTCAATGAAGCGTTAAATCAGCTGACAGGGACATCCCGTAAGCTGGTGGTCACCATCGGTGATGAAGGTATTACACCGCTGGAAAGACGGGAAGCCCGCTATCAGGAAAAACTGAGCAAGGCGCTCGAGAGCTTAAATGCGGATCCGAATATTCGCTGGATTGAAGAACGTTTTCAGGCTCAGCTTGATAAATCGTCAGTTCGTCCGCTCTGAGTCAAAGAATCGAAATCCGGGGGTTGAATCGAAAGAGAATCATCCCCACAGTATGTGAAACATATCAATTGTGAGAAATAAACATGTTTGGTGGTAAAGGTGGAATGGGCAACCTGATGAAACAGGCCCAGCAGATGCAAGAGCAGATGCAAAAGCTTCAGGAACAAATTGCAACGATGGAAGTCACAGGTGAAGCCGGTGCAGGTCTGGTGAAAGTGACGATCACCGGCAGCCACAGCGTGCGTCGTGTTGAAATCGATGACAGTCTGATGGAAGACGACAAAGAAATGCTGGAAGATCTGATTGCAGCAGCGTTCAATGATGCAGCGCGCCGGGTGGAAGAAACCCAGCAGGAAAAAATGTCTGCGCTGACTGGCGGTATGCAGTTACCACCAGGCATGAAAATGCCATTTTAATTCAGCAGATCATTCATGCGAACCAGTCCTTTACTTGAACAACTGATTGACGCACTGCGCTGTCTGCCCGGCGTCGGCCCGAAATCAGCGCAGCGAATGGCTTTTCATTTGTTGCAGCGGGAACGACAGGGCGGACTGAAACTGGCGGATACGCTGAACCGGGCAATGACTGACATTGGTCATTGTCAGGAGTGCCGGACGTTTACTGAAGATGATGTATGTCATATCTGTAAAAATCCAAAGCGTCGTGAAAATGGTCAGTTGTGTGTGGTTGAGAGTCCGGCGGATATTTCTGCCGTGGAAGCAACCGGTATGTTTTCCGGCCGGTATTTTGTGCTGATGGGACATTTATCACCGCTGGACGGCATTGGCCCCGGAGATATTGGTCTGGATATCTTTGATTATCGCCTGCAACAGGGGGATATCACGGAGGTGATTCTGGCCACTAATCCGACGGTTGAGGGAGAAGCAACGGCGCATTATATCGCTGACCTGTGTCAGGCACATCAGGTGTCTGCAAGCCGGATTGCTCATGGTGTGCCGGTGGGTGGTGAGCTTGAGCTGGTGGACGGTACAACGTTGTCTCACTCTCTGTTGGGGCGTCAGCGCATTAACTGATTCTCTGAATCAAACAATCAATCTCCCAATAAAAATTAATCTCCCAATAAAGAAGCGGTGACGCTTCTTTATTTGTATTTGATGTTTTTGTTTTCACACGTCTTCATGCATCTTTTTGTCTTTTGAACTGCCTTTTAGCCCTGTTTTTCCTTACAGGTCACTGTTTTCGTCAGCATTGTGCGGTCAGGCTTGGCGTTGAATCACTTTATGCCATATCATAAATAGCTATAAATAAGCGACTTTCCGCAGGTTTATGGCTGAATATACTGATTCATTATCATTGACTATTCGTTATGATCCCCACTCGCCGGTATCGATTGAAGCCGGCCTGGCTGACTATCGCCATTACCTGAAGCTTAAATCTGCGTTTAAGCACGGATACTGCCAGATTCAGTTCGAGGTGCTCCCCGAAGCCGATGATACCATTGGTTTACTGTCCCGTAGTCTGGCAGGTCAGGCTGTGTTTGACTATTATCGGCTCTCTTCACCTGATCATCCGGACTGTCGCCCTGAAGCGTTATTGTCTGAGACAGGGCTTACGCCGGAGACGGTTTTCTTTCTCCGGGCCTGTCAGTTTCCCGGACTGCAACAAGCCCTGTACGAAACTGCGCAGGTGATTTGTCAGGTCTCCCGGCAAATGAATGATCCGACCCGGATGCGCTTATCGGAAAGGCAGGTTGCCGGTGGGATGGCGCTGTTTATGATTGGCCTGTGCTATCCCCGTTATGCCTATTTGCTGGGGAGTTTTATTGTGCCTTACTGGGACAGTGAACATTTATCCGGAGGGGAAGAATTACCTGCTTTACTGGTGAGTTATCTGGGATATACCCGCGAAACCCTGAAAGTTTTTTGTTACTGTGATAACCCGCATGCCAGAGCCCGGATGTTCAGTCCGGAGAGTCTGCAGCAGTACAATCAGCGTCAAACCAGCCAGGATAAGCTGTTACAACAGACATCATTACTGAATATTTTCCGCACCCAACCCGATGAATTTGCTGCGTTTAAGTCGATATTGACACAGCGATTTGCTGAGCAGCCTTATCTGCAGGATGACGATCCACGCTATTATCTCGACAACCCGCTGGACAGCTTCTTACTATCGGTGTTGTATCCGTATCAGGATGAAGATTATTTACCGGAAGAGCATCCGGAACAGACGCTGGATGTCATGTTTATCGATAGCCCGGCACGAGAGGTTGCCAGCACGCTCAAAGCCGCGATTGAGCAGGCTTTGTCCCATCCGATTGGTGGTGCACATCCACTGGCAGACGATATTTATTGCCCGGATCATTATGTCAGCGGGTCCGGTATTCATCACTGGAAAGCATTTATTACCGGTGTTTTTGAACAGGGCGATCAGATTTGGGCTTATATCGACAATGGCAACTATCCTGATGTGCCGGCATGTGTCACTGCATTTGATATTCGTGATATGACCGCGCAAAAACACTTTGCGCTGCTGGATTTCATCAGGCTGAATCTTGGTCCGTATGATTCCCTGAACAGTGAAATTGTTCCGGTTTTACAGGGCGTGCTGGATGACTGGTGCAAAGATTCACTGACAGAAGAGGAGCGGGGACAAAATCAACAGAAGTTACTGCGTCTGCTGGATGTGATTCACCGCTGGAATCAATTACATCCTTTCCCGGCCGGATTAAAGCTTTTGATCGTTGATGATTATCAGGTATTGTCTGAGCCCGAGTTTATGCTCCGCTATCATGGTGACTGGGCTCATCTTTTTACCCGGCTGGTCAAAGATATCAGTGATTATCGAGGTATTCTTGAGTCGGCTCATTTCAAGCGTTGCTACGCATTAGTTTGTGCCTGCCGGGATGAGGCAGAACCGGTGATCCGGTCCCTGGCTTCTGATGATGCCATACCCGGAGCGACCATGGCTGCTTTACTGGCTGGTATCGTGCATCATGACCGCAGACGTGAATGTGAAGACGCAATCACTGCGTTTGCGCTCGATTATCTCAACCGGTATTTACCCGGACTGATTCTGGAACAACTGGCTGCATACAGTGCTTTCCCGCTTCCAGAAAAGACACAGGAACATGATTCCCAGATGTTGCGGGATTATCGTTATCTGGCAGCTTATCTGTCGGGTGAGCATGAAGCACAGGAAGATGTGATTGACCGGATGAATTGCTGGCTTGACCGTGAGCAGCGGGCATATTCCGTGTCTGACACGCAGATCTATTATCAGTTTCTGAATGACTTTGAAGAAGATAGCCAGAAGTTGCTGGTCAGTGCGCTGGTGGTCGGTGAATATCCGGCATCGCCGGTTTCAGCATGGTGCAGCCGGTTTTTAAGCTTATGGCTGAATATGGCGCCGGGTAAAGTCTGCCGGATGCTGGGACACTTTTTTCTGGATAAGTTACAGTCGGTTGACCGTCAGATTGCTGATATTGAAATGTTGACAACCGTATTGGCACCACATGGATTAAAGCGGGTTGCAGCGACCGCATATCTGCTTGAGTCTGTGATTGATGCGCTTGAACAGAAAGATGACATTCGTCAGGTACTGGCACCGTTTTTTGCGCGCTATCTGAGAGAGCAGGTTGACGGACAGGGTGGGGATCTGTCGGTCAGCATTGAACCTGCGCTGAAACTGATTAAACCACTGCGGGAACAAATTTTTTATATAGCACTGCAATCTGCTTATCCGGCGCTGAAAATCTGCTATTTCGATCAGGCATTGTTGCAACTACTCAGCCGCTGTCTGTACCAGCAAATGATGGAGCAAAGACCTGATGAAGAGTCACTGCCGGAGAAAGCCCATGCCGATCTGGAACATTTCATTCGTCTGATGGAACTGCCGGTTCTGCTTTCTCCGCGGCAGATCGATGAGTTGCTGCACATTTGCGAACGTTATCAACTGATTGATTTTGATACACCCTACGGGCAAACAGAATTGACGGAATTGCTGTGGTATGCATCACCCATGCTACGGGCGAATGTGCTCAAATTGCTGGCTGCCAGACCGTCTCTGGGGCTGGATCATTGCTATAACGAAAGATTGATGACACCGGAAGCATTTTGCAGGATGCTTCCGGATCATGATATCCGGCAGGTGGACCTGTTATCCCTTATCTTATCTTCGCAGTGGTATGATTGTTTACCATGGTTTGCTGCGAACTATAATATTCATGAGCTGATAGATAAGCACCCGCTGAAAACACAGCTTGAAATTCTGCGTTCTCTGGCCGCTCAGGCCCGCCAACGCGATTTTGTTGATGGCTATCCGGATGCGTTGCTACCGGAGAGAATCAAACATGCTCAGGATGGTGGTCGCTGTCCGCAGCCTGACGCAGGGCCTGAGGATCGCGATTAACAATCGCTTCCAGGTTGGCTGTGATTTTTTCAGCCGGCCAGTCCCACCACGCAATTTCCAGCAGAGTTTCTATTGTTGCCTGATCGAACCGATACCGAATCACACTGGCCGGATGACCACCGGCAATGCTGTAAGGCGGAATGTCATGGGTCACCACTGATTTCGCTGCGATAATGGCTCCGTGACCAATCCTGATTCCGGGCATAATGGTTACGTCATAACCCAGCCAGACATCATTGCCAATCACCGTATCCCCCTTATAAGATTGAGATTCGGCTGTCGGGGCGGCTTTCTCCCATCCCTGACCAAAGATATAAAAAGGATAGGTGGAGAACCCGGTCATACTATGATTTGCACCGTTCATGATAAAAGTGATGTTTCTCGCAATGGCACAGAATTTCCCGATGATGAGCTGGTCACCAATAAACGGGAAATGGTACAAAACACGGGATTCGAAGTGCTCCGGACCATCTGGGTCATCATAATAGGTATAATCACCGACCTGAATATTTGGATTTGAGATAAAGTTTTTGACAAAACCGATCTGTGGAAAACCTTTCATCGGTTCTTTATCGCCGGGGGTTGGGCCGTTCAAAATCTGCCTCCTGATATGATGTGGATTTTCTTTTGGATTGACACACAGGGGACATAGCATATAACGACTCAATAGTTGATGTTAACGATAAATGGAAGGAAACAGTTTATGAAGATACACATGTTAGTTTTCCAACTCCTGGTTACTGGTGTGGTAACGATCATACTATGTGGTGTTTCTTATGCAAAAGATGCTTGTGATGTGATTGGTCAATACTCAAATATTAATATTGAACAGTCTGAACTTTCTGAGAAGATATTTGGTATAGAAAGAGAAACTGAGGAACTACGTTATCTCATTGAAATTGATAATATTATTGAGAATGATCATTTTAAGTTTAATGACTATATAAGATTAGTTGATTGCATTGATAGTTATGACTCAAGATTTATAAAAAGAAATGCTAAATTTTTCAAACTCTTATTGATCTCTGTCTTAACGGGGGATACTCCTGAAGATGAAAAGAATAAAATCATCAAATATGTAATAGAGGCTCTACAGTCGAAGGATAAATTAGTAATTGGGCAAGCTGTGTATGCAACCGTCCCTTTTAATGACAAAATATTTATTCCTTATCTTAAACATATTGTTTTTTCTGCAAAAAATGATAAAGGCCTTCAGAAAACTGCTATAGATATGTTGGCATTTATTAGTGGTAGTCAAACCAGAGATGCTTTAGTCGACATAAAGCAAGATCTCTCTGATCCTGAAATTACAGAGTTAATCAATACGAGACTAAAAGAGTCTGATTATCTATATCATTAATTATTTTATCAGGGCTAAGGACTTATGCTGAAGAAAACATATAGCGTGCTATTGTATTTGTTTGCGTTTTGGGGGAGTTATTTCCATTCGATGAAAGTTGAAGCAATCCAATACGAGCCGTTCATGACCAGTGACGAGATGCGCCAAACGGTCTTCGAGTACATTGAGGTAGATTATAATCGTACGAGAAGGCACCGTGCTCTTGGGTATCTAAGCCCAGTTAACTTTGAACAAAAAAATGTCGCTTAATGAAGTGTCCAGTCTGACTGGAGCAGATCATTGGTCGCAGTAGAAAGATTTTGGTCTGGACAATTTTCATGAAAGTATTCGAAATGGTAAAAGTCCTTTATATTCAGTATGACATAAAGTTTGGTAAGTCCAATATGATGAAAATAATTAAATATTATCTGGCTGCTTTTTTACTGGGTGGGATGACATTGTGTGTATTATCCTCTCCTGTGTGGGCAGAACAAGAAAAAAAATTGGTCACAAAGCATCAGAGTTTGATTGATGTATTTGGATGTCAGGTTGTTCCTGAGTCGGTTATTTGTTTGTCTGAAATCTCCAGATTAAAGAACTCACCTATAGTGGTATACAAGTTTAGGTATGAGCCTGATATTAATGTAAATACTGATATTGATAGCGGTGTGAATAAAATATTTAAACTTATATTTATAGTAATGAAATATTATTCTTCACAGATAAATCCTGTAACCGCAAAATTTTTTGGTGAAAATAAGAAACCATCTCTGGCTTACTTGATACATGAACAAGATGCAAAAAAAATAGTTATTTCTATAAAAACTTATTTACATGAAAAAATATACACATCATATCTATTCCCTATTATAACGGATGGTCAGATTAGAATGGTTTCTGGTTCCCACACTGGTGATAAAGATGTATTTTCGATTATGCTCGAAGATTGTCGTTTGAAAGATATAGAAAATCTATTTAGTGATTGTAATTGGATATATAAGAAATAGTTACTAATTCAACTCATGTGTCCCAAGTGCAACTTTAGAGACAGATTGTAGTGGTTCGCTTACGGTGCACTCCCCCCTCTGTCAGAATAGTTGCCACTGTTAAAAATTAACCAGTCAGAGGGGGATGGTTTGTGGGCAAAGAAAAAGCCCCGAAGGGCTTTGGTATTTCAATAGCAGTGTATAAAGATCAAGCTTTATTAAACTCAACATCACCACAGATAACATCTAACAAAATCTCTCCGCTTTCTAAATGAAGCTTGAATAAGGAATCTTCAACAGGTTTATAAATTCCTCCAGAATTTCCGGTAAAACCATAGTTGTGCTTTTCTAATAAGCTTACAATATCTTCAGATATTATCTCATGACACTCAACCTCACCAACATAGCAAGCAAATCCATCATCATATTCAAATGTATTTTGATAATGACAAATAAATACCTGAGTGCACTTTATTGTTCCAACACTATCCCCCTCATCCATATCGATAAATTCAAGTTCTATGGTTCTTCCGTCTGGATGAAAGTTGATACCGTCTAGGTTAACATTGCTTAATAAATTCATATTAATTATTGCCTTGATGTGGGCCAATAAACGCCCCAACAAAATGTCCTGTCTGATGAGACTGGTCTTTTAAAGGTTTGCCTTCATAGTCTTGCCTCTGAGTATATTTCTTGCTTCCGTCAGCTTTCCATACTCTCTGAGTTCTAATAACTTCTCCTGTGAGCTATAGTCAAATCTGGTGTTCAGCCACTTGCTTTGTATCCTGTTGATCTGTCTCGTTGTCGCGGACGCCATCATTGAATTTCACGCCTTTGATAACATCCGCCAGTAATTTAAATCCCCTGAGTTTTCGCCAATTCTCTTCTGCTGTTTTCATCAACTTAAACGCCATCGTTAGCGTGGTTTTCCGGCTCCCGCAGTTCTTGGTTTTATGTGTTCTCAATCTGACTGTAGCAAACAGAGATTCAATCGGATTTGTGGTGCGAATATGCGTCCAGTGCTCGGCCGGAAAGTCATAAAACGCCAGCATTTCAGCTTTGTCTTTCACCAGAAATTCCGTGGCTTTGGGGTATTTCGCACCATACTTTTTCTCGAATAATCCGAAGGCTTTATACGCACCGGAGCGCGTTTCTGCCATCCAGATATCCTGAAGTGATTCTTTCATTTTGGGCTGAACTGCTTTGGGCACGTTATTTAATATAATCGCAGTCTTATGGACTCAACAACGCTGATGCCGTGTTGTCGGCCAGTGTTTGGTTACTGCATTCCACAGTCCTAATGCACCATCGCCAATCATCAGCTCTGGTGCAATCTTCAGTCCCTGCGAATCAAGCTGGGCCAACACTTCCTGCCAGCTGTCTGCCGATTCCCGGTAACCATCAACCACAGCCAGGGGACCAATTCCTCAATATTCTGCGTGCGCTTCAGGTAAGGCGGGATCAGTGAACTGTTGAATTTAATCCCGTTACCAGTGCGATCCCTGACCTTTGGCACTTTGACCGGGAGCTCGCCCAATCCGGTCTGAATTGTTCTTTCAGGTAAATGGCCGTTACGAACCACAGCTTGCTTGCCATTCAGTTCAAGTGTTTCAAACTGTGCCAGCAATTCCTGAACTTCCGCTTCAATTGCCTGAGCCAGTAACTGCTGTGCGCCTTGTTTTAGCAGCTCATTAAGTAGATTCTCTGGCTTATGAAGTTGAGTCACGTTATTATCGCCCATGCGGTGTATCTCCTGTTGGTTGTTGATCTGGCGAGATCAATCAACAGGTTACACCGCAATCCTTTCAACACATACACCAGAAATCACTATATCTCTAACAATGATAACGGGCATGATAATAGCAATAGCAATAGCAATAGCAATAGCAATAGCAATAGTACTGACAGTCGCACTGGTGACTCTCAGGAGAAAGCTTCTTCGTTGGATAGTTTTGGCGAAGGTATTTTTTCCCGTTTGCAAGATTGGGGAGATGCCTTCGGGCTGGGAGTAAAAAACTGGGCTAAGGTACATGTTTCAGACGATGTTCGGGCCGGTATGACCGTTGCAGGCAGGTATTATCATAGTGGTGGTGCGCATATCAGTGAATCACTGAGTGCACAAGGCTTAGAGGTCAGCGATGATGTATTAGATAAAGCCTATGGTGCTGCCGCGATTGTAGCTGGTATTGCGCGTAGTAAGTCGTTTAAGAGTGTGAAGTCTTTTAAATCTATTGTGTTCATATAGTAAGGCCTGACGATTTGACACCGACTCAGCCAATTACTAAATCAAGAAAACAAATGAAAAGACTTAATAAAGAAATTGATGCTGCTGGGGAAATTACCAATTCAATAAGATATGTGCAGCGCGGTGAGAAAAAATATGTAGTTGATGGTCATCACAGATTGGCTTTAGCTAAACAAAAAGGTTTTAAAGATGTTCCAGCCGAGGAAGTCGGTTTGCCATTTAGAGGTTATAAAACGGAGAAAGATCTTGAATACTCCCAATACTAGTACTTGTCAAAATCAGTTGTTGCTACAACTCATTAATATATATATTAAAGCGGTAAATTCATCTTCAAGTACTTTGTCTAGTCTATTGAAGTTAGGTGATTTAAGTGATTGGCGTTCTAACAAAATCCCTATTCAGGGTAATTTGAATGAAGGATGGTCATATCATTTTCATGGTTCAGGTTGTTGTATTGTCTCCCCTGATTTTGAAGTTGACTTTGAATTTGACTCTGAGTGCCAAGTGGGTGGTTTTGATGTTTGGCGGTTATGGTCCTTTGTTTGTGATAACGCAGACGTAAGTTCTGATTTTCCGGAGTTCGCTGATATGAAAACTATTCAGAAATCTTTTGATAGTTTAATAGAAAACCATCTAATTGAAAGAAAGGCTGGTTTATATTGGCTAGTTCACTAAAAAACAAATAAAAAACAACAAATAAAAAGAACAAATAAAAAGGACAGACCTAATTAAAAATAAAGCCGATAAATTGGATTCAGCTTTATCCGGTTTATCGGCTCAGCTGCAATAGAAATCAGTCTTTTAGGGCACAATTGATGCGGGTTTGATGGGAAAAACAGATTATTCTGTTTTTCAGACAAGTAAAGCCGACGGTTTAAATTTTTAAACCGTCGATCCGTGATTTATTCAGATGCTGTTTTGCCTGAATGAGATGCTCAGTGCTGCCAATCCATCGTTTTCGCTTTCGTTCAAGATTAGTGACGAGCTTCAGGGGTTCGGTTTGATTGAGTGATAAGCGACTAAGAATTGTGGGTTGATGTTCGTCGATATAGCCACGTTTATCGTCGCGGATCTGGCGACCGGCGAAATCAACCCACTCAATATAATTCATCAGCCGGAAGGGAATCCCATCCGGTTGCTCCAGATGTTCATCGCCAATAAACGGATACAGACCGTAAGGTGTGGGTTGATTCTTTTCCAGCGCGTCCAGTCGTTTTTTCAGTGACGTGTATTCTGAAGTTTCCGGTGAGTCAGCGATTTTTGCCCGAACAGGATTGAGATCGGTGTAAGTCATCGCCGCGAGCAAAGCCGCTTCATCCAAAAGCGCATAAGACTTAAACCTGCCTTCCCAAAAGTGGCCAGTGCAGCCATCTTCCCGGTTGGCTTGCAGTGCGATGTCAAAATTCAATTCTTTCATCATCCAGCTCAGGGAATACAATCGTTCCCGCCACTGCTGAATGATTTGTTCGCAGCGTTTGACTTCGGCTTTGCTGGTGAGTTGTCGCTTGATGAAGCGCTGAATCAACGGCGGTAACTGATGCTCCTGCTGCCAGCGTTCAATGATTTCTTCTGTCGTCAACGATTTTGCTTTTGGTCGACTGATATGAACGACTAAATGATAGTGATTGGACATCACAGCATAAGAACAAATATCGATGCAATAGATAGTTGCCAGTTTCAGAATCCGTTTTTCCAGCCAGTCCCGCCTGTGTTCATACGATCTTCCCGTCACCGAATCTTCTCCACACAGAAACGACCGCCGGACACAGCGGGAGACGCAGTGGTAATACGGTGTGACATCGAGTGATATCAGTTGTGAACGGGCAGTGGTCATTGGATTCAGAGAATTAGTGAATGAATAGAAAGAGCTTGCCGCAGAAAAAAGAGAATGAAAAGCCGGATTGAGCAGGATGCGGGTGATTTGTCACTAAGAGTGAAAAATCAGTGTAATATGAGACTGATATAGTGTGATGTGAGTTCTTGAATGATCCGGGGAGGGACTCCAGTTTTTGTTGCCTGTCCTCTGTAGTGGTGTCTGTCTGACTGGCAGAAAGATGAAGCTTATCAGGGCTGGGCGTGGGCTGTGATTGACATTGATCTTGAGCCTTATCTGGGGGAGCAGTGAAAAAGAACGTCACGTTACTCAAATTGCTGCTAAAGATTAAAAGCGTCTGTCCTCATTCAAGTTTGAAAGATTAAAAGCGTCTGTCCTCATTCAAGTTTTGAGACTGATATAGTGTGATGTGAGTTCTTGAATGATCCGGGGAGGGACTCCAGTTTTTGTTGCCTGTCCTCTGTAGTGTTTTCTGTAGTGGTGTCTGTCTGACTGGCAGAAAGATGAAGCTTATCAGGGCTGGGCGTGGGCTGTGATTGACATTGATCTTGAGCCTTATCTGGGGGAGCAGTGAAAAAGAACGTCACGTTACTCAAATTGCTGCTAAAGATTAAAAGCGTCTGTCCTCATTCAAGTTTGAAAGATTAAAAGCGTCTGTCCTCATTCAAGTTTCTTCAAGTTTCGTGGAATACGGACTGTAAACATGGATAAGCCTAGTTCGAAAGGAGCGGTGTTTTTCAAGATAGTTGTCATCATCTGCTTAATATTTAAGCTGCTTTTTCTTCGTCAATTTCTGGTGTTTTGTCCGGGTTTAATTCAACCTTACCAACTGGCTCACAGTTCCTGATATTTCCTGACCAGCGCGCTGGATTCGCCTCTCGGTGTAACATCAAGACCTGTTTGCGGTTTTCTAAAATCTGTTTGTCTTTTCCATGATGACGCTCATCTGGCGTCACGTAATTGAGCGCACTGTGTTTGTGCTCCGTGTTATACCACTGAACGAATCGCTCTACCCATTCTCTGGCATCGTTCAGACTTCTAAATCCATTTGATGGCCATTGCGGGATATATTTCAACGTCCGGAACAGCGATTCCACATAAGGGTTATCATTACTCACCCGCGGACGGCTGTAAGAAGAGAGCACGCCAAGCTCTTCCATTTTTGCTTTCAGTGTCAGGGACTTCATCGGGCTGCCGTTATCTGAGTGCAGGACCAACGCCTGTTGAAAACATTTTTCCCGGAACACTGTCCGTTGCAATAATTCTGACGCCAACTCACCACATTCGGTTTCATGCACCTCATAACCCACGATTTTCCGGCTGTAAATATCTTCAATCAGATACAGGTAGTAAAACTGACCACGTACCGTTGAAGGCAGATAGGTGATATCCCAGGTGTGGACCTGATTTGGCTGTGTCGCAGTATAACTCGTTGGTTTTACAACTTTTTGTCGGCTCTTCTGGCGACCTCTCCCGGTCAGCTGTCCTGCTGCTTTTAAGACCCGGTAAAAACTCGATTCACTGGCAATATATTCTCCTTTATCCAACAAGGCCGGAACAATCTGCGCGGGCGGCAGACTGGCATATTCTGCAGTATTACAGATGTCGATAATCGCCCTTCGTTCCTGCTCTGAAAGCTTGTTGACCGGCGCCGGTCTCAATGCCTGTGGTCTTTGATCGGCCTGAACCTTTCCACCCTGATACCAGCGGCGGTAAGTCCGTAAATCAATCTGCGCTTCATCACAGGCTCTGATTAACCGGCAACCACTCTGGCAGGCTTCATGGATCAGTGCTATGAGACTTTTCCTGTCTTCGGTTGAGGTCAGTCGTCCCCGGGATCTTCCCCGTAAAAGGCTCTGAGCTTTTTTCTCAGCACCAGTAAAGCTGCAGTTTCAGCGAGTGCTTTTTCTTTATGTCGCAGCTCTTTTTTCAGGGCTTTGATTTCCTGTTTATCGGCCTTTGCCTGTTTTTTCGCTTCCGCTTCCCTTTCTTTAGCCGACATAAAGCCCTGCATACATTCACTGCGCCACTGATGAACCTGCTCAGGGTACAGGCCTTTTTCACGGCAGTACTGACTGAGCTCTGCTTCAGTCATAGAAAGGGTGTCGGCAACAACGGCCAGTTTGGTTTGTGCGGACCATTGTGAAGATGAAGTATGACTGTCTGGCAAAACGACTCCTGATTCTCTGAATGCTTTTCGCCAATTGTACAGGGTTGCTTCACAAATCCCTTCTTCTTTTGCCAGTTGAGCGACAGAAAGTGAATGTGGGGGTAACATTTTTTTCAGGATCGCTTCTTTTCTTTCTGGTGAATAGCGGGTCATCATTCCTCTTTAACCTCCCCTATGACTGGTTAATTTTTAACAGTGGCAACTATTCTGACAGAGGGGGGGAGGTACCTATCACAGCACTACCCATTATGACGAATACGGAAGGCGCGTAGGTCAGACGCATCGCAGCCACCATGGATATTCAGATCCAAAGAGTGATCAGTTTCATCCAAACCCACATCACCACAGAAGGGATCCGGCAACGGGACAGAACCTTAAAGATCCTGCAACGGGTAAGAAAACCTGGCCAGGGAACTTTGGAAATTAACGGAGAAAGTTAATGGACTCGATATTTGTAGTTTTATATGCGTGTTTAGAATCTAATTACGTCAATATTAGTTTCTTTCGACAGTGGTCTGAGAGACTTATTGGTCTCTCAACATGTCCGAAGGATTGGTTGATTAGTTTAACTACTGCTTCGTCAGAGGATGAAGTATCTAACGTTCTAAGAGACTGTTTGTTAGAAACCGGGGAAATCTTGGGCGACCGCTACAATCAGTTACTCCTAGGTTTTCTTTACTTGGCATACCAAAAACAGTTAATAAGCCCTGAGAAATTTGTTGGGGAATTGATTGATGTAGTAGATGCGGCTGATATGGAAATTATTGGTTGTGGCAATATTCTAGTCGAGCCTACTGGTACGATGTCAGTAGAAAACGTAGATGGATGCGTATTGGAGGTGCTGAAGCAATTTGCAGAAGATTGTAGCAGATTGTTCAAGCGACTCGATGCCGAAGTCATATATGAAAAGGAAAAAGAGATTTTCGAGCAGTAATAAAATGTTACAAAGGGTGGAAGTGCATTAGCTAAAATTAAAATAGACAGACCCAATTAACAAGAAAGCCGGTAAATTGGATTCATCTTTATCCGGTTTATCAGCTTAGCAATAAAATCAGTCTGTTAGGACACAGTTGATACAGGTTTGATGGGAAAAACAGATCATTCTGTTTTTCTTTATTCAAAGACTGTTTTAGCTGGATGAGGTGTTCAGAAGTCGGCGCTGCCTGTCCTCATCCTTCCTTCAGTGACTTCCCCTGCGACCCATCACCACATCACTACCTCTCCACCTTCAACCACCAACCCGGACTCAATCACCGAAGTCATGACCAGAATCTGCGCCGGCTCGATGGAAAAACAGACCGCCAGTGCCTCAGACAGCCCGGTTTGCAGTGCGTTCATTGCGCTTGCAGACCACAGGGAAGGCAGAAATAGCGTTGCGATGACGGCATACGGATGACCAAACTGCTTCTCACTGCGGGTAAATGTTACCGTCATGTCTGAGGTTTCTTTTCCGGCGTACTTCCCCCAGCGTCCAATCAGGTCCGGTGGATTTTCTGCTGGCTGCAAATCAGGTGAAAGGATGCAATGTGCGATCGGCATTGGGAACTCCCTGAATAAAAAAGCTGGATTCAGCGTTGCTGTTCATGTCAGTAAAGTATGGTCTGAGTCTGTTTTCCTACACAACTTTTGTTCCATTTTTCCTTATTTTTTTGAATTCACACGAGACGTGAACGCTCTTGCGTTGCAACAAAATTTATTCAGGTCATGTTGAAATAATAGCGACAATGAGAATTTTTTGGAGTTATCAGGGTTATTTATGTTGTCATTATTATTATATGGGGTTATAGTAACCCCTGGTGCTCTCAGGGAGGTTTGAATGAGTAGTACTGAGTTGATAAAACTTTTGCATAAAAACGGGTGGGAACTGATCGGTATCAGAGGCAGCCACCATAAATTCCGGCATCCTGAGTTTCAGTATCCGGTGATTGTTCCGCATCCAAAGAAAGATTTAAAGATTGGACTGGTGAAAAAATTAATGCAGCAGGCAGGGTTATATACCCATTAATCCAATCAGTCAGAAGAACAAGAAAGGAGCCAAATATGTTATATCCAGTTGCGATTGAAACCGGAGATGCAGAATACGCTTACAGCGTGGTATTTCCTGATTTACCGGGGTGTTTCTCGGCGGGGGATACATTAGAAGAAGCGTTAGCCAATGCCAGAGAAGCCGTTGAATTTTATCTTGAAGATTTAGCCGAGCATGAACAGGTGCCACCATCGGCCGGGTCTTTGTCTGACTGGCAGAAAGATGAAGCTTATCAGGGCTGGGCGTGGGCTGTGATTGACATTGATCTTGAGCCTTATCTGGGGGGAGCAGTGAAAAAGAACGTCACGTTACCCAAATTGCTGCTAAAGAAAATTGATAATCTGGTCAAACAGCATCCGGCTTATAAAGATCGCTCGCACTTTTTGCAGACGGCGGCATTTCGTGAAATTGCGCAGGTGAAGCAGCAACATCCAAAGACAAAAGATGAATAGGGCAGCTGCTGCGGGTCAACGGTAAACGGGTTGGCTCACTAAACCAGTACCGAATACCAGAATACCTTACCGATAATACGAATTTGCTGCACTTCATCGCCGGAATACGTTTCATCAGGATATTCTTCGTGATTGAAGCTCCGGATACGCAGGCCACCCCCCGGTACACGGTACAGCGTTTTAACCCTTAGCATACCGTCATGATCGATAGCAAACATTTTACCGTCGGTCACCGTGGTACTTGCGGTGTCGACACCGACAGTTGCACCATCAGGCAACACGGGTTCCATACTGTTGCCACTGACCTTTACACAAGCGGCATGCCCCGGATCAACCCCCTGACGTTTTAATGTCGAGCGGGCAAACCGGAGCTTAGGCCCGTGATTTTCCCGGACTTCCACCATACCATGGCCGGCAGAGAGTGCCACTTCGGTAAAGAAGGGCAGTTCTACTTCATCCGGGGATAATGCAGTTTGACTGTGCCAGGGTTCCATTTCTCCCAGCCATGATGCATTGCCGTGTTCTGACTGACCGGATGGTGCGGATTCATCACCAAACAGCAGCCAGTCAGGCTGGCATTGGAGGACTTTGCACAAAGCAATCAGATTCCGGCCACTCGGCTTCGAAGCGCCATTGACCCACTGACTGACCGAGCCCTTTGAAGCCCCCGTGAGCTTGACGATATGGACTGCTTTTAAATCTAAAGCCTGCATTCTTTGTTTGATTCGTTCTGACGCACTCATGGTTTGTTTTTCTTGATTATGTGTTTTGTTTTATAGACATCAGGTTGCTTTTGCGATAGTTTGTTTGGAATTCTAAACCATCTTGTTTTCTGATCCGTTTAACCTAGCATTTTTTGTCGATATCCCCAATCGTTAATGCCGGAAACGGGAAAATTAATGGAGTAAATATAATGACAAACACAATCATTCATACCACCGACTGGCTGATTGAACAATGGGTCTGCTGGATACGTCATAACCGGGAAGGTGTGGCTGGCTATGCCTCATGTTCACCTTTCACCCGCTTATTAGGAAACGGACTGCCGTCTCCGATGATTAGTGAAGAAGATGCAATGCTGGTTGATCGCGCAATCGCCCGGCTGAATCAGCGTGATCCACAGATGGCAAAAGCATTGACACTCTATTTCTTTGCCGGGGGAAATATTTCCTATGTTGCCAGACAGATGAATTTTGACCGACGTCAGGCAACGATCCTGGTGAAATCCGGAACGGCGTGGATTGATGCGGTAATCGACTTATCTAAAACAGGAAATAAATCAGAAAGTTAAACTCAATCTGTTTAGAAAAATAAACTTTTTTCTAAAAAACCATTGCATATTTGTGCACAGCAATATATAGTATATTCCATAGTCTCAATACATCCGCCCTGAAGTCACCACTTCAGGGCGTTTTTGTATCCAGGTCATCTGAACGTGATTCGTCCGGATGGCCAGATAACCCCGGCACAGGGCTTTTCACCGGATTCGGTGTAAGGTCACTGGTCCGGGGTTTTTCGTTTTCAGATCAATCATTCACGGCATGGTTCGGAGTCCGCCAGGGCACGGATCATTGCGTTCCCCCGAATGGTCGGTTTGAGCTCAGGGCGGCCTGATGGGCCGCCTTTCTTTCTTTATTCATATACGTTTCTTTATTCATATACGTTTATTCATTCATAGACGTTTATTCATCCATACACTTTTATATCAACAAACATGTCCATGTGGGCATGAGGAGAAAATACTATGGCAGACGCTTCTCGTCATCAAATGAGTCTTGTCCCTGAATCTACTTATGGTGTGACGCCTGATAGTCCGGAATTCACACCGATTCGTCATACCGGTACCACACTGGCGCTGACTAAAAATACCATGCAGTCTGAAGAGATTCGTGCTGACCGGCAAATCGCTGATTTCCACCACAGCACATCGCAGGTGGGCGGCGATATTTCAACAGAGCTGAGCTTTGGCAGCTTCGACCAGCTGCTGGAAGCCTCCCTGCTCGGCAGTTGGAAAGAAGATGCAGAGAAAGGCAACGATTCTCTGAAAGCGGGTACAACACGCCGCAGTTTCAGTGTGCTGCGCCACTTCTCTGATTTGGCTGAATCGGATAAACCTTATCACATGTTTACCGGTGTTGAAGTGAACTCACTGAATTTACAGGTGACGCCGGACGCCGTCGTTTCAGCCACGTTCTCAATGGTTGGCAAAGGCTTATCGACAGCGACTCAGGCGCCAGCGGGCATGAAATCCGGCACAGCAACCACAACATCGGTGATTAACTCTTTTACCGGCACACTCAAAGAAGGCGGTGAAGACATTGGTGTCGTGACTGAAATTCAGCTGACGCTGGAAAACGGTATTGATCCGCGCTTTATTATTGGTTCGAAAGAAACGATGCGTCCACAAATTGGCCGTTCGAATCTGTCCGGACAAATGACGGCTTATTTCGAAAGCGCATCGCTGCTGGATAAGTTCATCAATGAAACTGAAACCAGTCTGGAATTTACTTTGCCCGATGATGCCGGTAATGCCTACACCTTTGTGATTCCGCGCATTAAATATAATGGCGGTCAGCCTGACGTTTCCGGTCAGGGTTCAATTCAGCTGACACTGCCATTCCAGGCGCTGTTTGATGAAACTCAGCAGTCCAACATTGTGATCAAAAGAAAGGCAGCCTGATGCATGAAATGAATGAATTTTTTACCCGTCAGAAAGCGAATGAAGGGGTGCGATTGCCTTTAACCTTGCCGGACGGGACTAAAACTGAGCATTTCTTAGTGATCCGGGGCATTGATTCGGATGCTTTTCGCGAAGCGGAAACAGAAGCGAAGCGACAGGCGATGGAATTGTCAATGATCGGGGATGAGGAAGAAAAGCAACAGGCGATTAAGGACAAAAAACTGTCGCTGGTTGCTTCTCTGGTGCTGGACTGGTCTTTTGAGCAGGCATGCTCACCGGAAAACGTGAAAGCATTTCTGCTTGAGGCGCCGCAAATTGCTGATCAGGTTGATCAGCTGGCTGCGAGACGAGCACTTTTTTTCGACAAAAGGTTGAGCAGCTTTTCCGGTTCGCAGTCAGCGAACGGCAGCTCAGCCAAATCCCGCCCGGATCTCGGGTAACGCAACGGCAGACGCTGATTCAGGTATGGAAAACCACGGGCAAAAAACCAGAGAGGCTTGCAGAGCACCCTGAGTTGCCCGATGCGTTGACGTATCTGTGGGAATGGTTTCAGGAGCTTCACTCAGGTGAAGCGCTTTCTTTTTCGGAGATTCATTCCTGGGCACGGATGACCCACAGAAATCTGCGCGGTTGGGAAGTGGATGTTTTGCGGTCGCTGGACCGCATTCACAGGAGCACTTATTCATGACAGAAATCAACACGCTTCAAGTTGCAGCATCGGTTCGTCGTCTGTCTCAGCTAGAGAAACAGGCACAGCAGACAGAAAAGGCAACGACAGCATTAACGCATGCTTTTCAGGGGCTATCCAAACCCGTGAAAGCCATGCAGTCTGCGTTCGCTGACCTTAACCGTGTTGTGACCAAAAGTCAGGCGCTGAACGCGCTGCAAAAACAGCTGACGGCAGCCAAAGAGAGTACCGTTCATTTAAACCAGGCCTTTCAACAGCTGAATACAACCGCTGGACAAGGGTTTGGTGACACAATTCAGAAGGAGGTTCAAACCGGGGAAACGGCATTCAGTTCACTGGCCGAAACCCTGGCACAATATAAAGATGATGCCTTATTTGCCGGGTTGATCCCGGATGCCATGCTGGAGAAAGCGGATCAACTGACCTCAGCTTTCGCCGCTTTAAATTCACAACTGAACCAGTCAGCCGGACAAACCGGAAAGCAGGGCGGCGGGGTCTTCTCAGATCTGATTCCGGAGCAAACCAGCCAACAGCTGGATGCGATGACTCAGGAACTCTCTGAGTTTGCCTCCGACTGGGAAACCCTGATCAGCAACGTACAAAATAAGGGGCTGGATCAGATTGTGGCTCAGTCGAAAGAAATCGGCACCGATGCCCTGAAAGACTTTGCATCAGACTTTGGTAAAGCCTACGGCAATCAACTCAAAGAAGACCTGCTGCCGGAAGATTTCATGCAGGATATTCATGGTGTGGATGATTTCTTCGATCAGCTTGATGAAGGATGGGACTATTTTACCAGCCGCATTCAGGAGAAAGGTCTGAGTGGTCTGTGGGATGATGCACTCGATGTGGGTGCCGGGCCGTTCGATGACATGTTGAGCCAACTCACTTCCAGCTTTAAAAGCCAGATTGTCGATACGCTGGTACCGGAAGGCTTGTTTGATGAGTTTCGGCAGTTAGGGGATGTATTTTCCGGGCTGGGCTGGGATGGTGCGACGTCTTTCTTCAACCAGATGTTTCCATCGGATCAGACGACTCAGTCCGGTGCTGATGGTGCTTCAGACGGAACGCTTGATGCGACCCGTCAGCAGTATGACAGCCAAACCGGTCTCGAGCTGGACCTGACTGAGCAGCGCGAGAGTCAAAAGGCTCAGATTGAAAGTCAGTATCAACAGACCCGGCTGCAAAGCGCCACTGACTTTTTCAACAACATCGCGGCGTTAGCCGTCACTTCCGGCGGGAAACAATCCAAAATTGCCAAGGCAGCAGCGGTGGCGCAGGCCACAATGAAAACCTATGAATCGGCGACGGGGGCTTATGCTGCGTTAGCCGGTATTCCTTACGTCGGCCCCGCTCTGGGGGCAGCAGCGGCTGCGGCTGCGGTCGCTGCTGGTATGGCCAATATTCAGGCGATTCGTTCAGCGAATTTCTCCGGTGCTTATGATCACGGCGGACACATTCCTTCAGGGAAAATTGGCCTGGTGGGTGAATATGGTCCGGAACTGATTGCCGGCCCGGCTTCGGTCACCAGCCGCCGGACAACCGCAGACCAAACCTCCGGCGCTGCATCTTCCACCAGCCATGTGTCGTTTGCGCCTGTGATTCAGATTTCCGGCCAGACCGATGGCTCTGCCCGGCAAACGGCTCAGCAGGTCCGCAGTACGCTGCAGGGACTGATGGCTGAATTCATTACCGATCAGCAACGTTCCGGGGGCATGCTGAACCAACAGAATGAGGTATCCTGATGAGAGAAACCTTTCCCGATCTTTGCCCGGATTATAACTCTGGTGCATCGATTTCTCATGACGTTGTTTCCGTCTCTTTCGGAGATGGTTATGAACAAAGAATGCCTAAGGGCATCAACAATACTCAGCTGAGTTATTCGTTAAGCTGGTCCGGACTGACACAGAGTGAACGGGACACGCTGGTTGATTTTCTGATGAAACACGGCGGTGTGACTCCCTTTTACTGGACCCCCTGGGATGGTCAGACACAATTGTGGATCTGTGAAAAATACGCAGTTTCCCCCAAACCGGCCAACTACTACGACATTTCAGCGACTTTTACGAAGTCTTATAGCCTATGAACTACACAGAAACGGTTCAGAAAACGTCTTTGCCGGCGATTGTCGAGATGTTTTCTGTCACAACCTCAACAGGCACGCTCCGTTTTGTCACGGGGCCCCGCGATGGCAAGCCGGTTGTCCATGCGGGTAAAACATATACGCCGTTGCCGATTGACGTGTCTGGCTTCGGTTTCAATACCACAGGGTCAATTCCCCGCCCGACGATGCGAATCAGTAATATCGACAGTGCCCTGATTCCGGTGATCGCCGAGACGGATGATCTGATCGGTGCCCGTGTGGTGCGCCAGAGGATTTTTGCCACCAATCTGGACGGTGAACCGGATGAAGATCCGGGACAGACGTTTCCGCCGGATATTTATGTGGTGAACCGCAAGTCGGTTCAGACCCGGGCATCGGTTGAATGGGAGCTGGTGGCTGCGATTGATCAGGAAGGCGTGAAGCTGCCGCGCAGGCAGGTGATCCGCGATTACTGTCAAAGTATTTACCGGGTTTACGATGCCGGAGAAGCTGAATTTGATTACGGTGATGCAACCTGCCCTTATACCGGTGTGGTCTGCTTTAATGCGCAGGGCAAAAGTACGGATGCCGCTTCTGATGCGTGTGGAAAAACACTGGCCGACTGCAAAAAACGTTTTGGTGAACACGGCATTCTGCCTTTTGATGGCTTTCCGGGCGTGGCCCGGGTAAGGAAAAGCTGATGCTCAGACAAGAAATCATTCAGGATATACAGCAGCATGCGCTGGCCTGTTATCCCGAAGAGAGCTGCGGTTTTGTGTTTTCTGACCGGTATGCGCCTCAGCGAAATGTTTCTCCCACACCGGACAAGCATTTCAAAATCAGCCACCAGGCGATGATTGAAGCCCGGGCTGACAACATTCTCGCGATTGTGCACTCCCATCCGGATGGCAATCATTTCCCATCCATGATGGATATGCAGGGCCAGATTGCGACCGGGGTTCCCTGGTACATCTGCAATGTTGACCACGGTCGCGTCACGGACTTTTTTGGCTGGGGAAAGCCGGGGATGACGCCCTTAACCGGGCGGCCTTTCCGTCATGGTGTCACCGATTGCTATGCCATCATCCGCGATTATTTTTTTCAGCACCGCCAGATAACACTGAATGATTATCCGCGTCGCTGGGAATGGTGGAAATCCGGCGAAGACTTGTACGAAAAGTACTTCCGGCAGGAAGGCTTTTCCATGATTGAACCGTCTGAAGTGGAAGCGGGGGATGTTTTTCTTGCTGCGATTGCCTCCAGACAGATCAATCACGGCGGAGTTTATACGGGTCACGGACTCATTTTGCATCAATTAGGCAACCAATATGGCTATGCCCCTGATCGTCTGAGTTGTCGTACACCGGTGACTCCTTGGTTAAAACATATCAAATACTGGATTCGTTACCATGGTTGAAATTCATCTCCACGGCGAATTAGCCCGGCTCGAATGTCCGGAAGCAATTGATGTGCAGAGTCCGTATGAAGCCATTCAGTTTCTCTGCGAAGTTGTACCCGGATTCAGGCAGTGCTACTTCTCCGGTCAATATACGATTGAAAATGATCAGGGTTCGTTCGTGACAGAAGAGAACTTACATCTGCAAGGGTGTCAGTCATTGCATTTTTATCCGGCAGCAGCGGGTGCTGTGACCGGTGCTCTGGTGGGAGCCGGAGTGCTGATAGGCGGGATGCTTGCTGTCAAATGTATGGATCTGAAGTTGTCCGGCTATGAAGAGCGTGAGTCTGTTGACAGCCGGAATTCATACTTGTTTAACGGTGCGAAAAACACGGTTGAGCAAGGTGTCGCAAGGCCTCTGCTTTACGGAAAAATGGAAGTGGGTGGCCACATCATCTCCACAGGATTAACGACGGAGCAAATTATCTGATGCAACCTTATTACCATATAGAACCTGATTACCATATAGAAGGTGCAAAAGGTAGCAGCGGAAAGTCAGGGCAAAGCAGTGGCCGGGTTGCCAAAGAAGACCCGAACACGCTTCAGAGTCATGCTACCTGCCGATGTCTGTTCCTTGTCTCTGAAGGCCCGACCAAAGGGCCGGAACGGGGCGCACAGGATATTCTCATCGACGGCACCCCCCTGCAAAGCGAACAGGGGAGTTATAATTTTCAGGGGGTCAACCTCGCCATCCGGCAGGGAAACCCTCATCAGGAACATTTACCCGGTTTTCCGGCCGTGGAAAATCAGGTGTCTGTGGGCATGGAAGTCACCTACAGCAACCCGGTGACCCGGACGATTCAGTCGGATATCGATGCGGCCCGTGTGACCGTCAGGATTCCGCGGTTGACAAATCAGGATGCCAAAACGGGGGATTTACACGGCTCATCGGTCGGTATTTACATTGATTATCGGGCTGAAGGTGAAGGCTGGACCCGTGTAGTGACCGATACGATTAGCGGGAAAACCGTCTCCGATTATCAGCGGGACTACCGGATTGAACTGACGGGTGAGGCGCCCTGGGACATCCGGGTCGGACGCACTACACCGGACAGTACTTCGGCAACCCTCTCGAATCAGACCTACTGGAGCAGCTATACCGAAATTACGGATGCCAAACTCTATTATCCGAACAGTGCGCTGCTGGGTGTGACCATTGATGCGAAACAGTTCAGTGGTAGTATGCCGACGGTTTCGGCGATCTGGTCGGGCATGGAAGTGAAAGTCCCGGTGAATTACAACCCGGAGACGAGAGCTTATCAGGGGATATGGAATGGCCGGTTTAAAATGGCCTGGACTGATAATCCGGCCTGGGTTCTGTACGATTTAATCACCAATACGCGCTATGGCCTGGGACAGGAAGTGAGTGCTGAATCCATCAGTAAAGGTCACTTTTATACCATTGGCCAATACTGTGATGAGTTGGTTGATGATGGCTATGGCGGCAAAGAGCCCCGCTATACCTGTAATATTTATCTGGCCAAACAGCAGGATGCGTTTGCCGTGGTCAAAAATCTGGCAACGGTATTCCGCGGCATGACCTACTGGGGCGCCGGGCAGGTCGTGCCGGTTCAGGATGCGCCGCAGGATGCGACGCAACTGATCACGGCGGCCAATGTGGTGGACGGCCTGTTTACTTACAAAGGGAAAAATTCTTCCTCGGAGCGGCACAGTGTTGCGCTGGTCTCCTGGAATGATCCCGAAGACAACTACCGGCTGAATGTGGAAGTGGTTGAAGACAGGGAGGCGATGCAGGCGATTGGCTGGAAAACGACCGATGTCGTTGCTGTGGGATGTACTTCCCGTGGTCAGGCCCGTCGTATTGGCCGCTGGACCCTGGATGCCGAATGGCATGAACCGGAAACCATTTCGTACCGGTGTGGTTTCGACCAGCTTGGCGTGCGTCCCGGTGATGTGGTCAACGTGCTGGATCCGGATATTGCCGGTATTCGGCTGGGAGGCCGGATTGCCGGCGTGACGGCGGGATCGATCACGGTTGATGCGCTGCCGGATGACTTTGACCCTGAGCCGGATTATGAGCTCTCGGTGGTCCTGCCCTCCGGCGGGATTCTGACCACGGCGGTTCTGGCGGTTGAAGGCCATACCCTGTCCGTTGCAACGATGGACGTGCTGCCGGTGGTGGGGACGATGTGGGCCCTGAGTTCTGATCAGGTTCAGCCACGTCCGTTCCGGATTACTTCGGTGACCGAAG